>NZ_JBEOVF010000006.1:0-308848 GCF_040295365.1 Streptomyces sp. NPDC002838 | reverse complement strand
CCCCCCCCCCCCCCCCCCCCCCCCCCCCCCCCCCCCCCCCCGCCCCCCCCCCCCCGCCCCCCCCGCGGGCAACCGCCCCCCCCCCGGCGCCCCCCCCGCCCCTGCCAGCGCCGGGGCCCCCACCTCGGCGTCGTAACCCCCCGAGTACGGCTAGGGTCAGCCGTGCTTGGCGCGGCTCGCCGCGCGGGCGCGCTCGCGGGCGTCCAGGTTCACCTTGCGGATACGAACCGCCTCCGGGGTGACCTCGACGCACTCGTCGTCGCGGCAGAACTCCAGCGACTGCTCGAGCGACAGCTTGCGCGGCGGCACGATCGACTCCGTCACATCGGCCGTGGACGACCGCATGTTGGTGAGCTTCTTCTCCTTGGTGATGTTGACGTCCATGTCGTCGGAGCGCGAGTTCTCGCCGACGATCATGCCCTCGTACACCTCGGTGCCCGGCTCCACGAAGAGCACGCCGCGCTCCTGAAGGTTCGTCATCGCGAACGCGGTGACCGCACCGGCGCGGTCGGCGACCAGCGAGCCGTTGTTACGGGTCTGCAGGGTGCCGAACCAGGGCTCGAAGCCCTCGTGGATGGAGTGGCCGATGCCCGTGCCGCGGGTCTGCGTCAGAAACTCGGTCCGGAAGCCGATGAGACCACGCGACGGCACGACGAACTCCATGCGCACCCACCCGGAGCCGTGGTTGGACATGTTGTCCATACGGCCCTTGCGGACACCCATGAGCTGCGTGACCGCGCCCATGTGCTCCTCGGGCACGTCGATGGTCATGCGCTCGACGGGCTCGTAGACCTTGCCGTCGACGTCCTTGGTGACGACCTGCGGCTTGCCGATGGTCAGCTCGAAGCCCTCGCGGCGCATCGTCTCGACCAGGATGGCGAGCGCCAGCTCACCGCGGCCCTGGACCTCCCAGGCGTCCGGCCGCTCGGTCTCCAGCACGCGCAAGCTGACGTTACCGATCAGCTCACGGTCGAGCCGGTCCTTGACCTGCCGGGCGGTGACCTTGCGGTCCTTGACGGCCGCCTTCGCGTCCGCGCCCTTGCCGGTGCCGCCGCGGCCGACCAGCGGCGAGGTGTTCGTACCGATGGTCATGGAGATCGCGGGCTCGTCGACCGTGATCAGCGGGAGCGGGATCGGGTTCTCGGTGTCGGCGAGGGTCTCGCCGATCATGATGTCGGGGATACCGGCGACGGCACAGATGTCACCGGGACCGGCCTTCTCCGCCGGCTTCCGGGTCAGCGCCTCGGTCATCATCAGCTCGCTGATGCGGACGTTGCTGACGGAGCCGTCACGCTTGATCCAGGCGACGGTCTGCCCCTTGCGCAGCTCGCCCTGCTCGACGCGGAGCAGGGCGATACGGCCGAGGAAGTTGTCGGCGTCGAGGTTCGTGACGTGGGCCTGCAGCGGGGCGGCCTCGTCGTACGTCGGCGCCGGGATGTGCTCCAGGATCGTCGAGAAGAACGGCTCCAGGCTGGTGGAGTCGCCCGGCACGGTGCCGTCCTCGGGCTTGGTCAGCGAGGCGATGCCGTCACGACCGCACGCGTAGACGATCGGGAACTCGATCTGCTCCTCGTCGGCGTCGAGGTCGAGGAAGAGGTCGTACGTCTCGTTCACGACGTCGTCGATACGGGCGTCCGGCCGGTCCGTCTTGTTGATGCACAGGATGACGGGCAGGCGCGCCTGCAGCGCCTTGCGCAGCACGAACCGGGTCTGCGGCAGCGGGCCCTCGGAGGCGTCGACGAGGAGAACGACACCGTCGACCATCGACAGACCGCGCTCGACCTCGCCGCCGAAGTCGGCGTGGCCGGGGGTGTCGATGATGTTGATGGTGATGACGTCCCCGCCGGCCTTCGGGTGGTACTTCACCGCGGTGTTCTTGGCGAGGATCGTGATGCCCTTCTCACGCTCCAAGTCGTTCGAGTCCATCATGCGGTCGTCGAGATTCTCGGCGGCGTGCGCGGCGAAGGCGCCGGCCTGCTTGAGCATGGCGTCGACGATGGTCGTCTTGCCGTGGTCGACGTGGGCGACGATGGCGACGTTACGGATGTCGTGGCGCGTGGCCATATTGCGGCGTTCTCCCGGAGTGTGAGGATGGCCTGCGCGTACGTCTGTGTTACGCGGACCCTGCCGGGCTGGACATGCCACGGCCTCGTTCCATGGTACGGGGCTGTGGCGGGGGCCGCTTTCTCAAGGCCGGTGACCGGGCCCACACCCTCACCATGGGACGGGGCCGCCTGGCTCTGCGCGTGTGGTGGTGTCCCGACTCGCCTTCTTGACCGATGAGTTGCCTGTACGGACTGCTCCTTTCCGTTTTCTTACCTCAAGTTTCTCTCAGATCACTGTGCAATCAGTGATCACCGTCATAACTTGACCTGGCTCCGTCAAGCGCATCGGGGTGAAGGGGGACGTGGCCGGTCCTGAAGAGCGGCCACGCCGGATGAAACGGGGAACGACTGTGAGCAGGAGACTGACGTCGATAGCCGTGGCCACTGGCGTTGCTGCGGCTTCGATCGTGGTTCTCGGGCCGGTGACCGCGGCCAGTGGGGCTGAGCTCATCTGTGAACCGGGCGCGCGATCGGTCAAGTGGGTCGTGACGAACCGGTCCCGCGTGCTGACGCACAAGGTGCAGGGTTACGAGAAGGGTTACTCGGGCGGCAGTGTCACCATCACCAAGACGCTGGGGCATGACACGACCGTCACCTCCGGGCGCAGCGTCAGCGGGGGTGTGAGCGCCGGCTTCGGTGTGACGAAGGTCCTGGCGAGCCTCGATGCCCATGTCGAGGGCTCGTACACCCACGAGGAGGCGAAGACCACGACCAGGTCGGTCACCTTCTCCGAGACCTTCACGAAGAAGGGGCAGTACTTCTTCTTCCGCGGGACCGTCAAGGCCACCGGTACTTGGCAGGGCTTCCGCTGCGACAGGGGGACCAAGTGGATCGAGCAGGCCCACGGCACGGCCAAGACCTTCAGCGCACAGGTGAAGGGCGCCGTACGCTGCGGTGAATCCGTGAACAGCAAGAGCCTTGGCCGTCTGGTGCAGCAGCGGTTCTGCTGACTCGAGGCGGGTGTGGCCTACAAGGCTGGATGATGAGCGCGGCCGGACCTCTGTCGGGGTCCGGCCGTGGTGCGTTTCGGATCGTGTCGGCGAGGTGCCGAGCCGAGGTACGGCCGATACAGGGTTTTCCCTATGACGTGACTGTGAGGGGCCTCATTGATCGCGCCCGCAGCTTCGCGACGCTAGGGTGGCCGGAATGCGCGGTCGGCTGGGTGGGTTGGTCGCGATTTGCTCCGCTTACAGCGTTGAGAGTGTTCCTCCGCTGTCGAGTGCAACTCATTTTCCGTCAGCTCGTCCGATATCCGAACCCCAGGTGTCGATACTTGTGTAACAAGTCCGTTTCGCAGGGATCTTTCGGCAAACCGTTTGTCCGTATTTTGGAAGATGTACGCGCCAGGTGTGATCGAACCGAGACCTTATGACTGTGGTTCAGTCATGAGACATGGCAGATAGTTAGGCGCGTAGAGCTCGGGTCGACGAGTCATCCATTGCAGGAGGGCGCCGACTCACGAGCGTACGGGTGCACCCGATCTTCCCCGTTCCAATCGTCCGTGGGATGTCGTGTGCTCCCTCTTGCGGTGAACAAAAGGACTCATGAGGAGGAACCCATGCGTGGTGCCAAGAGCGCCAAGTGGGTCGCGGGGGCGATAGTCATTGCTCTGGCCGCGACTGCCTGTGGAGGCAGCGACGACGACAGCGGCAACGGCAGCGGTGGCTCCGCCAAGGCTGGTGGCACCTTCAGGATGGGCATCACCGAGCCGGTGGCCATCGACCCCTACAACGCTCAGGAGTCCGAGGGCATCCTGGTCGCGGACAACCTCTTCACGGGGCTGTACGACGCGACCAAGGACGGCGAGGTCGTTCCGGCTCTGGCCGCATCCAGAGAGGTCAGCGCCGACGGCAAGACGTGGACCTTCAAGCTCAAGTCGGGCACGAAGTTCTCCAACGGCGAGGCCGTGGACGCGGAGTCCTTCATCCGCGGCTGGAACCGAGTGGCACAGAAGACGTCCGCGTCCGACGTGGCCTACCACCTGGGCGGCATCGAGGGCTTCGCGGACGTGCAGTCCGGCAAGTCGAAGGAGATGTCGGGCCTGAGCGCTCCGGACCCGAACACCCTTCAGGTGAAGCTCTCCGTCCCGGACTTCGAGTTCTACATCAAGACCACGCACACGGTCTTCAGCCCCGTTCCCAAGGTCGCGGGCGACGGCAAGAACAAGGCGTTCAACGAAGCCCCCATCGGCAACGGGCCCTTCAAGATGCAGGGCACGTGGGAGCACAACAAGTCGATCACCCTCGTCCGCAACGACGACTACGGCCTGACGAAGGCCAAGCTGGACAAGGTCCAGATCGACATCCTCAACTCCAACAACGGTGTGACGCTGGAGTACCAGGGCTTCGAGTCGGGCCAGTACGACTGGGCCCGGATGCCCACCCCGCAGATGCCGGCCGCCAAGGCCAAGTACGAGCCGCAGGGGCAGTGGCTCACGGACGACACCAATGGCATGAACTACCTCTTGGCGATCACCGACAACGGTCCGCTGAAGGACAAGAAGGCGCGCGAGGCCGTCTCCTACGCGATCGACCGGGACGCCATCATCAAGGGTGTCTTCCAGGGCATGATGACCAAGTCGGGGACGATCCTGCCGCCGGTCTTCAAGGACGTGTACCAGCAGGACCTGTGCACCTCCTGCCTCAAGCAGGACAAGGCCAAGGCCAAGCAGCTCGCCTCCGAGGCCGGCCTGAAGCCGGGCAGCACCCTTGAGATGGCCTACAATACCGGTGCCGGCCACGAGGAGTGGATGCAGGCCGTCAAGCAGCAGCTCGAGGACGTCCTCGGCGTGAAGGTGAAGTCCACCGGCAAGCCGTTCGCCGAGCTGCTCGACGACCAGCAGAAGCCGGGCGCCACGGGCCTGTACCGCTTCGCCTGGGGTGCGGACTACCCGACACCGGACAACTACCTGTACCCGCTGTTGTCCACCGCGTCCATCAACAAGGACGACTCGGGCAAGGTCATCGGTGACAACCGGTCCCGCTACAGCAACAAGACGTTCGACGACCTGGTGGCCAAGGCCCGCGCCACCAAGGACCAGGCCGGCCGCAACGAGCTCTACAAGCAGGCAGAGAAGATCGCCGTGGGCGACCTCCCCCTGATCCCGCTGTGGAACCGCACGCAGCAGCGTCTGGCCAACACCAAGAAGTTCGCGGGCCTCGAGATGGACTTCCACGAGAACCCGAACGTCGCTGAGATCGGCCTGAAGTAGGCGGGCGCCGCGTAGCGCGGTGCCCGATGACGGGGGCCGTGGCGCCGAGCCGGACTCGGATGCCACGGCCCTCGACGACCGTCGGGAGGGCGCGATCCGCCCCCCCTTCTCCCACCCCCGCACCCCCCAACCCGGGGCTGGGAAGCTGCACGCACAGCGGCAGCGAGGCGCAGAGAGGCAAGTTCATGGGAAGGTATGTGGTCCGCAGGCTGGGCCAGTTGGTCGTGGTCGTGCTCGGCGCGACGATGATCCTGTTCGCCTGTCTGTTCGTGCTCCCCGGCGACCCGGTCGGGCAGATCGCCGGCAGTGACAAGGCGCGCGATCCGGCTGTGATCGAGCAGCTGCACAAGCAGTACGGGCTCGACAAGCCCCTGGTTGTGCAGTACGGCAACTACGTCGGCAAGCTCGTCACCGGAGATCTCGGCGAGGACTACACACAGGGCAGACCGGTCTCCGAGATCCTCGGGCCGAAGCTGGTCAACACGTCCAAGCTGGCCGTCGCGGCGATCGTGATCGACATCTTCATCGGTCTGTCGGTCGGTGTGGTGGCGGCGATGCGCAGATATTCGATCTGGGACGTGTCGGCGACCTTCATCACCACACTGGCCATCGGCGTGCCCTCGATCGTGCTCGGCATGATCATGCAGCGCGTCTTCGTGATCGAGCTGAACTGGTTCCCGCTGATCGCCGACGGCAGCCTCAAGTCGCTGGTGCTCCCGGCCGTGACGCTGGCGATCATCGATGCGGCCCTCGTCGCGCAGCTCGCCCGCAGCACGATGCTCGAGGTGCTGGGCGCCGACTACGTCAAGACGGCCGTGGCCAAGGGGCTTTCGCGCCGGACGGTCCTCTTCCGGCACATCCTGCGGAACTCCGTCATTCCCGTGATCACCTACCTGGGCATCTCCTTCGGCACCCTGCTCGGCGGCGCGATCATCACGGAGACGATCTTCAACTGGAACGGCATCGGTCTCGCGCTGATCCAGGCGATCCAGCAGAACAACAACCCCATCATCGTGGGGGTGGTGACGATCAGCGTGGCGATCTTCGTCCTTCTCAACCTGATCGTCGACCTGCTGTACGCCGCCCTCGACCCGCGTATCCGCCTTGCCTGACCCGCTGGGTCGCCCCCCTCTAGGAGTCACACCATGACCGAACTCGCCACGGGCCCGGGAGAGCCGAAGGCGGCCGATCCCGCAAAGGCCCAACAGGGCGCCGAACCCAGCGTCGCCCGGGTCAGTCAATGGTCCGACATCCGGCACCGCTTCTTCGCCAACAAGCTGGCCGTGGTCGGACTGGCGATCATCGTCCTTCTCATGCTGACCGCCGTCTTCGCCCCGCTGCTGGCGCCGTTCGACCCGCTCAGACAGGACCTGAACGCCACCCTCCAGTCCCCGGGCGGCGAGCACCTGCTCGGCACCGACGCGCTCGGCCGGGACCAGTTCTCCCGCCTCATCTACGGCAGCCGCGTCGCGGTGATCGTGGGCCTCGCCTCGATCCTCGTCGCGCTGACCATCGGCGTGACCCTGGGCGCCCTGGCCGGCTACTTCGGCCGTTGGGTGGACGCGGTGGTCATGCGCACGGCGGACGCCTTCTTCGCCTTCCCGCTGCTGATCGGCGCCATCGTCATCATCCTGCTGATGGGCCGCGGCGTGCTCCCTGTCGTGCTGTCGCTGGCCATCTTCCAGTGGGCCACCTTCGCCCGCCTGCTGCGCAGCCAGATCCTCTCCGTGCGCGAGATGGACTTCGTGCACGCCGCGCAGGCACTTGGGGCCAGCCGGAGCCGGATCATCCGCAAGCACATCCTGCCCAACTCGCTGACCTCGGTGCTGGTGTACGGCACGAGCAACGTCGGTATCGCGATCGTCGCCGAGGCGTCGTTGTCGTACCTGGGCGTCGGGGTGGACCCCGAGGTCGCGGAGTGGGGGAACATGATCGCCGCCGGCCGCGGGTTCATGGGGGTCAAGGACTTCATGTGGACCTACCCCAGCCTCGCGATCGTCATCACCGCGCTGGGCTTCATCCTGCTCGGCAACGGTCTGCGCGACGCGCTCGACCCGAAGCTCCGGTGAGGCGCAGCCATGAGTCGACCCCTCCTGAGCAAGCAAGACGAAGGTGATGGCATGACCAGCCTGGAGATGGCTCCCACGAACGCCGGGGCGGACGGGACCACGCCGCTTCTCGAAGTCCGTGACCTGCACGTGGAGTTCAAGGTCCGCGACTCCGTGACCAAGGCGGTCAACGGCGTCAACTACAGCGTGAACGCGGGCGAGACGCTCGCCGTCCTCGGTGAGTCCGGGTCCGGCAAGTCCGTCACCGCCCAGGCGATCATGGGCATCCTGGACAGCCCTCCCGGGCGGATCAGCAAGGGCGAGATCTTCTTCCAGGGCCAGGACATCCTGCGCCTGCCGGAGAGCGAGCGGCGCAAGCTGCGCGGCGCCAAGATGGCGATGATCTTCCAGGACGCGCTGTCCTCGCTCAACCCCGTGCTGTCCGTGGGCTTCCAGCTCGGCGAGATGTTCCGGTCCCACCAGGGCCTGTCCCGCAAGGACGCCAAGGCCAAGTCGATCGAGCTGATGGACCGGGTGCGGATCCCGGCCGCCAGGCAGCGCGTCGGCGACTACCCGCACCAGTTCTCCGGCGGTATGCGCCAGCGCATCATGATCGCCATGGCGCTGGCCCTGGAGCCGGACCTGATCATCGCCGACGAGCCCACCACGGCCCTCGACGTGACGGTCCAGGCCCAGGTCATGGATCTGCTCGCGGAGCTCCAGCGCGAGTACAACATGGGGCTCATCCTCATCACGCACGACCTGGGCGTCGTCGCCGACGTCGCCGACAAGATCGCCGTGATGTACGCGGGCCGGATCGTCGAGAGGGCGCCGATCCACGAGCTGTACAAGCGCCCGGCGCACCCCTACACCCGGGGTTTGCTGGACTCGATCCCGCGTCTGGACCAGAAGGGCCAGGAGCTGTACGCGATCAAGGGACTGCCGCCCAACCTGCAGCAGATCCCGCCCGGCTGCGCCTTCAACCCGCGCTGCGGCAGGGCACAGGACATCTGTCGCACCGACGTCCCGGCGCTTGTTCCGGTGACCGAGCGGGACGGCACCGAGCTGGTCGGCCGCGCCTCGGCGTGCCACTTCTGGAAGGAGACGATCCATGGCTGAGATCAGCAAGAACGACGAGCCGCAGGACGCCATGCCGAACGTCTCCGACGTCGAGATTGTGGACGCCAAGTCGGAGACCGCGGCGGTCGCCGCCATCGAGGCGCCCGTCGAACGCGGCGAGCCGATCCTGCAGGTGCGCAACCTGGTGAAGCACTTCCCGCTCACTCAGGGCATCCTGTTCAAACGGCAGGTCGGCGCGGTCAAGGCCGTCGACGGCGTCTCGTTCGACCTGCACCAGGGCGAGACCTTGGGCATCGTCGGCGAGTCCGGCTGCGGCAAGTCGACGGTCGCGAAGCTCCTGATGAACCTGGAGCAGGCCACCGCGGGCGAGATCTTCTACAAGGGCCAGGACATCACCAAGCTGTCCGGCCGCGCCATGAAGGCCGTACGGCGCAACATCCAGATGGTGTTCCAGGACCCGTACACCTCGCTCAACCCGCGGATGACGGTGGGCGACATCATCGGCGAGCCTTTCGAGATCCACCCCGAGGCGGCCCCGAAGGGCGACCGGCTCCGCAAGGTGCAGGAGCTGCTGGACGTCGTAGGCCTGAACCCGGAGTACATCAACCGCTACCCGCACCAGTTCTCCGGCGGCCAGCGCCAGCGCATCGGTATCGCGCGCGGTCTCGCGCTGAACCCGGAGATCATCATCTGCGACGAGCCGGTGTCGGCCCTGGACGTGTCCGTCCAGGCACAGGTCATCAACCTGATGGAGCGGCTGCAGGACGAGTTCACCCTCTCCTACATCTTCATCGCGCACGACCTGTCGATCGTCCGGCACATCTCCGACCGGGTCGGCGTGATGTACCTCGGCAGGATGGCCGAGATCGGCACCGACGAGCAGATCTACGACCACCCGACGCACCCCTACACCCAGGCGCTGCTGTCGGCGGTTCCCGTCCCGGACCCGGAGGCACGTGAGGGCCGCGAGCGGATCATCCTCACCGGCGACGTGCCGTCCCCGGCCAACCCGCCCTCCGGCTGCCGCTTCCGCACCCGCTGCTGGAAGGCCGAGGACAAGTGCGCCGAGGAGACGCCGCTGCTCGCGGTGCCCGAGCGCTTCAAGAACTCGGACTCCCCGGCGGCCCACGAGTCGGCGTGCCACTTCGCCGAGGAGAAGGACGTCGTGCACGCGGCCTGAGAACGTACGACCGCACGTGTCGCGGGGTGCCCGAGAGCCCAGGCTCCAGGCGCCCCGCATGCGGTTCTGGCCCCTCAGCCCTGATGCGTGAGGAGACGCAGGGAGGCCACCGGCGAGCGCACCTCGCCCGCCGCCGTCGGTACCTGGTGCCCCGGCAGGCAGCCCGATCCGCCGCTACATCATCCGGCGGAAACAAGCGCACTGTCGGTATTCGCTTGCGCGCCCTCGTCACTCGGGCCAACGTCGCCTGACACCTGACGAAGGCAGAGAAGATGACCATGCAGAGCCACCACGTCGACCACGCACTCATCCAGGCCGCGGCGCACGTCGCGCGCACTCGCTGCCGGGGCGACAACCACACCATGGCGGCTGCGGCTCGCGCGCAGGACGGCCGGATCGTCACGGCGGTGAACGCCTACCACTTCACCGGAGGCCCCTGCGCCGAGCTGGTCCTCATCGGCGCGGCAGCCGCCCAGGGCGCTTATGAGCTGGACACGATCGTCGCCGTGGGCGACCGCGACCGGGGGGTTGTCCCCCCATGCGGCCGGTGCCGTCAGGTCCTTCTCGACTACTTCCCCGCCCTCAAGGTCATCGTCGGCGAAGACGACCGCGTCCGAACCGTCCTGATCACCGACTTGCTCCCCGAAAGCTATGTCTGGGCCGATCACCAGCTCGACGCCGAGTAGACCGCCACTCAGCGCGAGTCGGCACCGCTGGCCGTCGGCAGGGCGAACGTTGTCTGATGCGGCATCAGGGACTGTCCGGGCGATCATGTGCGACCTCGTGGCTCGTTCCTCCCCGCGGGGCTATGCGAAGACGGCCAGGGTCACGGCTGCATAGGCTCCCTCCATGCCAAGCTCCGAACTTCAGCGGATCAACGCCTTCCTGTCCGCCTTCGCCCGCCGCCAGGCCGAGCGCATCGTCGACCTCCCTGGCGGGTTCGCTGTATATGACGACGCCTTCGCCCATTCCCGCGCGAACAACCAGGTCATCATCGATACCGCCGTCGATTCCGAGGCGCTGCCCACCATCGCGGAGGAAGCACTGGGCCATCTGCCACACCGACTGATCTCCGTCCTTGACAACGAAGTCGGAATGGCGTCCGCAGAACCGCTGATCCGGGCTGGATACACCCACTCCACCTATCTGGTCATGCTGCACGCAGGCACGGTGCCGGCCGGCAGGCCCGCGGACGAGGTAGCCCTCGACGCGATACGTACTCCACTCACGCGGCGATGGCAGGGCATCCTTCCGGACGTCGGCAATGAGGTCATACGCCACCTTGTCGACCGACGCGAGGCTCGCCGGCGCGGGGCCGACGTTGTTCGCTTCATCGGTGCCCGCACCCAGGAAGGTGAAGTCGCTTCATGGGCCGACCTCTATATGGACCTGGCAACTGGGGTGGCCCAGATCGAGGACCTGATCACCTCGGAGGCCCACCTCAGGTGCGGTTATGCCGATGCCGTCCTGACCACCGCCCTGCGCTTGGCTGTCGAAGAGGACTGCGGTGTCCGGTTCCTGACCGCCGATGCGACGGACTGGCCGCGCCACTGGTACGAGCGCCGCGGCTTCTCCGTCATCGGCCACTCGCACTGCTTCGAACGCGGATGATGAGAGGGCGAGTGGCAGTACGCGCTGGTGGCCAACTCGGAGGCGGGGAATTCGACGGTGTCGGCCGCGCAACGGAGGCGGGTTGCGCGCAGGATCGCCCGGAGTGCGGCTCTGACGACAGAGGCGGCGCGCGGGTCGTGGGGACTTCGGGACCGAGCCCAGGAGACCGATGAGTTTGCTGCACCACGTCGAACTGTGGGTCCCCGACCTGCCCCGCGCGGCCCGCGAATGGGGCTGGCTGCTCACTCGCCTCGGCTGCCGGCCGTACCAGCACTGGGAGCACGGCCGCAGCTGGCGGCTGGGGTCGACGTATCTCGTCGTGGAGCAGTCACCGGCGCTGACCGGCAGGCGCCACGAGCGCACGCGTCCCGGCCTCAACCACCTGGCCTTCCACGCAGGCAGCCGGGACGAAGTCGACGCCCTGGCGGCCGAGGCCCCCGCTCACGGCTGGACCCCGCTCTTCGCGGACCGGTACCCGCATGCGGGCGGCCCGCAGCACTACGCGGCGTACCTCACGAACACGGACGGCTTCGAGGTGGAGCTGGTGGCCGCAGAGCCCTCGCCGGCCGGCCCGGGGTGAATCACGCCGACGCCGAGCGGTATGCCGCCCCGGTCTGGCCTCGAACCGCTGTCGGGTGAGGGCAGGCGAAGGGGCTGGTGCCGCGTGCTGCCCGGCTCTCATCGCCCGGCGACGCTGCCCGGCCGTCAGGCGGCAGCTCGCGCCGGCGCCCTGTGCCGCGTCACCCGGGGCGGGCCACCTCTGCCCGGCCTCACGCAGTGATCCCCGCCCGCGCCCAGTGACACGCCACCTGGGCCTCCCCGCCCCCGGCCAGGATCCCGGGATCCTCGGTCCGGCAGGCCTCCGCGACTCCCGCCCGTTCCGCCTCCCCACTCGCCAGAACGGGGCAGCGAGGCCGGAAGCGGCAGCCGGACGGGATGCGGGACGGATCCGGCGGCTCGCCGGTCAGGATCACGGGGGCGCCCGGTGCCTCCGGGAGGACCGAGAGAAGGGCCTGGGTGTAGGGGTGTCGGGGGGCCGTCAGGACCTGTTCCACCCCGCCCGTCTCCACGATCCGGCCCAGGTACATCACCGCCACCCGGTCGGCGATGTTCCAGGCCAGCCCCAGATCGTGGGTCACCACCAACGCGGCCAGGCCCAGTTCGGCGCGCAGACGCAGCAGCAGGGCCAGGATCTCCCCGCGCACGGACGCGTCGAGCGAGGCGACCGGCTCGTCGGCGACGATGAGTTCCGGCTCCAGGACGAGCGCACCCGCGATCACCACGCGTTGGCGCTGGCCGCCGGACAGTTCGTGCGGGTAGTGCAGGAAGAAGCGCTCCGGTGGACGCAGGCCCGCGCGGGAGAGGGCCGCGGCGACGGCGGCGCGTTCGTCTCCGTCGTACCCGTGGATCCGCAGGCCCTCGGCCACGGCGTCGTACACCGTGTGCCGTGGATTGAGCGAACCGCTCGGGTCCTGGAGTACCAGCTGGACGCGTTTGCGGTACGCCTTGAGGGCCCGGGAGCCGTACTCCAGGGGTTTTCCGCCGAAGGCGACCTGCCCGGCGGTCGGCGGCACGAGCCCGACCAGTGACCGGGCCAGCGTCGTCTTGCCGCAGCCCGACTCGCCGACCAGCGCCACGATCTCCCCGGGCCGGATGCCGAGTTCGACGCCGTCCACCGCCCGGGCGGGAGCGGCACCGTGCCGGCCGGGGAAGGCGATGCGCAGGCCCTGGGCGGCGAGCAGGGACGGCGATGTCGTCATGAAGCACTCCTTGGGTCGCCGGCCGCGGTCGTCGGCCCTCTCGTCTCTTCCGCCGACCCGGCGGTCGGGCCACCGGTGTCCCGCGCCGCCGTGGGCGGGCACGGGGTGTCCTCCGCCGTGCGGGCGGGCCCTGCCGCGCCGTCCGCCTCCGTGGCTGCGCCTCCGTCGGCTCCCGCAGCCACCGCGGGAGCCCCGGACCCCGGCGCCGCCAGACGCACACACGCCGCCCGCCGCCCCTGGCCCGCCTCGCGGAGTGCCTGGTCCTGCGTGGCACACCCGTCCAGGGCCACCGGGCAGCGCGGGTGGAAGGCGCAGCCGGACGGCAGGGCCGACGGGTCGGGCGGGTCGCCGGCCAGGCCGCGCGGGGCGAACCGGGAGGACGGGTCGCCGATGTGCGGGAACGCGGCCGACAGGGCCGCGGCGTACGGATGCCGGGCGTCCTCGTGGACCTCCCGGGCGGGGCCCTCCTCGACCACCCGCCCCGCGTACATCACCGCGAGCCGGTCGCAGGTGTCGGCGAGGACCGCCAGGTCATGGCTGATCATGATCAGGCCCAGGTCCTGCTCGGCGACGAGCTGTTCGATCAGCCGCAGGATCTGCGCCTGGATCATCACGTCCAGGGCGGTGGTCGGCTCGTCGGCGATGATCAGCCTGGGCGAGCAGGCCAGCGCCATGGCGATCATCACACGTTGGCGCTGGCCGCCGGAGAGCTCGTGCGGATACGCCGCCGCCCGCGCCTTCGGCAGACCCACCTGCTCCAGCAGCTCACCGGTCCTCTTCCGGGCCGCCGCCCGGGTCGTCCTCCCGTGCAGCAGGATCGGCTCGGCGATCTGGTCGCCGATGCGGTGCACGGGATTCAGCGAGTGCATCGCCCCCTGGAAGACGATCGAGGCGCCCGCCCAGCGGACCGCCCGCACCCGCCCCCACCGCATCGTCAGTACGTCCTCGCCGTCCAGCAGGACCTCCCCGCCGACCCGGGTCCCGGCAGGCAGCAGCCGCAGCAGCGCCATGGCCAGCGTGGACTTGCCGCAGCCCGACTCGCCCGCGATGCCGAGCTTCTGCCCGGCCGCCAGCGACAGGTCCACGCCCCGCACCGCGGCCGCGCCGCCCGGGTAGGTCACTTCGAGGTTCCGGACCTCCAGCAGCGTCAACGGTCCACCCCCAGACGCGGGTTGAGCACGGACTCCACCGCACGCCCGCACAGGGTGAACGCCAGCGCGACCGCGGCGATCGCGATACCGGGCGGCACCAGATACCACCAGTCGCCCGAGCTCACCGCACCCGCCTCCCGCGCCTCCTGGAGCAGGCCGCCCCACGACACCACCGTCGGATCTCCGAGGCCGAGGAAGGCCAGCGTCGCCTCGGCGAGGATCGAGGCGGACATGATCAGGGTCGTCTGCGCCAGTACCAGCGGCATCACATTGGGCAGCACGTGCCGGGACATGATGTGCCAGTGGCCGCCGCCCAGCGCCTTCGCGCGTTCGATGTACGGCCGCGACTCCACCGCCAGCGTCTGCGCCCGCACCAGGCGGGCCGTGGTCGGCCACGAGGTCACGCCGATCGCCAGGACCACCGTGCCCAGCGAGCGGGACATCACGGTGGCCAGCGCGATGGCGAGCACCAGTGTCGGCATCACCAGGAACCAGTCCGTGACCCGCATCAGCACGGTCGCGTATCCGCCCTTGAAGTGCCCGGCCGTGATGCCCAACAGCGTGCCGATCGCCACCGACAGAACGGCCGCCAGCAGCCCCACAAGCAGCGAGACCCGCGAGCCCCACAGCAGCAGGCCCAGCAGATCGCGGCCGAACCGGTCGGTGCCCAGCGGGAACTCCCCGCTCGGGCTCTCCATCGGCAGGCCCGGAGCGCTGGTCACGTCGGCCACGTCGGAGCCGACGGTGAGCGGGGCGGTCAGCGCGGCCAGTGCGAACAGGGCGAGCGCGGCCAGGCCCACCAGCCCGGCGCGGTGGGTGCGGTACCGCGTCCAGAACCGTATGGCGGAGCGCCGGCGGCGCTGCCGGGCGAGTCGGCGCGGACCGGCCTCGGCCGCCCGGGGCGGGGTGTCGGTCGTCATCGGCCCACCCGCGGGTCGAGCAGGGGATAGACCAGGTCGGCCAGCGTGTTCATGATGATCACCGCCGCGGCGAAGAAGAGGAACAGGCCCTGGACCAGGGGCAGGTCCGGCACGCTCAGGGCCTGGTAGAACAGCCCGCCCAGGCCCGGCCAGGAGAAGACGGTCTCGACCAGGATCACGCCCGCGACCGTCCGGCCGAGGTTGACGAAGACCAGCGTGACGGTCGGCAGCAGCGCGTTCGGCACGGCGTGCCTGCGTCGGACCAGGTCGTCCCTGAGGCCCTTGGCACGCGCGGTGGTCAGGTAGTCGCTGCCCATCTCGTCGAGCAGGGCCGAGCGGGTGACCAGCAGGGTCTGCCCGTAGTCGACCGCGACCAGCGTGACCACCGGCAGGATCAGATGGTGGGCGACATCGAGGACGTACGCGAACCCCTCCTCGCCGCCCGACTCCATGCCGCCGGTGGGGAACAGCCCGGGGACGGGACCGATCCCGACGGAGAACACGATGATGAGCAGCAGGCCCAGCCAGAACGACGGGACGGAATAGAGGGTCAGCGCCAGACCGGTGTTGAGGCGGTCCCCGAGCCGGCCGTGGCGCCAGGCCGCGCGTGTGCCGAGGAAGATGCCGAGCGCGGTGTACAGGACGAACGCCGTGCCGGTCAGCAGCAGCGTGTTGGGCAGTGCCTCGGTGATCTTGTCGATGACCGGGGCGCGGAACTGGTACGAGGTGCCGAGGTCGCCGGTGAGCGCCTTGGCGCAGTAGTCGGTGAACTGCTGCCACAGTGGCAGGTCCAGTCCGAACTCCCGTCGGTAGGCGGCCAGTTGTTCGGCGGACACCGGACGGCCGCCGGTCATGGTCTTGACCGGGTCGCCCGGGATCAGCCGGAACAGGAAGAAGCCGGTGACGAGTACGGCGAGGAGGGAGACGGCGGCGCCCCCCACCTTGCCGGCGCCGTAGCGGAGATACGCGGTGGTGGTGCGCGCCCGAGGGCTGCGCGCCGCCGGTCCGGCGGAGGCCGGACCGGCGGTCTTCCCGGCTGGTGCGGGCGCTGCGTCAGCGGTCATCGGCTACTCACGGTCGTCCGCGGTGGACCGGCGGCGCATCGCGAAGAACACGCCCGCTCCCACCAGGACGACGGCCCCCACGGCACCGCCGATGACGACACCGGTCGAGCCGGAGTCGCCGGACGAGCCGCCGGAGTCCGCGGGAACCGCCGACCACCAGCTCCAGTAGCCGTCCTGGCCGTAGATGTTGCCCGCCGCGCTGGGCATCGTCCGGATCGACTTGATCTGGTCGGTCCGATAGGCCTCAACGGCGTTCGGGTACGCCATGACGTTCATGTACCCCAGGTCGTACAGCCGCGACTCCATCCGCTTGACGATGGTGGCCCGTTTGGCGGGGTCGTACTCGGCGAGCTGACGCGCGTACAGGTCGTCGTACCGCTTGTCGCAGATGAAGTTGTCGGTGGCGCCGGTGTCCTTCGGGGTGGCGGGCAGGGCCGCGCAGGTGTGGATCGACAGCACGAAGTCCGGGTCGGGGTTGACGGACCAGCCGTCGAAGGCGAGATCGTAGGTGCCCGCGAGCCACGGGTCGCTCACGTTGTCCAGGCAGTCGAGGCTGACCCCGATGCCGAGCTTGCCCCACCACTCCTCCAGGTACTGGCCGACCGCCTTGTCGTTCGGGTCGGTGGCGTGGCACAGGACGCGGTACGTGATGGGCTTGCCGTCCTCGCCGAGGCGCTTGCCGGCGCTGTTCTTCCGGTAGCCGGCCTGGTCCAGGAGCTGGGCCGCCTTCGCGGGGTCGTAGGCGAGTTCCTGGCCGGCCGACGGCTTCCAGAAGTACGGGGAGAAGCGTGGCGGGATGTATCCCTGGCCCTCGACGGCGTAGCCCTGGAACACCTTGTCGATGATGGTCCTGCGGTCGACCGCCATGAACAGGGCGTGCCTGACCCGCTCGTCCAGCAGGGAGGGGTGGCCGTCGCCGAACTTCCGGCCGTTCTTCGCCTTGGCGCCCGGATTGGTGGCGAGCGCGTAGAAGCGGCGGCCGGGAGCGTCGTTGACGTGGATGTTCTTCTCGTTCTTGAGCGAGGCCGCCTGAGCGGGGGTCAGGGACGGCGACCCGGCGACGAAGGAGACCTCGCCCTTGCGCAGGGCGGCGACGGCGGCGTCCTGGTCCTTGTAGTACCGGAAGACCAGCTCGTCGAACTTCGGAGCGCCCCGCCAGAAGTTCTTGTTCGCCTTGAGGCGTACGTAGCTGTCGGCCTTGTAGCCGGTGAGGACGAACGGGCCGTTCCCGACGACAGGGAAGCTTGTGTCGTTGTTGAACTCGGAGAAGTCCGTGACCTTCTCCCAGACGTGCTTGGGCACGATCGGCACGTCCAGGGCGGTCATCGTGGCCTGCGGCTTCTTCAGCTCGATGACCAGCCGGGTGGGGCTGGGGGCGGTGACCTTCTTGAAGTTGGTGACGAAGCTGCCGTTGGCGGTGGCGGCGCCGTCGTCGGTCATCATCTTGTTGAACGTCCAGGCGGCGTCCTCGGCGGTGGCCTGCTCGCCGTCCGACCACTTGGAGTCCGAGCGGATCGTGTAGGTCCAGGTCAGCTTGTCGGGGGACGACTCCCACTTGGTCGCCAGGCCCGGGATGGCGTGCGCGTCCTTGGGGTCGTAGTTGGTCAGGTACTCGTACGTCAGCCGGTGGATGCTCGTGCTCAGCAGCCGGGACGCCAGGAACGGGCTCAGCGAGTCCACACTCTGCGCGACCGCGACGGTGAGGACGCTGTCGCCCTCCGCGGCCGAGGCCTGTTGGGGCGCCGGGTCGAGCGGGGTCGCGAGGGCGGCCGACAGCGTGAGGACGGCGGCGACGACGCGGGGGGTGCGGGGCCGGATTCTGCTCGGGTGCGGGTGCCCGGTGCCGTGCTGATCGTGTCGCTTCATAGAACGTGACCTCGCGTCAGCTGGGTTGCTGAGTGTTTATCAGCGGCGCTCCGGGCCCGTCAATGGCGCCCGCACCCCTTGTGGCCTGCGGAAATAAGAAGATTGATATGACCGACACCCTCAGAGGTCCAGACCGGTGAAGCGTCCCTGGTGGGGGACTGACGGCCACTCCGGGCCCCAGACGTCGCTGTGCTCCGGAGCCGTTCGTCGAGTGCCTCTCAGCGCCTGACGCACCCGTACGGGCGAGGTGAAAGTGCAGCAAAGCGTGCAATCTGCCGATATTGGCCGGTAACAGCGCGGAGCTGAAGCTCAGCGCAGTCACGAGGAGGCACTCCATGCGTGGAGCCACGCACGCCAGACGGGCCGCCTGCGCGGCGGCAGCAGCCCTCGTGGCGACGGCCTGCGGGGGCGGCGACAGCGGTGGTGTCGGCGGTGCGGTGCTCAGCTCCTCCTGGGGGGACCCGCAGAACCCGCTGGAGCCGGCCAACACCAATGAGGTGCAGGGCGGCAAGGTCCTCGACATGATCTTCCGGGGCCTGAAGCGGTACGACCCGGAGACCGGCGAGGCCGAGGACATGCTGGCCGAGAAGATCGAGACCTCGGACTCACGGAACTTCACCATCACCGTCAAGGACGGCTGGACGTTCAGCAACGGGGAGGCCGTCACCGCCAAGTCCTTCGTGGACGCCTGGAACTACGGGGCCAGCCTGAAGAACAATCAGAAGAACGCCTACTTCTTCGGGTACATCGAGGGCTACGACAAGGTTCACCCGGAAGACGGCGGCAAGCAGAGCGCCGACACCCTCTCCGGCCTGAAGGTCACCGGCGACAGGACCTTCACCGTCAGGCTCGCCCAGAAGTTCTCGAGCTTCCCGGACACCCTCGGCTACAACGCCTTCGCCCCGCTGCCCAGGGCCTTCTTCGACGACCACGACGCCTGGGTGCGCAAGCCGATCGGCAACGGGCCGTACACCGTCGAGTCGTACACCAAGGGCTCGCAGATGTCCCTGCGGGCGTGGGACACCTACCCCGGCGAGGACAAGGCGCGAAACGGCGGCGTCGACCTGAAGGTCTACACCGACAACAACACCGCCTACACCGACCTGATGGCCGGCAACCTCGACCTCGCCGACGACATCCCGGCCTCCCAGCTGAGGAACGTCCGGAGCGACCTCGGCGACCGGTACATCAGCAACCCGGCCGGCATCATCCAGACCCTCGCCTTCCCGTTCTACGACAAGGCCTGGAACAAGCCCGGCATGGAGAAGGTCCGCACCGGCCTGTCCCGGGCGATCAACCGCGAGCAGATCACCGACACCATCTTCCAGAAGACCCGCACCCCCGCCACCGACTGGACCTCCCCGGTCCTCGGCGAGGACGGCGGCTACAAGGCAGGCCTGTGCGGCGACGCCTGCGCGTACGACCCCGCCGCGGCCAGGAAGCTGATCGAGGAGGGCGGCGGACTGCCCGGCGGGCAGCTCAAGATCACGTACAACGCGGACACCGGCTCCCACCGGGAGTGGGTCGACGCGGTCTGCAACTCCATCAACAACGCCCTCGGCCAGGACAGGGCCTGCGTCGGCAACCCGATCGGCACCTTCGCCGACTTCCGCAACCGGATGAGCGACGAGAAGATGCCCGGCCCGTTCCGCGCCGGCTGGCAGATGGACTACCCGCTGATCCAGAACTTCGTCCAGCCGCTCTACTACACGGGCGCCTCCTCCAACGACGGCAAGTGGACCAACAAGGAGTTCGACAGGCTCGTCGACGAGGCCAACGCCGAGACCGACAGGGTCGCGGCGGTGCAGAAGTTCCAGCAGGCCGAGGAGGTCCTCAGGGACAACATGGGCGCCATCCCGCTCTGGTACCAGAACGGCAGCGCCGGCTACTCGGAACGGCTGTCCGACGTGAAGCTCAACCCTTTCAGCGTCCCGGTGTACGCCCAGATCAAGGTCAGCTGAGGCCCCGTGGGACGGTACGTCGCCCGGCGGCTGCTCCAGATGATCCCGGTCTTCGTCGGGTCCACCCTGCTGATCTTCCTCATGGTGAACGTGATGGGCGACCCCGTCGCCGGCCTGTGCGGCGAGCGGCAGTGCGACCCGGCGACGGCCGGCCGGCTCAAGCGGGAGTTCGGCCTCGACAAGCCGGTCTGGCAGCAGTACCTGACCTACATGGGCAACGTCTTCACCGGCGACTTCGGCACCGCGTTCAACGGGCAGGAGGTCACCGAGCTGATGTCGACGGCGTTCCCCGTCACCATCCGGCTGACGATCGTGGCGATCCTCTTCGAGGTCGTCATCGGCGTCACGCTGGGCGTCGTCACGGGACTGCGGCGCGGACGGCCCGTCGACACGTCGGTGCTCATGGTCACCCTCGTCGTGATCTCCGTCCCCACCTTCGTCACCGGCCTGCTGATCCAACTGCTGCTCGGCGTCGAGTGGGGCTGGATCAAACCGTCGGTGTCGACGGACGCCACGTTCGACGAGCTGATCGTGCCGGGGCTGGTCCTGGCTTCGGTCTCACTCGCCTATGTGACCCGGCTGACCCGCACCTCCATCGCGGAGAACCGGCGCTCCGACTACGTCCGTACGGCCGTGGCCAAGGGGCTGCCGCGCCGACGGATCATCACCCGGCACCTGCTGCGCAACTCACTCATTCCCGTGGTCACCTTCATCGGCACCGACATCGGCGCCCTGATGGGCGGAGCGATCGTCACCGAGCGCATCTTCAACATCCACGGCGTCGGCTATCAGCTCTACCAGGGCATTCTGCGCCAGAACACCCAAACCGTCGTCGGCTTCGTGACGGTCCTCGTCCTGGTGTTCCTGGTCGCCAACCTGCTCGTCGATCTCCTGTACGCCGTCCTCGACCCCAGGATCCGTTATGCCTGAGCAGCAGTCCTACGAGCCCGAGGGAGCCATCGCCGGGACGGGCATGGGCGGCGCGATGGACCTCGCGACCTCCGAGGGGGCGACGCTCGAAGAGCCTCCGGCAGCCGCCTCCGGCGACGGGGCCCGCTCCCTCTGGTCCGACGCCTGGCGCGACCTGCGCCGCAACCCCGTCTTCCTCGTCTCCGGCCTGGTCATCCTCTTCCTCGTCGTGATCTCCCTCTGGCCGTCCCTGATCGCCTCCGGCAACCCCCTCAAGTGCGACCTCGCCAAGGCCCGGGAGGGCTCGCAGCCCGGCCACCCCTTCGGCTTCGACGGCCAGGGCTGTGACGTCTACACCCGCACGGTCCACGGCGCCCGTACGTCCGTCACGGTCGGCGTCTGCGCCACGCTCGGCGTGGCGATCCTGGGCTCGGTGCTCGGCGGGCTCGCCGGCTTCTTCGGCGGGGTCTGGGACGCGATCCTGTCCCGGATCACCGACGTCTTCTTCGCGATCCCGGTCGTGCTCGGCGGCCTGGTGCTGCTGTCGGTCGTCACCAGCAGCACCGTCTGGCCGGTCATCGGATTCATGGTGCTGCTCGGCTGGCCGCAGATCTCCCGTATCGCCCGCGGCTCCGTCATCACCACCAAGCAGAACGACTACGTGCAGGCCGCCCGGGCGCTGGGCGCCTCCAACTCCCGGCTGCTGCTCAGACACATCACACCCAACGCCGTCGCGCCCGTCATCGTCGTGGCGACGGTCGCGCTCGGTACGTACATCGCGCTGGAGGCGACCCTGTCGTACCTCGGTGTCGGGCTGAAGCCGCCGACCGTCAGCTGGGGGATCGACATCTCCTCCGCGTCCGCCTACGTCCGGCAGGCCCCGCACATGCTGCTCTGGCCGGCCGGGGCGCTCGCGCTCACCGTGCTCGCGTTCATCATGCTCGGTGACGCGGTGCGCGACGCCCTCGACCCGAAGCTGAGGTGAGCCGCCGCCATGCTGCTCGAAGTGCGTGACCTGCACGTGGAGTTCCGGACCAGGGACGGGGTCGCCAAGGCCGTCAACGGCGTCAGCTACGCGGTGGACGAGGGCGAGACCCTCGCTGTGCTCGGCGAGTCCGGTTCCGGGAAGTCGGTGACGGCCCAGGCGGTGATGGGGATCCTCGACATGCCGCCGGGGCGGATCACCGGCGGCGAGATCCTCTTCCGGGGCAAGGACCTGCTGAAGCTGAAGGAGGAGGAGCGGCGGAAGGTCCGGGGCGCCGAGATGGCGATGATCTTCCAGGACGCGCTGTCCTCACTGAACCCCGTGCTGAGCGTCGGCGACCAGCTCGGCGAGATGTTCGTCGTCCACCGGGGCATGTCGAAGAAGGACGCGCGGGCGAAGGCCGTGGAGCTGATGGACCACGTCCGCATCCCCGCGGCCAAGGAGCGGGTGAAGCAGTATCCGCACCAGTTCTCGGGAGGTATGCGCCAGCGCATCATGATCGCGATGGCGCTGGCCCTCGAACCTGCGCTGATCATCGCCGACGAACCGACGACGGCCCTGGACGTGACCGTTCAGGCCCAGGTCATGGATCTGCTCGCCGAGTTGCGGCGCGAGTACGACATGGGGCTGATCCTGATCACCCACGACCTGGGCGTCGTCGCGGACGTGGCGGACCGGATCGCCGTGATGTACGCGGGCCGGATCGTGGAGTCGGCGCCGGTGCACGACATCTACAAGCTGCCCGCGCACCCGTACACCCGGGGGCTGCTGGACTCCATCCCGCGCCTGGACCACAAGGGCCGGGAGCTCTACGCCATCAAGGGGCTGCCCCCCAACCTCATGAACATCCCGCCCGGTTGTGCCTTCAGCCCCCGCTGCCCGACGGCCCTGGACGTGTGCCGGACCGACGTACCGCCGCTCTACGACGTGTCCGAGGACCGGGGGAGCGCCTGCCACTTCTGGAGGGAGTGCCTGCATGGCTGAGCCGATTCTGGAAGTCCGCGGGCTGTACAAGCACTACCCGCTCGCCACGGGTGTCCTCTTCAAGAAGCAGGTCGGCGCGGTGAAGGCGGTCGACGGCGTCGGCTTCGAGTTGCACCGGGGCGAGACGCTGGGCATCGTCGGCGAGTCCGGCTGCGGCAAGTCCACGGTCGCGAAGATGCTGGTCAACCTGGAGAAACCGACGGCGGGCGAGATCTTCTACAAGGGCGAGGACATCACCAAGCTGTCCGGCCGCGCCCTGAAGGCCGTACGCCGCAACATCCAGATGGTCTTCCAGGACCCGTACACCTCGCTCAACCCCCGGATGACGGTGGGGGACATCATCGGGGAGCCGTACGACATCCACCCGGAGGTGGCCCCGAAGGGCGACCGGCGGAGGAAGGTCCAGGAGCTTCTGGACGTGGTCGGCCTGAACCCGGAGTACATCAACCGCTATCCGCACCAGTTCTCCGGCGGCCAGCGCCAACGCATCGGCATCGCACGGGGTTTGGCGCTGCGCCCCGAGGTGATCGTCGCCGACGAGCCGGTGTCGGCGCTGGACGTGTCGGTGCAGGCGCAGGTCATCAACCTGATGGCGAGCCTGCAGAGCGAATTCGACCTCTCCTGCGTCTTCATCGCGCACGACCTGTCGATCGTCCGGCACATCTCGGACCGGGTCGGGGTCATGTACCTCGGGCGGATCGTGGAGATCGGCAAGGACGCCGAGATCTACGACCATCCGACGCACCCCTACACCCAGGCACTGCTCTCCGCGGTGCCCGTGCCCGACCCGGAGGCCCGCGAACGCCGCGAACGCATCATCCTCGCGGGCGACGTCCCGTCCCCGACGAACGTCCCCTCCGGCTGCCGCTTCCGCACCCGCTGCTGGAAGGCTCAGGAGCGGTGTGCGCGGGAGGTCCCGGCGCTGGCGGTGCCCGCCGGGTTCCGGCTGGAGGGCGGCCCGGCGGCGCATGACTCGGCGTGCCACTTCGCAGACGGGCGGCATAGCCGCACAAATGTGCATCAATCGCGTTAACACGCAGGCAACTTGGCCGACCCGATCCCGATATACGGACGCGTCAGTCTGAACAGCGTACGGCCGTGCGGGTGCCGTAAACGGGCCGGAGCGCGCCATGTCGCTCCGGCCCGTTGCCGTACCTACGTCAGCTGGAGTGCCCGCTTCAGGAAGTCCACCTGGAGCAGCAACAGGTTCTCCGCGACCTGTTCCTGCGGGGTCATGTGCGTCACCCCGGACAGCGGCAGTACCTCGTGCGGGCGGCCCGCCGCCAGGAGCGCGGAGGACAGGCGCAGCGCGTGGGCGAAGACCACGTTGTCGTCGGCCGTGCCGTGCACGATCATCAGCGGACGGTGCTGCTCGGCGGGGGCGGAGAGCCCCTCGTCGGTGACGAGCGAGCTCTTCGCGTACGACTCCGGGTGCGCGGCCGGGTCGCCCAGGTACCGCTCGGTGTAGTGGGTGTCGTACAGCCGCCAGTCCGTGACCGGGGCGCCCGCGATGCCCGCGTGGAAGACGTCCGGGCGGCGCAGCACCGCGAGGCCGGCCAGCCAGCCGCCGTACGACCAGCCGCGAATCGCCACCCGGGTCAGGTCGAGGGGGTGCGACTTCGCGAGGTCCTGGAGCGCGTCGATCTGGTCGTCCAGGGAGACCGTGAGGTCGTGGTGGACGGCTTTCTCCCAGGCGGGGGAGCGGCCGGGGGTGCCGCGCCCGTCGGCGACGACCACCGCGAAACCCTGGTCGGCGAACCACTGCGAGGTGAGGTGCGCGTTGTGCGCGGCGAACACGCGCGGGCCATGCGGACCGCCGTACGGATCCAGGAGGACGGGAAGGGGAGTGTCACCGGGGTAGTCCGTAGGCATAAGCACGGCGCACGGGATTCGGCGTGCGCCCCCCTCGGTGAGGGTCACGCGCGGGGACATACCGGGATCTTCGGCGTACGAGGTGATGGTCGCCGCCCTCCCCCAGCCTCCGGCCGGTGGGACCCCCATCTCCCTTCGGTCGCCATCGCGCAGCACCTGCGCCTGGGCGCCCGGTCGGTCGAGCGTCGCGGACACCAGCACGGTCACGCCCCCGGCGCGTACCGCCGAGTGCACGCCGGGCTCCTGTGAGACGCGCTCCACGCCGAGCTCGTTGACCCGGTAGACGTGTACCTCCCCGGTCTCCGGGGTCTCGGCGTCCTCGCCCGCCGACGCCGAGACCAGCACGTCGTCGTCGGAGACGTCCAGCACCGCACGGACGTGCAACTGGGCTCCGGTCAGCGGCCGTTCGCCGACCGCGAGCACCCGCGCACCGCCCTCGTCGGCGATGCGGACCAGCCGCCCGGAGGGGCTCCAGCACGGCACCCCGGGGAAAAGTTCCAGCCAAATTGGATCTTCGTCCGCGTGCACCATCCGGGTCACGCCCGTCTCCGGATCCACGGCGAGGAACAGCTGACTGTGCTGGTCGCGCGCTTGTACGAGCAGCAGCGGCGCACCCGCCGCTGACCAGTGCACATGCGCCAGATACGGGTAGCGCGCCCGGTCCCAGACAACCTCCGTGCGCACCCCGTCCAGGCCGATCACGAACAGCCGTACGTCCGCGTTGTGGGTGCCCGCCGCCGGATACGGCACGTGGTCCGGCTCGCGCTCCGGGTGGGCCGGATCGGAGATCCACCACCGCCGCACCGGCGTGTCGTCCACGCGCGCCACCAGCAGCCGGTCCGACTCCGGCGACCACCAAAAGCCCCGTGACCGGCCCATCTCCTCGGCCGCGATGAACTCGGCCAGACCGTACGTGACGTGCTCCGCGTCCGGCTCGGCGAGCGCCCGGTCGTCCTCGCCCTCGGCGCCCACGACCCGCAGGGCGCCCTGTGCGACGTACGCGATGTGCCGCCCGTCGGGGGACGGGCGTGGGTCGATCACAGGCCTGGCAACGGGCAGTTCGCGTGCGGTACCGGCCCGCAGCTCCGCCGCGAAAAGCCGCCCTGACAAGGCGAAAGAGGCCAACTCCACGGCCGTGTCGGTGGCGTAGCCGACGATGCCGGCGCCGCCCTCGCGACTGCGTTCGCGGCGCGCCCGTTCCTCCGGTGAGAGGTGCTCCGCGGCGCCGCCCAGGAGGGCGCGCGGGTCGGCGGCCACGCGCTCCCCGCCCTCCGTCAGGTCGAGCACCCACAGCGCGTTGGCCCGGTCCGTGCCGGAGCTCGAACGCAGGAAGACGACACGGGAACCGTCCGGCGCCACGCTGAACGCGCGCGGCGCGCCCAGCGTGAAGCGCTGGGTACGGGCGTGCCGACGGGGAAAGGAGTCAGGCTCGGTGGTCATGCCATGACCATATTGGCCATGCGCCCCCTTGTGCGGCAGTGCGCCGATCGATGCGCGCGTACGAATAGTTATGATCACTGGCGCATGGTGGGTATCAACCTGCTGGCTGTTGTATGGATTTATCTGCCCCCATAGTTCCGACCGCGTCCGACCCCCCACGTCCCTGGGTTCTTTGGAGGTGAGCCGCCGTGGCACTCTCGATTTCGGCGGTTGTGCTGCTGGCGATCATCGTCTTCCTTCTGATCAAGAAATCAGGGCTGAAGGGCGGGCACGCGGTCGTGTGCGTCCTCCTCGGCTTCTACCTCGCCTCCTCGACGGTCGCCCCGACGATCAGCGAGCTGACGACGAACATCGCCGGCATGATCGGCAGCATCAAGTTCTGACCCGGTTTCTGGCTCCGTGACCGATCAGGGCTGTCGTACGCTCTGCGTCCCGATGTCCGACGCACGGAAGGCGCATGGCGCGTGGCCGACAGACCGTCCGAAGAGCCGAGACCCCGTTCGGGGGAGGGGCACTCCTCGTCCATTCCCGACGAGGAATGGGAGAAGTTCGTCCGGGACAGCGAGCGCGAGATACCCGGCTCCGCTCCGAAGGAGCCGTCCGCGCGGGCCCGCATGGTCACCGAGCGGCTGCGGCAGCAGGAGGCGCGGGGCGAGTTGCCCGAGGGGTGGCGCACCGGGCCGGCCTGGCAGGACAGGGAGGGGCGTGCGGCCCGGCGTCGGCGCGTGTGGGCGATCATCGGAGTGCCCCTCGCGATCGCCGTGGTCGTCGTCGCCCTGAAGCCGTCGTTGCTGCCCGGCGATCCCTTCAGTACGGGCGGCTCGGAGGCGGCCGCGACATCGCAGCTCCCCGCGGAGACCGCGGCCCCGACCGCCCCGCCCTCGGCGGCGGATCCCGAAACCCCCACGCTGGACAGGCCGTTCGCCGGTTCCCCGGCACTGAGATGGGCCGACGGCGAGGCCGGTATCGTCCTGCCGGAGGCGACACCGGTCGGCACGCTGTCCAAGGCACAGGTCGAACAGGCCCTGCGGCAGACCAGGAAGCTCCTGGTCGACGCGAACCTCGACCCGGCCACGCTGCGCGGCGAGCGCCCGGAGACGGCGCTGGGCGTGATCGAACCCCGGCAGACGGAACTGCTCGGCATGCTGAACACCGCGCTGCGCACTCCGGACGAGAAGCACGACCCGCTGACGATGTTCAGCCGCTTCGACCCCGCCGAGACACAACTGGTCGGTGATGTGGTCAAGACCCGAGGACGCATGACGTTCAAGGCCGGCGAGCACGCCTCCGTCGCCGTGCACGCGGACTACACCTTCGTCTACCCGGTCGGCCGGACCGACGGTTCGACGGAGGTCACCCGCACCATCGTGCGCCGCGTGCTCGACGTCGAGCTCTCCGACCCGACCAAGTACCAGGTCACGCCGGGGAAGATCACCGTCCTGCGTCACGACCAGGAGATCGGCAACTCGGCCTGCGACGTGTACGACGGCTACCTGCACCCCGAGTTCTCGACCACCGAGCCGACGGGCGCACCCCCGAGCGGGCCGACGACCGACCCGTACGACCGGAGCCAGGGGATCGACGTGGACCCCGAGGAGGGCTGTGGGGCGGTGTCCCGGGTCTGACCAGGCCTCCCGCGCAGACCTCGGACCCACTGGGGAGGTGGTGAGGGCAGGTCCAGGGCCTCGTAGGGTGGGCGCATGACGGAACTGCCCGCCCGGCGTCTGCTGCTGGTGCACGCGCACCCGGACGACGAGTCGATCAACAACGGCGCGACCATGGCCAAGTACGCGGCCGAGGGTGCCCGGGTGACCCTGGTCACCTGCACCCTAGGCGAGCGCGGCGAGGTCATTCCGCCCGAGCTCGCGCATCTGACCGGCGCCGCCCTCGGTGAGCACCGGCTGCGCGAGCTCACCGCCGCGATGCGCGCGCTCGGCGTCGAGGATTTCCGCCGCCTGGGCGGGGCGGGGCGCTACCAGGACTCCGGGATGATGGGCCTCGCCGACAATGACGACCCCGCTTGTTTCTGGCAGGCCGACGTCGACGAGGCCGCTCGGCATCTCGTCGAGGTGATCCTCGAGGTGCGGCCCCAGGTGCTCGTCACCTACGACCCCAACGGTGGCTACGGGCATCCCGACCACATCCAGGCGCATCGCGTGGCCATGCGGGCTGTCGAGCTGGCCGCCGATGCCGGGTGGGAGATCGCCAAGGTGTACTGGAACCGCGTACCCCGCTCCGTCGCCGAAGAGGCCTTCGCGGGGCTTCGGCGGGACCTGCCCGGCCTCCCCTTCACCGAGGCCGCCGTCCTCGACGACGTACCGGGTGTGGTCGACGACGAGCTCATCACCACCGAGATCGACGGCACCGCGCACGCCGCAGCCAAGGCCGCCGCGATGCGCGCGCACGCCACCCAGATCACGGTGGCCGAGCCGTACTTCGTGCTCTCCAACGAGCGCGCGCAGCCCGTCTTCACCACCGAGTACTACGAGTTGGTACGCGGGGAACGGGCGGCCTCCGGCCCTCGGGAGAGCGATCTGTTCGCCGGAATCACCGCAATCACCGGAATCGGGGCGTCGTGATGAAGTCGGCAGACCGTTCTTCGATGCTGGCCCAGCCGTTGCGACGCCCCTCCCTCGGGCGGGCAGCCGCCTACCTGGGACTCTTCGTGCTCGGCGCGGTCGTCGGCATCGCCGGGGCGCTGGTGCAGAGCGGCTGGTTCCCCGGCGGACTGCTGCTCGCGCTCGCCGGTGAGGCCGGACTCTGCCTGGGCGGAGCGCGGGCGGCCGGCAGCCGGGGCGGGGCCGTCGCGCCCGCCGGCGGCTGGATGATCGCGGTCATCCTGCTCACCGCCAGCCGGCCGGAAGGGGACTTCGTCTTCGCCGCGGAAGGCGGCTCCTATCTCTTCCTGCTCGGCGGCATGGCTGTGGCTGTGATCTGCGCCACCCTCGGCCCGGGGCGGCAACCGGACGGCGGCGCCGTCCGACTTGGCAAGTGACGTACCACTTCGCCGTACCGAGTCCGTGCGAGTCCCGTGATGGTTTCCCCAGCGGTCGTGGGATACGCGCCAGACGTGGCCAGTATGGTGGTGCGCGCCGCCGAGTCGCCCGAGAGAGGTCGTAACGCGGGCGGCGGAGCCAACCGGGAGAACCTGCCTTGAGTCGTGAAACTGACAGTCCGTCCTCCGGGCCCAACGGGCGCGGCGGAGCCGCATACCCCTCGGGCACGCCGCCGTACGGGACGCCCACGGCTTCCGACGGCAGTGCGGACGCGGGCCGTTCGGCCGCGCGGCCGGAGGAACGCAAGACCGAGACCACGCTGACGACCCGGATCCGGATCAACATCCCCGGATCGCGGCCCATTCCGCCGGTCGTCGTGCGCAAACCCGTCGGCGAGACGGCCGAAGCCGCCGACGACAGCGGCGCGGACGCCGAGGCATCGGCGCCGGGCGCCGCCGCGTCCGCGGGCACCGTCGAGCCGCCCGCCGATCCCGCGCCGCCGGGCGAGGAGAAGACGAGCGACTGGTTCGCGCCCCGCAAGTCCGCGCCCGGCAAGGGCGGTCAGGGCGGCGGCTCCACCAACGGGGCGGGGCTGCCGGGTGGTTCGGGTGCGTCCGGTACCGCTTCCGGTACTGGTGCCGGTCCGGGTGCGCCCGGTGGTGCGCGTCCCGGTGGGGCTCGCCCGGGTGGCGTGGTCGGTTCCATGAACGTGCCGGGCGGCTCCCGTCCCGGCGGCACGAACGGTTCCGGGCTCCCCGGTGCCACCGGCGGCCCCGTGGCCCCCGGGCACGGCGGCGGCACCGGCTCCTTCGACGTCACCGAGGCACTGACCGCGGGCCCTCGGGGCAACGGCTCCCGCCCCGGCGAACCGCGCCGCGACGACCTGCCTTACTTCGCGGAGAACGGCAGCGGCGGCCCGGGTGCACAGAACGGCCCGAGCGGCCAGAACGGGCAGAGCGGCCAGAACGGGCAGAGCGGCCAGAACGGGCAGAGCAGTCAGAACAGGTACGGCGGGGACCAGAACGGATTCGGCGGCCCGAGCGGTCAGAACGGCCCGATCGGTCAGAACGGCCAGAACGGGCAGAGCGGTCAGAACGGGTACGGCGGGGACCAGAACGGATTCGGCGGCCCGAGCGGCCAGGGCGGTTACGGCGCCCAAGGCGATCAGGGCGGTTACGGCGGCCAGGGTGCCGGCGCTCCGAACGGCCAGGGCGGTTACGGCGGCCAGGGCGGCCCCAGCGGCTTCAACGGGCCGAACGGCTCCGGCGGCCCCGGCGCCCCGCAGGGCCCCGCAGGCCCGACCGGCGGTCCGGTCACCGGCGACGGCCCTGTGGTGCCGCCCATCGGCAGCGGCTCCGACGGCCTGGGCGGACCTGGCGGACCCAACGGTCTCGCCGGACCTGGTGGTCCCGGTGCTCCTGGTGGCCCCTCCGCCGCGCAGGGACACCCCGGACACCCCGGAGGTCCCGGCACACCCCCCGGCACCGGCCCCGGCACACCCCCCGGCACCGGCCCCGGCACACCCCCCGGCACCGGCCCCGGCGGCGGCATGAGTGACGACACCGCGATCCTCACCCCGCAGAAGCCGGCCCCCGAGCCAGGCGCCCCCGGCTACGGCGGTGCCTCCGGCAACATCTCCGGGCACACCGTCACCAGCGGTATCCCCGTGGTCCCGTCCGACCGGAACGCGGCCTTCCCACCGGGCGCGCACACCGACGGACCCGTGCCGCACACGGCCCCGAAGCTGCCCGAGCCGGGCACGCAGAGCGCGCCCGCGGCCTCCGCGCCCAAGAAGAAGAAGGGGCGCAGCAAGCTGGGGCTGCTCACCGGCGCAGTGATCGTCGTCGCCGCCGGTGCCTACGGCGCCGGGCTGCTGATGAACAGCTCCGACGTGCCCAAGGGCACCACCGTGCTGGGCGTCGACATCGGCGGCGGCACCCGCGACGACGCCGTCGAGAAGCTCAACAAGGCCTTCGACGGCCGGGTGAACAAGGAACTGAAGCTCTCGGTGGACGGCAGGACCGTCACACTCAAGCCGGACCAGGCCGGGCTCCAGTTCGACATGACGTCCACGGTGAGCACGGCCGCGAAGAGCGACTACAACCCGGTCTCCGTGATCGGCTCGCTGTTCGGCCAGCACCGGGTCGTCGAGCCGGTCATGCCGGTCGACGAGGAGAAGCTGCACGCCGCCCTGCAGGACGCCGCCGGCGGCACCGGCTCGGCGACCGACGGCACGATCAAGTTCGAGCCGGGCAAGGCCGTCGCCGTGTACGGCAAGGCGGGCAAGAGCGTCGACGTCACCAAGTCGACCGAGGCGGTCGAAGAGGCGTTCCGCACCCAGGTGGAGACCGGCACGGCCTCCGCGGTGCCGCTCCCGACGACCACCAAGGAGCCGACGGTCTCGAAGGCCGAGGTCGACCGGATGATGAAGGAGTTCGCGGAGCCGGCGATGTCCGGCAACGTCACGGTGCAGACGGATGCCGCGCACAGCATCCCGTTCAGCCCGCAGAACTCGCTGTGGAAGTTCCTCAGGGTCAAGGCCGTCGACGGCAAGCTCACCGACGCCCCCGACACGGCCGCGCTGAAGGGGCTCTACGGCAGCACCTTCGACGACGTCCTGATCACCCGGGCCAACGGTCAGAAGACGCCGGTCACGGTCGAGGACGTCTACGGCGCCCTGCGCCTGGCGCTGAAGAGCAAGACCGACCGCGTGGCCGTGATCGACACCAACCCCAGTTAGCAGACCGCAGCCACCACGAGAGGGCACCCGGCACGCCGGGTGCCCTCTCGTCGTACGACGACCGTCAATTGAGCATCGCGCGCGCGGCATGAGCCTGCTGCCGCACCCGCTCCGCGGCCGGCTGGTCCACCGCCCCCACCACCTCGGCATAGGCCTCGAGCTCCGCCGCCCCTTCGACGAAGTCGCCCCGCTGGACCAGCAACTGCGCCCGCTCGTACCGCAACCGAGCCGGATGCGAAGGCAGCAACAGGGCCAACTCCACCGCCCACAACGACACGTCCGACCGCTCCGGCCGGGCAGCCGCCCACGCCCGGATGTTGTTGAGGATCCGCGCGACCACGTCCAAAGGCTCCGCGGGACCGAGCATCGACGGATGCAAGGACGCCCCCGTGGCCCCCGCCACCAGCACCTGAGCATCGGACCCGCTCAGCACCCGCCCCCCGTCGAACGGATCGGCCAGCACCTGCTCCTCCAGTGCCCCGAATCCGACCACGAAGTGCCCCGGCAGAGCCACCCCGTACACGTGGGCCCCCGCCCGCCGCGCGACCTCCATCCACACCACCGACAACAGGATCGGCAGCCCGCGCCGCCGCAGCAGCACCTGATGCAGCAACGACGACTCGAGCAGCTGATAGTCCGCGGCGGAACCGCGAAACCCGCACCGGTCCCCGAGCAGCTCGCGCAGCGACACGGCCCAGGAGCGCGGCCCGCCGGGCCGGAACGGCAGCTGTCCGGCCAGCCGGTCCAGCTCGATCTGCGCGGCGTCCAGGCCCGCCTCGTCCAGCGTCCCGTCCGCCTCCGCGCCCACCAGCAGGCACAGCGCGGACAGATCGGGCCGCTCGGAGCGGGCCTCTGCGGCGAACCGCCGCCGCAGTTCGGCGGAACGCTCGGGCGATGGGGGGTACGGGGGACGCATAGCTGGCTCGTGCCCTTTCACGGCGATCGCTACCGGCCGCCGCCGGATGTTCCCGGCGCCCGGTAGTGGTGGTACGCGTGATGCGCGGCGAAGCCCATCCCGGCATACATCGCCCGCGCCCCCGCGTTGTCCGTCTCGACCTGCAGCCACGCGGCCGAGGCGCCCTCGTCCAGGGCCTGCCGGGCGAGCGCCGCCATCACGGCCGAGGCCAGCCCCTGTCGCCGTAGCGCGGGATCCACCTCGACGGCGGCGAAACCGGCCCACCGACCGTCGACGACACACCGCCCGATGGCGGCGGGCGCACCCCCGGCCTCACCGGGAACCGTGGCGAACCACACCGAAGGCCCTCCCCCACTCTCGGCTTCGCTCGAGCGGGGGGACCCCCGTCCCAGCACCTTCAGGGCCACCTCGCTCACCCCCTTGCGCTGATACCGCGCGAGCCAGTCCGCACCGGCCTCCCGGGACAGCACCACTCCGGCCGATTCCTCGCCGTCGTCCCTGTCTGCGACAGGCGCCAGTGCCCCGATCCACATCTCGGCGCTCACCTCCCGTACCCAGCCCCGCCGCTCCAGCTCCGCGCACAGCAGCTCCTGCGTGCCCTCGGCCCCGGTCGCGGTCTGCACATAGGCGGGCAGACCACGGTCGCCGTACCACCGTCGTACGACGCTCAGGGCCTCGTCGAGCGGTATCCCGGGGTCGCCGAGCGGCAGCACCGAGTTCGCCCGCCGGGTGAATCCACCGGCGGCCCGCAGCTCCCACTCGCCGAGCCGCTCGCTCTCCACCGGCCGCCAGGCTCGCGCGGAGACGCGCGCCAGCTCCTCGTACGAGGCCGCGGGACCCCGCCGCCGGGCCGGTGCGGGGGGCACGACCTTGCCCGCGACCAGCGCGGATTCCGGGATCCGGACGGTCTCGCCGTCGCGGCGCGTGATCAGCAGCACACCGTCGTTCCATGATGTGAGAACCCCCACCGTGTCGGTGAACTTCTCGTCCGAGGCTCCAGGTTCCCCCAAGCGCCGTACTGAGACCCGTTTACCCACGTCAGCTGTGGTGATACGGACGACGAGGCGCCCCGTCGACGAGATTTCCACAGGTCAGTTCACCCCTCCTGTTCGGATCATGCCCAGGAACGGAGATACTAGGGGCGGGCATCGACGACGCCGCGCTCCCGCGCGCCAGGCGGCGGAGCCTGTGGAGGCCCGCCAGCGCCCTATCGAGGAGGAACGACAGCGTGACCTACGTCATCGCGCAGCCTTGTGTCGACGTCAAGGACAAGGCGTGCATCGAGGAGTGCCCGGTCGACTGCATTTACGAGGGCTCCCGGTCCTTGTACATCCACCCGGACGAATGCGTCGACTGTGGGGCCTGTGAGCCGGTCTGCCCGGTCGAGGCGATCTTCTACGAGGACGACACTCCGGAGGAGTGGAAGGACTACTACAAGGCGAACGTCGAGTTCTTCGACGAGCTCGGCTCCCCGGGCGGCGCCAGCAAGCTGGGTCTGATCGAGCGCGACCACCCCTTCATCGCCGCGCTGCCGCCGCAGGCCTAGGGCCTGTCCGCCGGATCAGGTCGCAGGAAAGCAACGGCGACTGATCGGCGCAGGCCCAGTCGGCCGACGGGCGACCGCATCCGCGCCGCCTCGGTCCCGTACGGCCTGATCGCTTTGATCGCCGTACGGGACCGAGGCGTTTGCCGCACCAGAAAGTGAGCCAGAACCCGTGTCCGTAGTCTCCGACCGTCTCCCCACGTTCCCCTGGGACAAGCTGGCGCCGTACAAGCAGACGGCCGCGGCGCACCCGGACGGCATAGTCGACCTGTCCGTCGGCACCCCGGTCGACCCGGTCCCCGAGCTGATTCAGAAAGCGCTGGTCGCCGCGGCGGACTCGCCGGGCTATCCGACCGTCTGGGGCACGCCCGAGCTGCGCGACGCGATCACCGGCTGGGTGGAGCGCCGGCTGGGCGCGCGTGAGGTCACCCACCGCCACGTCCTGCCGATCGTCGGCTCCAAGGAACTGGTCGCCTGGCTCCCGACCCAGCTGGGCCTCGGCCCCGGCGACAGGGTGGCCTACCCCCGCCTGGCCTACCCGACCTACGAGGTCGGCGCGCGCCTCGCCCGCGCGGACTACGAGGTCTACGACGATCCGACCGACCTGGACCCGGCGAACCTGAAGCTGCTCTGGCTGAACTCGCCGTCCAATCCCACGGGCAAGGTGCTGAGCAAGGCGGAGCTCACCCGGATCGTCGCCTGGGCCCGCGAGCACGGCGTGCTGCTCTTCTCCGACGAGTGCTACCTGGAGCTCGGCTGGGAGGCGGACCCGGTCTCCGTCCTCCACCCCGAGGTGAACGGCGGCTCGTACGACGGCATCGTGGCCGTCCACTCCCTCTCCAAGCGCTCCAACCTGGCGGGCTACCGCGCGGCCTTCCTCGCCGGCGACCCGGCCGTCCTGGCCCCTCTGCTGGAGATCCGCAAGCACGGCGGCATGATGACCCCCGCGCCCACGCAGGCGGCGGTGGTGGCGGCCCTGGGCGACGACACGCACGTCCACGAGCAGCGGGAGCGGTACGCGGCCCGCCGTGCGGCCCTGCGCGCGGCCCTGCTCTCCCACGGCTTCCGCATCGAACACAGCGAGGCCAGCCTCTACCTCTGGGCGACCCGCGACGAGACCTGCTGGGCCACGGTGGCCCACCTGGCCGACTTGGGCATCCTGGTCGCACCGGGCGACTTCTACGGCAAGGCGGGCGAGAAGTTCGTGCGGGTGGCCCTGACGGCCACGGACGAGCGGGTACGGGCGGCCGTGAAGCGTCTGTAGCCGCTCCAGCGCCCGCCGACGTAAGCACACACGGCTACGGGGTCCAGGAAACCTCCCTGGACCCCGTAGCCGTACAGCCGGGCGCGGCAACCGTCAGGCGAGGGGGAGCCCCTTCGCCGGCAGCTTGGCGGTCGTCGGCAGCCCACCCTTGGTCAGCGAGTCCGTCGGCAGCCCACCCTTCGTCAGACCGCCCTTCGTCAGACCGCCCTTGGTCAGACCGCCCTTCGTCAGACCGCCCTTGGTCAGACCGCCCTTCGTCGCGCTCGACGCGGTGTCACCCACGATTTCCCCGGCGGAGCCCGCCGCCTCGCCCGCCACCTTCTGCAGCGCGGGCGTCGCCTTCTTCACGGCCTTGCCACCGGTCTTGCCCGCGGCCGGCACCGCCTTCTTGACCGCCTTGCTGCCGGTGTCACCCGCGGTACCGGTCACCTGCTGAGCAGCAGTGTCGACCGTGTTGCCGACGCTCGCCCCGTCCAGGGCGGTCAGCCCGCCGACGTTCGGGGTGGCGGGCAGTTCGGGGGCCGCACTCGCGGAGCCGGCCGCACCGACCCCGGCAGCCGCTCCCGCAGCGACGAGCAGCGCGGCACGGGCGATCCGTCGGGTCAGGGGGAGGGACATGTTGCTCCTTTGACGGGGAGGGAACGATGAAGTGTCCGACCAAGCCCGGTGGTTGATATCCGGGCTCGGACGCAGTGACTACCGCTCGAAGCCCGGGAAGGTTGCGGCGGCGCAATGTAAAGAATTGGCAATGCGTCGCATTATCGCCTGCGGATAAAAACGGGCAAAAAGTACCCGCGCGAAGTTCGCCGAATCCTTACAGCCCTTTGTTTCCAAGGTTTCGACAGAGGGAAGGGTGACTCCGCGAAAACATGCGCACACCACCGCCCGCGCCCCACCCACGTAACCCTTGCGGGTGATCTCCCGTACGGCTGCTCGTATCGCTGCTTGTACTACCGCCCCGTCACGATACGGACCGCGTCCGCGTCCTTCTCCGCACCACCGGCTGCCCGCGCGCCGACCCTGCGCCACTGACTGTCGGTGTTCCCGGCCGTCCACTCCCACCCGGCGTACGAGACCCGTTCGATGTGCAGCGCGGAGGCGTTGGCCACCGCCCAGTGCGCCAGCTGCCAGCCGCGCTGCCGAAGGCCGCGGCCGCCGTCCGAGGCCGTGTCGGCGGTCACGGGGAGGGTCACGGTCCGTCCGTCGCCCTCGTCCGCGGAGGGAGTCGGCGTGGGTGTCGTCGCGCCGCCCACCTCCGCCGCGGCCGGCTCCAGCACATCCCGCCCGAAGTCCCGTGCGAGCGCGGAGCGCACCGCGTCCGGACCCGCCGCCTGCGTGGCGGTCCGGCGCCCCGCGCAGGTCAGCGTCGCCGCCGACTCCCCGGTGAGGGCGGCGGCGAGCAGGGTGGCGTCCGGCTCGTGCTTGGCGTACGCCGTCGGGAAGCCGCTGCGCTGCACGCGCTGCGCGGCGACGGTCAGCGGAAGCCGCGTGTAGTCGCGCACCTTGGCGAGGTGCTCGTAGAAGAGGTTCGCCGAGTACGTCGGGTCCATGATCTCCTTCGGCGTGCCCCAGCCCTGCGAGGGCCGCTGCTGGAACAGGCCGAGCGAATCCCGGTCGCCGTGGTCGAGGTTGCGCAGACCGGACTCCTGGATCGCGGTGGCGAGCGCGATCGTCACGGCCCGCTCGGGCATTCCGCGCCCGGTGCCGACGGCCGCGATCGTCGCCGCGTTCACCGCCTGCTCCGGGGTGAATTCGTACGCCGCTCCGCCGCCCTTGGCCGAGACGACCTTGCATCCGGGAGTGCCCGCGCCGGTGACGTACTGCACCACGAGATAACCGGCGACCGCACACAGGACCACGACGGCCGCCCCGAATCGGAGGAGGCGGCCACGACGCTTGGGAGAAGGGGACTGCTCTGGCACGGGCACAACATACTGGAGAGTACGGTGCATGGTGTGCCAGGTGTGGAAAGTCGGCGAAGGTCCGGGCGTTAGGCTCGGCAACATGGCCGACACCCCACTTGACCTGACGCTGGACGCCGCGCGGCTCACCGCGCAGCTCGTCGACTTCCCCTCCGAGAGCGGCACCGAGAAGCCGCTCGCGGACGCGATCGAGACCGCGCTGCGCGCCCTGCCGCACCTGACGGTCGACCGGTACGGCAACAACGTCGTCGCCCGCACCGGCCTCGGCCGCCCGGAACGGGTCATCCTCGCCGGCCACATCGACACGGTCCCCATCGCGGGCAACGTGCCCTCCCGGCTCGACGACGAGGGCTACCTGTGGGGCTGCGGCACCTGTGACATGAAGTCGGGCGTGGCGGTGCAGCTGCGCATCGCGGCGACGGTCCCGGCCCCGAACCGCGACCTGACCTTCGTCTTCTACGACAACGAAGAGGTCGCCGCCGATCTGAACGGCCTGAAGCATGTCGCCGAGGCCCACCCGGAGTGGCTCAAGGGCGACTTCGCGATCCTGCTGGAGCCGACGGACGGTCAGGTGGAGGGTGGCTGCCAGGGCACGCTCAGGGTGTTCCTGAAGTTCACGGGCGAGCGAGCGCACTCCGCGCGCGCGTGGATGGGCTCGAACGCGATCCACGCGGCCGCGCCGGCCCTCGCCAAGCTCGCCGCGTACGAGCCGCGCACGCCGGTCGTGGACGGCCTGCGGTTCCATGAGGGCCTCAACGCCGTACGCGTCGAGGGCGGCGTAGCCACCAACGTCATCCCCGACGCCTGCACCCTCGTCGTCAACTTCCGCTATGCGCCGGACCGCAGCGAGGCGGAGGCGGAGGCGTTCGTCCGGGACTACTTCGCGGACTGCCAAGTGGACGAGTTCGTCGTCGACGACCACACGGGCGGCGCCCGCCCCGGCCTGACCCACCCGGCCGCGCAGGCCTTCATGGCGGCCGTCGGCGGCGAGGCCCGCCCCAAGTTCGGCTGGACGGACGTGGCCCGCTTCAGCTCACTGGGCGTGCCCGCGGTGAACTACGGCCCCGGGGCACAGCTGCTCGCCCACAAGGTGGACGAGCGGGTGAAGGCGTCGCTGATCCCGGAGGCGGAGGAGCGGCTGAGGAGCTGGCTGACGGCGTGAGGGCGGACGGGGGGGGTGGGCGTGCTTCAGGGCGCTTCACGGCGGACATGCTCACGTCCCCCGTCCGTAACCCGCGTAGATCTACGCTGAGGCGGAACGACCGCAAGCTGGAGGGAGCGCACATGGCTACTGGCAACCCCGAGGGCAAGAAGCAGCCACCGGAGGAGCAGCGCCTGGGACCGGTCCTCCGGAGGCGGGGCCAGGTCCAGGCCAGCACGACCGACCAGCGTCTGCTGGACGCGGGCGGCCCCTCGGACTGGGTCCACACCGACCCCTGGCGGGTCCTGCGCATCCAGTCGGAGTTCATCGAGGGCTTCGGCACACTCGCCGAACTCCCGCCCGCGATCAGCGTGTTCGGCTCGGCCCGGACGGCGCAGGACTCGCCGGAGTACGAGGCGGGTGTGCGGCTGGGCCGGGGCCTGGTCGCGGCCGGCTTCGCGGTGATCACGGGCGGCGGCCCGGGCGCCATGGAAGCGGCGAACAAGGGCGCCTGCGAGGCGAACGGCATCTCGGTGGGGCTGGGCATCGAGCTCCCCTTCGAGCAGGGGCTGAACCCCTACGTCGACATCGGCCTCAACTTCCGCTACTTCTTCGTCCGCAAGATGATGTTCGTGAAGTACGCGCAGGGCTTCGTGGTCCTGCCGGGCGGCCTGGGCACGCTGGACGAGCTGTTCGAGGCACTCACCCTGGTCCAGACCCAGAAGGTGACCCGCTTCCCGATCGTCCTCTTCGGTACGGAGTACTGGGGCGGCCTCGTGGACTGGCTGAAGAACACGCTGATCGCCCAGGGCAAGGCGTCGGAGAAGGACCTGCTGCTGTTCCACATCACGGACGATGTGGACGAGGCGGTGGCGTTGGTCTCGAAGGAGGCGGGACGCTAGCGCTGGGCTGGAGCCGACGTCACTGGGGGCTCCGCCCCCAAGGTGCACGACAACTCAGCCGTCCGGCGTTTGAGGACGAGGCCGTTCAGGCCGATGGGGGCCCAGGGTGCAAAGCCCCCTGGCGGGGGCGAAGGGGCGGAGCCCCTGGGGATGGGACGGGTAGGGGCGGCGGGGGCGAGATCCTTCTACGCCAGCCCCCGTCGCGCCACCGCCGGCGGACGACGCCCCGCGATCGACGCCACCATCTCCAGCACCTGTCGCGTCTCCGCCACCTCATGAACCCGATACACCTGCGCCCCGAGCCACGCCGACACCGCGGTAGTGGCCAACGTCCCCACCACCCGCTCCTTCACCGGCTTGTCCAGCGTCTCGCCCACGAAGTCCTTGTTGGACAGCGACACCAGCACCGGCCACCCGGTGGCCACCATCTCCCCCAGCCGCCGCGTCGCCTCCAGACTGTGCCGCGTGTTCTTCCCGAAGTCGTGCCCGGGATCGATCAGCACGGACTCCCGCGACACACCCAGGGCCACCGCCCGCTCGGCCAGCCCCAGCGTCACCCTCAGGATGTCGGCCATGACGTCGTCGTACGTCACCCGGTGAGGACGGGTCCGAGGCTGAGCACCCCCCGCGTGCGTACACACCAGCCCCACCCCGTACCGCGCGGCGACCTCCGCCAGCCCCGGGTCCACCCCGCCCCACGCGTCGTTCAGCAGATCCGCCCCGGCCTCGCAGACCGCCTCCCCGACCTCGGCCCGCCAGGTGTCCACGCTGATGACGACGTCCGGGAAGCGCCGCCGCACCTCCGCCACGAAACCGACCGTCCGCCGCGCCTCCTCCTCGGCGGTCACCTCGTCGCCCGGCCCGGCCTTGACCCCGCCGATGTCGACGATGGCCGCCCCCTCCGCCACCGCCTGCTCCACGCGGGCGAGGGCGGGCTCGTCGCGGAAGGTCGCGCCCCGGTCGTAGAAGGAGTCCGGGGTCCGGTTCACGATCGCCATGATCACCGGCTCATGCGTGCCGAATGCACGCCTGCCCAGCCTGAGCATCCCCTGTGACCTCTCCTGATTCGTCCCGGCAACCGGCTGCCTGAGACCCTAAGTGTCAGACTCGCATGGCACGATCGGACCCTGACACATTCGACACCGAGTACAGCGAGTACACCGAGTACTCAGAGCGTGGGGGCTCCGGCGATGGTTATGTTCTTGTTCCTGGTCATCGCGCTGGCTGTGGTGGTCGCCGCGGTGACGCTCGCCGTGGTGGGCGGCGGCGAGGGCGACGGCCCGCTGCCGGAGGCCGCCCCCGAGAGGCTGCAGGACTTCCTGCCCCCGGACCGCCCGGTGAACCGCGCGGACGTCGAGAGCCTGCGCTTCCCGCTGGCCGCCCGCGGCTACCGCATGGCGGACGTCGACGACGCGCTCAGCCGCCTCGGCGCCGAGCTCGCCGAGCGGGACGCCCGTATCGCCGACCTGGAGTCCGCGCTGGCCGGCGCCCGGGCCGGCGCCCACGTCTCCATGGAGAAGCCCGGCCGACCGGAGGACCAGCAGTGAGCGACGACGGCGCCCTGGCCGGCCCGGACGGCGCGCCGCGCTGCCCCTGGGCCCTGTCCACGGCGGACTACGTGTCGTACCACGACGAGGAGTGGGGCCGCCCGGTCCACGGCGACGACGCGCTCTTCGAACGCCTCAGCCTGGAGGCGTTCCAGTCCGGCCTGTCCTGGATCACGATCCTGCGCCGCCGCCCCGGCTTCCGCGCCGCCTTCGCCGGCTTCGAGATCGCCAAGGTGGCCGTCTTCACGGACGCCGACCGCGAGCGCCTGCTGGCCGACCCGGGCATCATCCGCAACCGCGCCAAGGTCGACGCGACGCTCGCCAACGCGCGCGTGCTGGCCGACTGGGCCCCGGGTGAGCTGGACGACCTGATCTGGTCCCACGCCCCCGACCCGGCCACCCGCCCGGCCCCGAAGACCCTCTCCGACGTCCCGGCGGTCACCCCCGAGTCGACGGCCCTGTCCAAGGCACTCAAGAAGCGGGGCCTGCGTTTCGTCGGCCCGACGACGGCGTACGCGCTGATGCAGGCGTGCGGACTGGTGGACGACCACCTGGAGGCATGCGTGGCGAGACGGGGCTGATCCCCGCCTCGCCCCGCCCGCCCCGGCGGCTCACCGCTCCCGGCGCTCCCGGCGGCTCACCGGCCCAGATACTTCGGCTTCTCCTTGTTCACGAACGCATGCACCGCGATCGCGTGATCCTCGGAGGAGCCCGCCCGCGTCTGCAGCTCGTCCTCCTTCTCCAGGGTCTCGGCCAGGGAGTGGGACAGCCCGTACGCGACCGCCTCCTTGATCGCCCCGTATGCCACCGTCGGCCCCTCGGCCAGCGCCCGCGCGACTTTCTCCGCCTCGCCGCGCAGCTCGCCCGCCGGTACGACCCGGTTGGCGATCCCCAGCTCGTACGCCTCCTGTGCGTTGACGCTGCGCGGGAAAAGCAGCAGGTCGGCCGCCCGGCCGGGCCCGACGACCCGTGGCAGCGTCCAGGAGATGCCCGAGTCGGTGGTCAGCGCCACGCCCGCGAACGACGTGTTGAACGCCGCCGTGTCCGCCACCACCCGGTAGTCCGCGGCCAGCGCGAAACCGAACCCGGCCCCAGCCGCGACCCCGTTCACCCCGGCCACCACGGGCTTGGACATCCCGGCCAGCGCCTTCACGATCGGGTTGTAGTGCTCCCTGACCGTGCTCATCGTCTGCCCCGAGCCGCTCTCCCGGTCGGCCACCAGCAGCCCGATGTGCTCCTTGAGGTCCTGCCCCACACAGAACGCCCGCTCCCCGGCCGCGGTCAGCAGTACCGCCCGTACGGCGCCGTCGGCCGCCGCGGACCGCACCGCCTCCCGGAGAGCGACCTTCGCGGCGATGTTCAGCGCGTTCATCGCCTCGGGGCGGTTCAGCGTGATCGTCGCGAGTCCGTCGCTCACCTCGTACAGCACGGTGTCGGCCATGGCATGTCCCCTCCGGTGTCGCGGCTCGGACGTACCTGTTGGTACGTCCTTGTGTCCATCCCTGGTTCCGAAGGACAGCATGGCGGAGATCACCGTCCGGCGACCGGACCGGACGTGTGACCTGCGTCAAAGAAATCTCGAACCCATCCGGTCGGCGGATCTCCTCGCGGCGGCGCAGTATCGCAGTCACATCGCCGAATTGAGTGGTTTTGCTCGCGCGCGTTGCCCAAGCGATGCCGACTGATGTTGGTCATCGGGTCCTGAGATGCGGGATAATGGCTTGGAAGCAATGTGTTCGATGCCGGTGTCGCGTGTCCCACGCTATGGACCGCGCCTGCCCTCCAGGGCCGTCGGCTTTGACTATGAGCTGGTTTCAGGAAGGGGAACGAGCATGGCGGCCATGAAGCCGCGAACGGGTGATGGCCCGCTCGAGGTGACCAAGGAGGGGCGGGGCATCGTCATGCGCGTTCCGCTCGAAGGCGGCGGTCGACTCGTCGTCGAGCTGACCCCTGACGAGGCCCAAGCACTCGGCGACGAGCTCATGAAGGTCGCCGGCTGACGCGGCAGCGTCCTTACCCCTTCAACTGCCCCGGCACCGCACGCGGTGCCGGGGCAGTTGTTTGTCCTGAGGAATGGTTCAGCCGTTTGTCCGGTGTTCTGTCCGGTTTTTTGTCCGAGTGGTGCGGCTCTCAGCGCTTGACCGCGCACAGCAGCCCGTCACCGACGGGCAGCAGCGACGGCACCAGATCCTGGCTCTCGCGCACCGCGCGCAGCAGCTCCCGCAGCCGCAGGACCTCCGTGGGCTGCGGCCCCGAGTCCACGGTCCGGCCGTTGGCGAAGACACCCTCGAAGACGACGAGCCCGCCGGTGCGCAGCAGGCGCAACGATTCAGCGAGATAGTCCGAGAACTCCAGGCGGTCGCCGTCGCAGAAGACGAGGTCGTAGCCGGCGTCCGCGAGCCGGGGCAGCACGTCCAGGGCGCGGCCCGGGATGAAGCGGGCCCGGTTGCTGGCGAAGCCGGAGGCACGGAAGGCCTGGCGGGCGAACTGCTGGTGCTCCGGCTCGGGGTCGACCGTGGTCAGGACGCCGTCCGGGCGCATGCCGTGCAGCAGGTGGATCCCGGAGACGCCGGTGCCGGTACCGATCTCCGCGATCGCCTTGGCGTCCACGGTGGCGGCGAGCAACCGCAGCGCCGCGCCCGTGCCGGGCGAGACCGAGCGCAGCCCCGCCTCGCGGGCCCGGTCCCGGGCCCAGCGCAGGGCGTCGTCCTCGGCGACATAGGCGTCGGCGAACGCCCAGCTTGTCTGCCGGTTGCCGGTAATGGCCCTCTCCTGTCCCCGTGGTTGCCTGGGCGTGACTGTATCCGTTGGTGTCGGGAACCCGCAGATGGGACCAGGCGTTTAGAGGGGCAGAGACGCGAGCGGGGGGACACGGTTGGATCACGACGACGAGCAGGCGCTCGAGCAACTGCTGACGCAGCCGCCCGAGCCGTATCAGCCCAGATCAAATTCTCGTAAAACCGCTTATCCGGAGCTAACGGGCGAGGTGGCTATGGTAGGGGCTCCACTGGACACCACCAGAGCCGACAGGGGAGGTGCGGCCGCGCCCGGGGATCGGGGAGGAGTGCTGCGGCGCTTTCTCGGATCGGCGGGCAGGCCGAAATCCGTGAACGACACCGCTGCTGACCACAGCCACGCCGCTGAATACGCCCAGACCGCGACCTTCTCCACCGACGCGGACGGGCAGGCGTGGACTCCGCCCACCTGGGAGGAGATCGTCAGCACGCACAGCGGCCGGGTCTACCGGCTGGCGTACCGGCTGACGGGCAACCAGCACGACGCCGAGGACCTCACGCAGGAGGTCTTCGTCCGCGTCTTCCGCTCCTTGTCGACGTACACGCCGGGCACCTTCGAGGGCTGGCTGCACCGCATCACGACCAACCTCTTCCTGGACATGGTCCGCCGCAAGCAGCGCATCCGCTTCGACGCCCTCGGTGAGGACGCGGCGGAGCGACTGCCCAGCCGCGAGCCGTCGCCCCAGCAGGTCTTCAACGACGCGCACTTCGACGCGGACGTCCAGCAGGCCCTCGACACGCTCGCACCGGAGTTCCGCGCCGCGGTCGTCCTGTGCGACATCGAAGGCCTGTCGTACGAGGAGATCGCCGCGACCCTGGGCGTCAAGCTCGGCACGGTCCGGTCCCGGATCCACCGCGGCCGCTCGCAGCTGCGCAAGGCCCTCGCGCACCGCTCGCCGGAGGCCCGGGCCGAGCGCCGCTCCTTCATGGCCCGTGTGCCCGCGCTGGGGGGAGGGGGCGCGACCGCGTGAGTGGATCACGGCCCGAACCCGGCGAGGGACGCCTCGCGGAGCAGCACCTGGGAGACCGACTCGCCGCCCTGGTGGACGGCGAGCTCGGTCATGAGTCGCGTGAGCGCGTCCTCGCGCACCTGGCCACCTGCGCCAAGTGCAAGGCCGAGGCCGACGCACAGCGCCGACTGAAGAACGTCTTCGCGGAGGTCGCCCCTCCGCCGCCCTCCGAGAGCTTCCTGGCCCGACTCCAGGGGCTTCCGGCGGGAGGTGACCCGGACAGCGATGACGACTCGCCGTTCGGCGGGGCGGGATTCGCCGGCGGGCTGACCGGACGGCCCGGCGTCACCGGCGTCTTCGGCCTGAAGCGCGGCGAGCGCTTCGAGTTCGACTACGTCCCCGCCCGTTCGCACACACCCGTCCTGCCGTCCTCGGCGAACCGTGGCTTCCGTATCCACGACGTCAGCCGTCACGAGGCCGAGCGGTCGGCCTCGCGCGGGATGCGGTTCGCGTTCGCCGCCGCCGGCGCGGTGTCCCTGGCCGCGATCGCCCTGGGCGGCGTCAGCTCCGTGGCGCCCGGCGACACGGCCGCGGACGCGCGGGGCGGACCCGGCGCCGGAAGCAATGTCACCCCGGCGCGCACGCAGGGCACGGGGGCCGCCACGGCGCCCGAGAGCCGGCGCCGTGGGACCGGACCACTGCTCGCGCAGGGCCAGGGACACGGAGGGGCGCTCGGTGGCACCCCGGTCGCCCCGACCGAGGTGTCCGCACCGCTGCTGCCGGGCATGCCGGCGCCCGCGGCGGTCGAGGAGGGCGTCCACTCGCTGACCGCTCCCGTGCTGGCCGGCGCGGCCGCCATGTCACCCCTGATACGTCCGCTCAGTGCCGCCCAGCCGATCACCCTGACCGCGTGGTCCGCGACCCCGGACCTCCAGGCACCCGGCATGCTCGCCGAACCCGTCCCCGACAGCACCTCCGCCCCGTCGCAGTCCGCCGCTTCGGGCACTGCCCGCTGACCGGTCTCTGCGCTGCCGCGCGCGAACCTGGTTGAATCCAGGGGAGTCGACGAACTGCGGCCGGCGCCGACGAGCCGTGACGGGGCAGGCCGTGACTGTGGGGAGAGCATGAACGAGGGGAAGCCCACGAGGGCGGGGGGAGCCGCGCCGTCGCCCGACGAGGTGCCGCCGGGCGACCGCACCGACACATCCGACGGCGACTTCGAACTGAGGGCTCCGCAGGAGGTGACCTCCACGGAGGGCGACTTCGAACTGCGCCGGCCGGATCCGGGGAGTGCGGGTACGCCGGTGGAGGACGCGCGGATGACGGCATCCGAGGGTGCGGCGCCTGCCGGGGAGGACGTTTCCGCAACGGTGGCTGAACGTTCCGTCGGGCCGGATGCCAAGGGGTCTGGGGCGGCTGCCGTAGAGGGTGGCTCCCCGCCCGCCGGTGGGCGGGGAGCCGAGACGGCCGCCGTACACCCCGTGGCGCCCGTCAGCGAGCGCCCCAAGCCCCTGCACGCCCCCGACCCCTACAGCACCCCGCCGTACGGCGAGCCGGGCCCCTGGGCGCCCGCGCCGCCCGTACAGCACCCGGCGACCACGCCCGCGCACGGCACGGCGGTCCCGGCGCTGCCTCCGCAGCACGGCACGGCGACCCCGGCCCCGACCGCGCCGCAGGGCCCAGCGACCCCGGCGCCACCCCCACCGCCGGCGCCTTCTCCCACCGCCCCGGCCCCAACCCCGCCCCCACTCACATCCAACCCCTGGCAGAACTACGACCCCTGGGCCCCGGTCCCCGCCCCCCTCCAGCAGACCGGCGCGGCGGTCGCGAGTACGGATCAGCGGCGCAGAAGGGTCAGGAAGGGCCTCGTCGGGGCCGCCGTGCTGCTCGCTCTCGTCTCAGGGGGCGTCGGTGGCGTCGTAGGGGCGCATCTGGAGCGCAACGGTGGCGTGGCGGCGGACGTGGAGTTGCCGCAGGCCGGTGTGGAGTCGGCCGGGCGGGCCGCGGACAGTGTGGCCGGGATCGCCGCGCGGGCCCTGCCCAGCGTGGTGACCCTGCATGTGAACGGCTCCGAGGAGCAGGGCACCGGCACCGGATTCGTGCTCGACGGTCGCGGTCACATCCTCACCAACAACCACGTCGTGGAGCCCGCCGGGGCCGACGGCGAGATCACCGTGACCTTCCACAGCGGGGACACGGCCAAGGCCACCGTCGTCGGGCGGGACAGTGGCTACGACCTCGCCGTCGTGAAGGTGAGCGGCGTCAGCGGGCTCAAGCCCATGACCCTCGGCAACTCCGACAACGTCCAGGTCGGCGACCCCGTCGTCGCCATCGGCGCCCCCTTCGACCTGGCGGGCACCGTCACCTCCGGGATCATCAGTGCCAAGGAGCGGCCCATCACGGCCGGCGGCGAGAGCGGCGACGCGAGCGATGTGTCGTATGTCGACGCGCTGCAGACCGACGCGCCCATAAATCCCGGCAACTCCGGCGGGCCCCTCCTCGACTCCCGCGCCCGCGTCATCGGCATCAACTCCGCCATCCGCTCCGCCGACGACGGCTCCGACTCCGGTGGCGGTCAGTCCGGCTCCATCGGCCTCGGTTTCGCCATCCCCGTCAACCAGGCCAAGCGCGTCGCCGAGGAGCTGATCAACACCGGCAAGGCCACCCACCCGGTGATCGGCGTCACCCTCGACATGGACTACTCGGGTGACGGCGCGCGCGTGGACAGCAAAGGCAGCGACGGCGGCCCGGCGGTCACCGTGGGCGGACCCGGCGACAGGGCCGGCATCGAGGCCGGCGACGTCATCACCGAGATCGACGGCGCGCGCGTCCACTCCGGCGAGGAGCTCATCGTCAAGACCAGGGCCCACCGCCCCGGCGACCGCCTCGAGCTCACCCTGGAGCGCGACGGCAAGGAGCGGAAGATCTCGCTGGTGCTCGGGTCCTCCGATGGCTGAGCGGGCGGGGAGACAGCGGCCGAGCGGAAGCGAGACTCACATAAATGTCACAGAAGAGGCCACCGCCGCCGCCCCAACACCCGTCCCACTAGGCAAACAACCCGGAAAGGCCCACACGTGCCCGCATTCGGAGGCCTCGGGACAGTACCGGTCGTACGGGATCGCCGGGTACCGTGGACCCGGCCCGGACCACGGAAGACCCGCACAGACCACCGAGGGCCGAGGACCGAGGACATCGCAAGGAGCTTCAGGTGTTCAATGACATAGGACCGCTCGAGCTGATTACGCTCGTTGTCCTTGCCGTGCTCGTCTTCGGCCCGGAAAAGCTCCCGAAGGTCATCCAGGACGTCACGCGGACGATCCGTAAGATCCGCGAGTTCTCGGAGAGCGCCAAGCAGGACATCCGGCAGGAACTGGGCCCGGAGTTCAAGGACTTCGAGTTCGAGGACCTCAACCCCAAGACGTTCATCCGCAAGCAGCTGGACAACGACGAGCTGGGGCTCAAGGAGATCCGCAACGGCTTCGACCTGAAGAAGGAGATGGCCGAGGTCACGGACGCCGTGCACGGCCGTGAGTCGGAGTCGTCCTCGTCCTCCGGGTCCTCGGATTCCGCCGGCTCCTCCGGCAGCCGTGTCGACATGACCAAGAAGCCGGAGAGCCCCGGCGACGACCGTCCGGTGTTCGACGCGGACGCCACCTGAGGCGTAGTCATACGCCCCCGTACGTGATGCGTTTCATACTCCATACGCGCCCCGGTACGGCCTGAACGCGCCCCATTGAGCGACCCACGCGCCGGGAGGTTTCCCGGTTGCTCGGAGTGGTGTGGCTATGCTGCCGAGTTGTTGTGCGGACCGGACGAGTACGCCCGAAGGGGGGCGGGCCGTACGGTCCGACGAGAGCGAGGAGGCGTCCGGGCACATGGAGACGACGAGTCGGGCAGTCGCGCAGGCGCCGGCCGCGGAGGGCGGACAACAGGTCCCCTCCGCCCGGCGCACGGTGGACGGCTACCTGCTGGCGCCCTTCCCGTGGTACGGCCTTGACGAGGCCTTCACGGGGCCGCGCTGGCTGATGCAGGTCGGTACGGCGGCCGACGGCGCCGTGGAACACGGATCGATCGGGCACGGTGACGAACCCTCCGTACGGAATGAGGCCACGGAGGACAAGGAGAAGTTCGCGGTGGTGGTGACCGTCGCGGCGAATCCGTCCCGGAGGAGCGCGGACGGTACCGGGCTGCTGGAGGCCACGTCGGTTTCCTCGGCGGCCTGGCTCGCGGGGGTGGGGCTGCTGACCTTCACCTGGCCCGGCCAGATGGACCACTCCCTGCGCGACGACTGGCTGGAGCAGCAGACGGAAACGGCGTGGGCCCTCGCGGACGACCTGGACGGTTCGGACTGGTCGACGCTGTCCCTGCCCGTGGACGGGGTACCGACGCCGTTCCACTACCGCGAGTCCGAGTTCGGCTGGGTCCTGGCCGGGTCGACTCAGGAGGGGGTGCACGTGGGGGCGTACGGGAGAGGCATGAGCGCGTACGGTCTCGGGTTCGCCATGATCAAGGACATCGCGGCGTACGCATAGCGCGGTGCTACGACGATGGGGGCGCCGTCTCAGCGGACGGCGCCCCCATCGTCGTAGAGGATCTAGAACTTGTTGCGCGGCGTGATCCCCAGGGACAGTCCCGAAAGACCCCGCTGCCGTCCCCCCAGCTTCCCCGCGATCGCCCGCAGCGCCGAGCCCGACGGGGAGTCCGGGTCGGTCAGGACCACCGGCTTGCCCTCGTCGCTGCCCTCGCGGAGGCGGACGTCGATGGGGATGTTGCCGAGGACCGGGACGGACGCACCCGTCGTGCGCGTGAGGCCGTCCGCCACCGCCTGGCCGCCGCCCGTGCCGAAGACGTCGACCATCTCGCCGCAGTGCGGGCACGGGAGACCGGACATGTTCTCCACCACGCCGACGATCTTCTGGTGCGTCTGGACCGCGATGGAGCCCGCCCGCTCGGCCACCTCGGCGGCCGCCTGCTGCGGGGTCGTCACGACCAGGATCTCCGCGTTCGGGACCAGCTGGGCCACGGAGATGGCGATGTCGCCCGTGCCGGGGGGCAGGTCGAGCAGCAGGACGTCCAGGTCGCCCCAGTACACGTCCGCCAGGAACTGCTGGAGCGCGCGGTGGAGCATCGGGCCGCGCCAGACGACCGGGGCGTTGCCGGGGGTGAACATGCCGATCGAGATGACCTTCACGCCGTTCGCGGACGGCGGCATGATCATGTTCTCGACCTGGGTCGGATGGCCGTCGGCGCCCAGCATGCGCGGCACCGAGTGGCCGTAGATGTCGGCGTCTACGACACCGACCTTCAGCCCGTCGGCCGCCATCGCCGCCGCCAGGTTCACCGTCACCGACGACTTGCCGACGCCGCCCTTGCCGGAGGCGACCGCGTAGACGCGGGTCAGCGAGCCCGGCTTGGCGAAGGGGACCTCGCGCTCGGTCTGGCCGCCGCGCAGCGCGGTCGCCAGTTCCTTTCGCTGCTCGTCGCTCATCACGTCCAGCGTGACGTCGACGCGGGTGACGCCCTCGACCCGCGAGACCGCCTCCGTCACCCGCTGCGTGATCGTGTCGCGCATGGGGCAGCCGGAGACCGTCAGGTACACGGTGACCGCGACCGCTCCGTCCGCACCGATCTCCACCGATTTGACCATCCCGAGTTCGGTGATGGGACGGTTGATCTCGGGGTCGTTCACCGTCGCCAGTGCTTCGCGCACCGCGTCTTCCGTAGCCATAAGGACGATGGTACGGCGCCGCACAGGCGCCCCGGAAAGCCCGTCACCGGTCGTCTGCGTCACGTCCCCGTGACCGTTCCGCCGAGACTGCGTGGAATGCGCTGTGCTCGTGGTGGCCGTTCCGGTGCCCGTCCAGCTCCTTGACCATGTCCTGCAGCTCGGAGCGGATCCAGTCTCGGGTGGCGACTTCCCCGAGGCCGATGCGCAGGGCGGCGATCTCCCGGGTCAGATATTCGGTGTCCGCGATCGACCGCTCGTTCTGCCTGCGGTCCTGTTCGAGGTTGACCCGGTCGCGGTCGTCCTGCCGGTTCTGCGCGAGCAGGATCAGCGGGGCCGCGTAGGAAGCCTGGAGGGACAGCATCAGGGTCAGGAAGATGAACGGGTAGTTGTCGAAGCGCAGGTCACGTGGCGCGAAGATGTTCCACAGCAGCCACACGACGATGACGACCGTCATCCCGACGAGGAACCGCCCGGTGCCGATGAAGCGGGCGATCCGCTCCGAGAGCCGTCCGAAGGCCTCCGGATCCCACTCGGGCAGGATCCGTCGTCGTGGCGGCCGCGGCTGGTCCAGGCGGGGGGTGCGGGGGCGGGTGGTCGCCGTCGCTCCCGCGGGTACGCGCTCGCGGGTGCCGGTCTCGTACTCAGGCGCCATGGGAGGCCACCCCCTCGGCACGCTGGTCTTCGGGCCCCTGGTCCTCGTCCAGGTGGAACTCCGTCTCCCGCCAGTCCTCGGGCAGCATGTGGTCCAGTACGTCGTCCACGGTCACCACGCCCAGCAGCGACCCCGACTCGTCGACGACGGGCGCCGAGACCATGTCGTAGGCCGCGAAGAACCCGGCGACGACCGGCAGGGCCGCGTCCGGCTCCAGGGGTTGCAGGTTGTCGTCGAGGATCGCGCTGACCAGCGTGTACGGCGGGTCGCGCAGCAGGCGCTGGAAATGGACCGTGCCGAGGTACTTGCCGGTCGGGGTCTCGTCGGGCGGCCGGCAGACGTAGACCTGGGCGGCGAGGGCGGGGGAGAGGTCGGGATTGCGGACGCGGGCGAGCGCTTCGGCGACGGTCGCGTCGGGGCGAAGCACGATCGGCTCCGTCGTCATCAGACCGCCGGCCGTGCGTTCCTCGTACGCCAGCAGGCGCCGCATGTCGGCCGCGTCCCCGGGCTGCATCAGGTTCAGCAGCCGCTCCTGCTCCTCCTCCGGCAGTTCGGAGAGCAGGTCGGCCGCGTCGTCCGGGTCCATGGCCTCCAGGACGTCGGCGGCACGTTCCTCCTTCAGCTTGCCGAGGATCTCGATCTGGTCGTCCTCCGGCAGCTCCTCCAGTACGTCGGCGAGGCGGTCGTCGTCGAGGGCGGCGGCGACCTCGGCGCGCCGCTTGGGGGAGAGGTGGTGCAGCACGTTGGCCAGATCGGCGGGGCGCAGCTGCTCGAAGGTGGCCAGCAGGCTCTCGGCGCCCTGCCCGTGCTCCTCCAGGGAGAAGCCGGTGACGGCGGACCACTCGACGGTGAGGGTCTCGCCCTTGCGCCGGAAGGCGCCGCCCTTGCCGCCCTTGCGGACGAAGACGCGGTCGATCTCCCAGTCCCGGCGGGCCGGCAGCTGCTGCACCGCCAGGTCGAGGACGGTGACCTCCTCGCCGGTCTCGACGAGCCGGACGCGCCGGTCGAGGAGTTCGCCGAAGACGAGCCGCTCGGTGGGCCGCTGTTCGAAGCGGCGGACGTTGAGCACGCCGGTGGTGATGACCTGGCCGGACTCGATGCCGGTGACCCGGGTCATGGGCAGGAAGATGCGGCGGCGCGTGGCGAGTTCGACGACAAGCCCGAGCAGGCGGGGCGGCCGCCGCTTCACGCGCAGCATGACGACCAGATCGCGCACGCGCCCGACCTGGTCACCGGTGGGGTCGAAGACGGCGACGCCGGCGAGGTGCGAGACGAAGATCCGGGGGGCGCCCGCTGCCATGGCTGTGCTTCCTTTTCGTGCGGGATTCGTGCTGAGTTGCTGCGTGGGTCGCTGGGTGGACCTCTTGGGGGGTCTGTTATCCGAATTGCCCGCTCGGGTGGGCTTCAGGCTAGCCCGTCCCGATCGGATACGCCCTGGTGAGCGGTCCGGACGGTCTGGCTCCGCCATGGGTGTACGGCACCGGTACGCTGCCGTACGCCGCTGAAGGACCCTCGTCAGAAAGGCAGCGCCACCTGTGACTGCGATTCCCCGGCGCCGTACCGGCAGGGCCGCCCTGATGGGGGCGATGTGCGCCCTGGTCGTGACGGGGACGGGCCTGACGGGATGCAGCGAGGACCCGGACGCGGGCACCAACGGGGTCGGCAAGCTGCCGGCCGAGCAGATCCAGTCGAAGACGCGTGCGGCGGCCGAGGCCGCCGGCGCCGTACGGCTCTCCGGCAACGTGGTCGTCGGAGAGCGCACGTACCGGCTCGACATGCGCCTGAAGTCCGACGGCGCCTCCGGCTCGGTCACCGCCCAGGAGACGACCTTCCAGTTGCTGCGGGTCGGCGAGCACCTCTTCCTCAAGGCCGACGCGGACTTCTGGACCGACGCGGACGGCAAGGGCGACGGCTCGGACGCGGACGCGGCGGCGGCCGACAAGCTCGACGGCAAGTATGTGAAGGTGCCGCAGGGCGACCCCTCGTACAAGAAGTTCAGCGTTTTCACGGACAAGGACGTCCTCCTCGACGGTCTGCTGGCGCTGCACGGGACGGTGGACAAGGACGGCCACCACGAGCAGGCGGGCGTCCGCACCATCCGCATCACCGGCGCCGACGGCTCCGGCGGCACGCTCGACATCTCCCTGGAGGGCAAGCCGTACCCGCTCCGCCTGGTACGGGCGGGCGGCGCGGGCACCCTGACCTTCTCGGCCTGGGGCAGGGACTTCGCCCTGAAGGAGCCGGAGAAGGACGAGACGGTCGACTACGGCAAGCAGCTGCCGGCGTCCTAGGCGCGACCTGATCCGCCGGACAGGCCCTACCGCCGCTTGCGCTTCTTCATCAGCAGCCGCGGCAGCCCCGCCGGAATCGGCTGACGGGTCGTCGCCGGCGTCGGCAACGGTGCCTCGGCCAGGCGGCCGGCAGGCAGGGGCGTCGTCGTCCCGGTCGGCTCCAGACGGAGTACCCGGCATTCGCGTGCCCAGCGCTCCGTCATGGTCTCGGCATCCGGGGCGTTCAGGCGCTTGCCCTTGAGTTCGGCGACCGCCGCCTCCCACGCTTCGGAACCCGGCACGAGCTCCACGGCCTTCGCCGCCCACGACACCAGCCGGCCGCCCTTGTCCTTGCTGCGGACCGTGACCTCGGCTTCGGCGCCGTCGGCCAGCCCGGGCAGCGGCTGCTCGCCGGGCCCGTCGCCGATCAGACAGGCCGCACCCTCGTGCCAGACGTGCCACAGGGCGCGCGCCGGGCCGCCGGGACCCTTGACCCAGATGAGGCCGGACTTCTTCGTGGCCTCCTCGACGAGGGCCTGGTCGAGCAGCTCGCTTGTCATGGGCCCAGCCTATCCAGGCGCCTTCACAGCCAGCCGTTGCGCTTGAGCGTGCGGTGGATGCCCAGACAGATGGCCACCGTGACCCCGAGGACGACCGGGTAGCCGTACTTCCAGTGCGTCTCCGGCATGTAGTCGAAGTTCATCCCGTACACCCCGCACACCATCGTCGGTACGGCGATGATCGCGGCCCACGAGGTGATCTTCCGCATGTCCTCGTTCTGCGCGACGGACGCCTGGGCGAGGTTGGCCTGGAGGATCGAGTTGAGCAGCTCGTCGAAGCCGATGACCTGCTCCTGGACGCGGGCGAGGTGGTCGGCGACGTCCCGGAAGTACTTCTGGATGTCCGGGTCGATCAGCCGCATCGGACGCTCGCTCAGCAGCTGCATGGGCCGCAGCAGCGGCGACACGGCCCGCTTGAACTCCAGCACCTCGCGCTTGAGCTGGTAGATCCGCGCCGAGTCCACACCGCGCGAGACCCCACCCCGGCGCCCCGGCGAGAAGACCTCGGTCTCCACCTCGTCGATGTCGTCCTGCACGGCGTCGGCGACCGCGATGTAGCCGTCGACGACATGGTCGGCGATCGCGTGCAGCACGGCCGAGGGGCCCTTGGCGAGCAGCTCGGGGTCGTCCTGGAGCCGGTGCCTGAGCGCCCGCAGCGAGCCCTGCCCGCCGTGCCGGACGGTGATGAAGAAGTCCCGTCCGGTGAAGCACATGACCTCGCCGGTCTCGACGACCTCGCTGTTGGAGGTGAGCCGGTCGTGGTCGATGTAGTGGATGGTCTTGAAGACGGTGAACAGGGAGTCGTCGTACCGCTCCAGCTTGGGTCGCTGGTGGGCCTGCACCGCGTCCTCCACGGCCAGCGGGTGCAGCCCGAACTCACTGGCGATACCGGAGAATTCGGCCTCGGTCGGCTCGTGCAGACCGATCCACACGAAGCCGCCGTCGCGCCGCACCACGCGCATCGCCTCGTGCGGGGTCAGCGGCTTGTCCATCTGCACGCGGGCGCCGTCGCGGTAGACGGCGCAGTCGACGACGGCGGAGGGCGTCGAGGGGTCACGGGTGGTGTCGTACGCGCCGGTGTCCTTGCGCAGGGAGACGCGGGACGGGCGGACCACGGCACGCAGGTCGCGGATCATCGACATGGCAGGCTCCTTCGTGACAGGCAACGAAAGGGCGCCGACGACGGGTGGAACTGCCCGGAATGGGGACGTCCTGACTGCGGATGTTTAGCACGTCCACAAAGCGGGGAGCACCGCACCGTCGCGGTGGCGAGCTTCGCTACTGATACAGCTGTGGATACAGCTCAGACAGATCAGGTAAAACGAAACGAAGCGCTCTTCCGCGGTGAAACGAGTGCGAGAGGTGGCAGCCAGCCAGAGCCAGAGCAGCTACATCAGCGGCGGGAAGAGCGGGTGCTACTGCACGGTCGACTTCGGTCCATTGCAGCCCCACCTCCTCCGGCCGGTCCCTCGTAAGGGAGTTCCTTCGGCGTCGGGGCTTGATCGCGACGCTTCTGCGTGCTGCCCCGAACCACCGGGCAAGAGTATCAGCCGACTGAAGTGTCAAGGCGCTTGTTTGCCCGGTACTGACGAGTTCTATGCTCGCGGCATGGCTGATGTTCTTCCTCTGGTCGAGGCCCGGTTGCGTAGCGCGCTGGGTGAACCGGACGCGCGCGCGGGCGTCACCTTTCTGGGTACGGACCGCATCGAGGTGCTGCGTTTCCAGGACATCGGCCAGGAGGCAGTCGTCGTCCGTTACGCCACGCTCGGCATGTCCGCCCAGCCGATGAGCGACCCCACCGCGGCGCTCGCCGACCCGGTCAAGGGTCCCCGCGCCGAGCTGATCCTCTCCGTACGAGCCGGTCTCGCCGACACCGACAAGGTGCTCCGTCCGCTCGCCGTGCTCGCCGCGTCCCCGCAGGTCGAGGGCGTGATCGTGGCCCCCGGCGCCTCCCTCGACGTCGGTGAGCCGCTGTGGCCCGGCGCCCCCTTCACCTCGGTCCTGGTCGCCGAGTCGGGCGGCCTGGTCGAGGACCTGGAACTCCACGAGCCCCTCGATCCCGTACGGTTCCTGCCCCTCCTCCCGATGACCCCGAACGAGGCCGCCTGGAAGCGCGTGCACGGTGCCCAGGCGCTTCAGGAACGGTGGCTGACGAACGGGACGGACCTCCGGGACGCGTCCCGCACATCCGTCCCGCTGGACTGACCCCCGCGTGAGGAAGGTCACCAATCGGCGGCCGAAAAGCGTCAGTTGGCGAAGACGGTGACGCCGTCCTCGGTCGCGTGCTTCGGCTCCAGCTCCTCTGCCTCGTGGGTGAGCGCGTTCCGTCGTACGACGACCACCAGCGCGCCCACGACCGCGGTGACCGCCGCGACCACGAACGGGACGTGGATGTCGGTCCACTCCTCGATCTTCGGCGCGAAGTAGGGCGCGGCGGCGGCCGCGAACCACCGTACGAAGTTGTAGCCCGCGCTCGCCACGGGGCGCGGCGCGTCCGAGACGCCCAGGGCGAGCTCGGTGTACACCGTGTTGTTCACGCCGATGAAGGCGCCGGACAGGATCGTGCACACGATGGCGGCGGTGTGGCTGCCGTATCCGAGGACGAGCACGTCGATCGCGAGCAGCACCAGCGAGCCGCCGAGCACCTTCAGCGAACCGAACCGCTCCTGCATGCGCGGCGCCACGACCACCGAGAAGACGGCGAGCAGCACGCCCCAGGCGAAGAACACCGCCCCCGACTTGTACGGCGTCATGTCCAGCACGAACGGCGTGAAGGCCAGCACGGTGAAGAACGTGTAGTTGTAGAAGAACGCCGAGACCGCGGCGGAGGCGAGGCCGCCGTGGCCGAGCGCCTTGATCGGGTCGAGGAGCGAGGTCTTCCGGGCGGGCTTCGGCTGCTCCTTCAGGAACGCCGTGATGCACAGGAAGCCGACCGCCATCAGGAACGCGGTGCCGAAGAAGGGGTAGCGCCAGCTGGCGTCACCGAGCAGCGCGCCCAGCAGGGGGCCGCACGCCATGCCGAGGCCGAGGGCGGACTCGTACAGCAGGATGGCGGCCGCGCTGCCTCCGGCCGCCGCGCCGACGATGACCGCGAGGGCGGTGGAGACGAAGAGGGCGTTGCCCAGCCCCCAGCCGGCCCGGAAGCCGACGAGTTCGCCGACGGAGGTCGAGGTCCCGGAGAGCCCCGCGAAGACCACGACCAGCGCGAGGCCGAGCAGCAGGGTCCTGCGGCCGCCGATGCGGCTGGAGACGAAGCCGGTGACCAGCATCGCGATCGCGGTGATCAGGAAGTACGAGGTGAAGAGCAGGGAGACCTGGCTGGCGGTGGCGTTCAGGCCCGAGGCGATGGACGGCAGGATCGGGTCGACGAGTCCGATGCCCATGAAGGCGACGACGGACGCGCCGGCGGTCGCCCATACGGCCTTCGGCTGCCGCAGGATGCCGCCGGCTCCCGTTTCTCCCGCGACTCCCGTGTCGAAGGGGTCCTGGGTTGCTCCCATCACGTTCTCCCGTCCCTACGAGGTAGTTGGTATATACACACAATAAGTTAGAGTGGCTAATTAATGCAAGCTACATGTTGTTCCCTTTGGTGAACGACTTCCGCCCGGACGGGTGATCGTCCTTGACGTGGCGGAGCAGGGGTAGGACCGTGGGGCTCTATGAGGGGCGAACCCAGTTGCCCGAAGTGTGGTGGCCGGGTCAGGGCTCCCGGACTCTTCGCCGATACCTGGCAGTGCGATGTGCACGGCACCGTGCATCCGGTGCAGCCCGTGATCCCGCCCAGCGTCGAGGCCCTCGAAGTCGTGGTGCACCGCACGCAGGTGCCGGTGTGGATGCCGTGGCCGCTGCCGGTCGGCTGGCTGTTCACGGGCGTGGCCTGTGCGGGCGACGACCGCAGCGGCGGGCGCGCCACAGCTGTGGCCTGTTCCGGACCCGGCCCGATCGGCGGCATGGGAGAGCTGATCCTGATCGCCGAGGAACTCGGCGTCGGCCTCGGTGCGCGGTACGCGGGCATCGACGGCCCGGACCCGGGACCGTACATGAGCGTGGAGAAACCGCCCCAGGCCAAGGTCCTGGCCGCCGGGCGCCCGACCCCGCTCTGGCACGTCTCCGCCACCCCGGACGACCGCGCCGTCTTCGCGGGCGAGGCGCTCGGGATGTGGCTGTGGGCGGTCGTGTGGCCCGAGCAGTCGGGGCTGCTGATGTACGACGAGCTGGTGCTGACGGATCTGCGGGATGCGGGGGCGGAGGTGGAGCTGGTGCCGTGCGGAGCGCTTTCGCCGCGCTTGCTTGGGCCGTAGCGGTTCGCCGTGGGGGTATGGGGTTTGGGGCGGCTGCGGGTTGTTCTGGGCTGGTCGCGCAGTTCTCCGTGCCCCTTTGGGGCATTGTGCGTAGGGGGTGCACATGTGCTGCGGGTGTGACAGGGGAGCTTGAAAGTCTGGTTATCCTTTGAGCGTTCCCTTCCGTTCCGTCGTTCTGGAGTCCGCGTCGTGCGCATCGATCTGCACACCCACTCCACCGCCTCCGACGGTACGGACACCCCCGCCGAGCTTGTGCGCAATGCCGCCGCGGCCGGTCTGGACGTCGTCGCGCTGACCGATCACGACACCACCCGCGGACACGCCGAGGCGATCGCCGCGCTGCCGGCGGGGCTCACTCTCGTCACGGGCGCCGAGCTGTCCTGCCGTATCGACGGTGTGAGCATGCACATGCTGGCCTACCTCTTCGACCCCGAGGAGCCGGCGCTGCTCGCCGAGCGTGAGCTGGTGCGGGACGACCGGGTGCCGCGGGCGCGGGGCATGGTGGCCAAGTTGCGGGCGCTGGGCGTGCCGGTCAGCTGGGAGCAGGTGGCGCGGATCGCGGGCGACGGCTCGGTGGGGCGACCGCATGTCGCGACCGCCCTTGTCGAGCTGGGCGTCGTACCGACCGTGAGCGACGCGTTCACGGCGGACTGGCTGGCCGACGGAGGCCGGGCCTTCGTGGAGAAGCACGAGACCGACCCGTTCGAGGCGATCCGGCTGATCAAGGGCGCCGGCGGGGTCGCGGTGTTCGCCCACCCGGCGGCCGCCAAGCGGGGCCGCACGGTGCCGGAGTCCGCGATCGCGGAGATGGCCGCGGCCGGCCTCGACGGCATCGAGGTCGACCACATGGACCACGACGCGGACACGCGTGCGCGGCTGCGGGGCCTGGCCAAGGAGCTGGGGCTGCTGACGACCGGGTCCAGCGACTACCACGGCAGCCGGAAGACGTGCGTGCTCGGGGAGAACGTGACGGATCCCGAGGTGTACGGGGAGATCACGCGGCGGGCGACCGGGGCCTTCCCGGTGCCGGGGACCGGCGGATTCTGAGCCTCACGTCCTGACGTCCACGTTCGCTCCCTTCTCAGCAAGGCCTCCTCTGTCATGTTCGACCTCGCCGTCTTCGGCTCTCTCTTCCTGACCCTTTTTGTCATCATGGATCCCCCCGGGATCACCCCGATCTTCCTCGGGCTGACCGCCGGCCGACCGGCCAAGGTGCAGAAGCGGATGGCGTTCCAGGCCGTCTGTGTGGCCGGCGGCGTCATCACCGTCTTCGGGCTTCTCGGGCATCAGATCCTCGACTACCTGCACGTCTCCGTGCCCGCGCTGATGATCGCGGGCGGGCTGCTGCTCCTGCTGATCGCGCTGGACCTGCTCACCGGCAAGACGGACGAGCCGAAGCAGACCAAGGACGTCAACGTCGCCCTCGTACCGCTGGGCATGCCGCTGCTGGCCGGGCCGGGCGCGATCGTGTCGGTGATCCTGGCCGTGCAGAAGGCCGGCAGTGTCGCGACGCAGGTGTCGGTGTGGTCGGCGATCCTCGCCATCCACCTCGTGCTGTGGCTGGTGATGCGCTACTCGCTGCTGATCATCCGGGTCATCAAGGACGGGGGCGTGGTCCTGGTGACACGGCTCGCGGGCATGATGCTCTCCGCGATCGCCGTGCAGCAGATCATCAACGGGGTCACCCAGGTGGTGCAGGGGAGCTGAGTCCCACCGGGACTCCGGTACGCGCAGAGCCCCCGTACGACACGAAGCCGTACGGGGGCTCTGAAACCTGTATGGGATCCTGGCGTTACGAGGCCGAGTTCTCGGCCGGCCGGATCCACAGCCGCTGCCCGATCGAGGCAGCCTGCTGAACGATACGGTTGACGGAGGCGGCGTCCACAACGGTGCTGTCCACGGCCGTGCCGTCGACGTCGTCGAGTCGCATGATTTCGAAGCGCAAGGCTTCTCCCTTCGTCTGGTCATCCTCCTGAGGAGAACTACTTGGTGGATGGCCCACGGAGCGTCGATGCCCCGGGTTCCGTATGTAGTCAACGAGCTGTGCGTTACAAACATTCCCTACGCTAAGGAAATTTTTCGAACGGCTAATTACTGACCGGTTAGCCACTTGGGCAGGACTGACCGGGACCGGTTGTGTTCGCAGCGTGACCGCCGGGAGAATGGTAGGTGATGAACGACGACCTCGCGGCCCTCAGCGCCCGCATCGACCGCACCAACGAGTTGCTCCAGCGCATGCTCGCCGAGGTGGCGAAGACGCCTTCGACCCATGCGATCTTCGTCGACGCGGGATACCTGTACGCGGCCGCGGGACGCCTGGTCGCCGGGACGGAGGACCGCCGTGCCTTCGAGCTGGACACCGAAGGGCTCATCGAGGCGCTCATCGACCGTGCCCGCACCATCTTCGCGGACAGCCGGCTGCTGCGGGTCTACTGGTACGACGGCGCGAGACGCCGCATCCACACGGCCGAGCAGCAGTCGATCGCCGAACTCCCGGACGTGAAGGTCCGGCTGGGCAACCTGAACGCCAACAACCAGCAAAAGGGCGTCGACTCCCTGATCCGCTCCGACCTGGAGTCCCTCGCCCGCCACCGCGCCATCAGCGACGCGGCGCTGCTCGGCGGCGACGAGGACCTGGTCTCGGCGGTGGAGGCGGCGCAGGGGTACGGCGCGCGCGTCCACCTGTGGGGCATCGAGGCACCGGAGGGCCGCAACCAGGCCGAGCCCCTGCTCTGGGAGGTCGACAGCCAGCGCACCTTCGACCTCGACTTCTTCAAGCCGTACGTCTCCCGGCGCGCGGCCCCCGCCTACGAGGCGACTGCGGCCCGCCCCACCCGCGAGGACGTCCGTTTCGTCGGCGCGCAGATCGCGGCGAAGTGGCTGGCGGCGAGGGGCCGCGACTCGCTGGTGGAGCTCCTGCCGGGCCACCCGTATCTGCCCGGGTCGGTGGACCAGGACCTGCTGGTGGAGGCGGAGGGCATCCTGCAGTACTCGCTCCGCGGCCAGGCGGACCTGCGCCGGGTCCTGCGGGACGGCTTCTGGGAGCACTTGCAGACGCAGTACTAGCGGTTTGTTTTCGTCACGCTGTCCCAGAAGTCGGCGAGGGCGCGGGCGGTCGGCAGAGGCTGGTCCGTGTTGGGGGAGTGCTCGGCACCCGGAATGACCGTCCGGCGCGCCCCCAGCCGTACGGCCATGCTGTCGAGCAGCGTCACCGGCCAGGTGTCGTCGTGTGCGCCCGACAGGACGTGGAACGGGAGCGGTACGGCGGCGAGTTCGGCGACACGATCCGGCTCTGTACACAACTGACGTCCCGTGGCGAGCAGTTGGGCGGGCTTGTTGCCCAGCCAGCGGCGACGCAGCTGCTCCATGCCGCCGATGCCGCGGGCCGGGCCGCCGACCTCCTCGGGCGGCCCCATGGCCCGGATGGCCTCCCACACCGCGGCCATGCTCATCACGGCGAGCGCGTCCCGCAGCAGCTTCACGCGCTGCTGCTGGGAGTCGGAGATCTGCGCCGGGCCCGACGCGACGAGGGTGAGCGAGAGGAAGGGGGAGTGATCGAGCAGGACGGCGGCACGGGCGATCTGCCCGCCGAGGGAGTGCCCGACCAGATGCACCGGCGCGCCGAGGGCACCGGCCTGAACGAGCACGTCCCGCGCCAATTCGTCCTGGGCGTAAGCGGCTTCGTCGTCCTCGGGCCCATCGGACTCGAACTGCCCACGCCCGTCCACGGCGACGACCCGGTACCCGCGCGCGACGAGCGGCTCGTGCAGCAGCGTGAAGTCCTCCTTGCTGCCGGTGAACCCGGGCAACATCAGGGCGACACCCTTGGGTTCGATGCCAGGGGGCACGGGGGAGTCGACGACGGCGAATTCACCGCGGGGGGTGCGCAGTGGGTAGGCCTGGGCGCCGGGGGGTGGAGTGAAGGCGGGCTGGCTGCTCACGGGGGGAGGGTATCGGGTGGGGGTGTCTCTTGGGGGAGCGAGTCGGGTGGCCGGGTGGGCATAGGCCCGGGGGTCCAGGGGGCGGAGCCCCTGGCGGGGTCGAAGGGGCGGAGCCCCTGGGGATGGGACGGGTAGGGGCGGCGGGGGCGAGAAACCCCCGAAACGCCAACGGCCCGGCCCACACAAGGTGAACCGGGCCGTCGTAAGGCAGGAGATCAGCTCTCCGCAGCCTCCGTGGCTACCGCGGCCTTACGGGCACGCCGCACCTTGGGCTTCACCTCAGCCGCATCTCCCGACGCTTCCGCCGCCACCGCCGCCTTACGGGTACGCCGACGCGGCGCAGCCTCCGGCTCCTCAGCGGCCTGCGCCGGAATGTCGGCCGCGAGTCCGGAAGCCGCAGGCGCGGCAGCCTTGCGAGTACGTCGACGCGGCTTGGCCTCCGCAGCCTCCGCGTCCGTCGGCTCCGCCACCTTGGCCGCAGCGGCCTTCCGAGTACGACGGGGCTTGGCCTCAACACCCTCGGCGCTGTCGACGGCAGCTTCAGCAGCCGCCGCGGTCTTGCGCGTGCGCCGGGGCTTGGCCGCCGTACCTTCCGCACCCTCGGCCGTGTCCACGGCGGCGTCGGCCGACGCCGCGGCCTTCCGGGTGCGGCGCGGCTTCGCCACTTCGGCCGTCGCCGAGGCCGGAGCCGACTCCGGCTCCTGAACCGTCTGGGCCGGGATCTCGGCCGTGACGGCCGCGGCGGGCTCCGCGGCCTTGCGCGTACGGCGACGCGGCTTGGCCTCCGTGGCCTCGGCGGTGTCGAGAGCGGCCTCGGCGGTGGCCGTAGCCGCGGCCTTACGGGTCCGTCGACGCGGCTTGGTCTCCGCGGCCTCCGTGGCCCCCGCGTCCGTCGCCTCCGGCGCGGCCGCGGTGGCACCCTCGGCGTTGTCGACGGCAGCCTCGGCCGCGGTCGCCGCCTTGCGCGTCCGGCGACGCGGCTTGACGACGGAAGCCTCGGGCTCCGACACCGCCGTCACCTCTGCCGTCTCCGGCACCACCGAGACCGGCTCGGAAATCTCCGCTGCCGTCGGCTCGGTCACCGCGGGCTCGCCCGAAGTGACCGTCGCCGCCGCGGACTTGCGGGTCCGGCGGCGGCGCGGCTTGGCCGTGTCCTCGGGGGCGTCCGGAGCCGTACCCTCGGCCGTCGCCACGGCGGACTCCGCGGCCTGAGGCGTCTCGGTCACGACGTCCACCGCCGGCACCGCCTCCGCCGCCGCTCCGCCACGCGTGCGGCGACGGCGGCGCGGCGTACGGGTCGAGGTGGCGTCGTCCGCCGCGGTGGTCTCCTCCGGAGCGACCGCCTCGGAGGGCGCCGTCGCGTCCAAGGCCGCCCCACCGCGCGTACGACGACGGCGACGTGGCGTACGGGCCGGACTCTCACCTTCGGCCGACCGGGACTCGCCCCGGTCTCCGCGCCCGCTCCGGTCTCCGCGCCCGTCCCGGTCTCCGCGACCGCTCCGGTCTCCGCGACCGCCCCGGTCACCGCGACCACGCGCACCACGGCCGCCCGGCTCGCCCAGGTCCTCCATCTCCTCCGCGGCGAGCCCGGCACGCGTGCGCTCGGCGCGCGGCAGGACGCCCTTCGTACCCGCGGGGATGTTCAGCTCCTCGTAGAGGTGCGGGGAGGTGGAGTACGTCTCCGGCGGATCGTTGAACTTCAGGTCCAGCGCCTTGTTGATCAGCTGCCAGCGCGGGATGTCGTCCCAGTCGACGAGCGTGATCGCGATGCCCTTGGCGCCCGCGCGGCCCGTACGGCCGATGCGGTGCAGGTACGTCTTCTCGTCTTCCGGCGACTGGTAGTTGATGACGTGGGTCACGCCCTCGACGTCGATGCCGCGGGCGGCGACATCGGTGCAGACGAGGACGTCCACCTTGCCGTTGCGGAAGGCTCGCAGGGCCTGCTCGCGGGCGCCCTGGCCGAGGTCGCCGTGGACCGCGCCGGACGCGAAGCCGCGCTGCTGCAACTGGTCGGCGAGGTCCGCCGCCGTGCGCTTGGTACGGCAGAAGACCATGGCCAGTCCCCGGCCGTCGGCCTGCAGTATGCGCGCGACCATCTCCGGCTTGTCCATGTTGTGCGCGCGGTAGACGTACTGCGCGGTGTTCGCGACCGTCTTGCCCTCGTCGTCCGGCGCGGTGGCGCGGATGTGGGTGGGCTGCGACATGTAGCGGCGCGCGAGGCCGATGACCGCGCCCGGCATGGTCGCCGAGAACAGCATGGTCTGGCGGCGGGCCGGCAGCATGTTGATGATCTTCTCGACGTCGGGCAGGAAGCCCAGGTCGAGCATCTCGTCGGCCTCGTCGAGGACGAGGCACCGGACGTGCTTGAGGTTCAGCTTCTTCTGCCCGGCGAGGTCGAGCAGGCGGCCCGGGGTGCCGACGACGACGTCTATGCCCTGCTTGAGGGCCTCGACCTGGGGCTCGTACGCCCGGCCGCCGTAGATGGCGAGTACTCGGACGTTGCGCACCTTGCCCGCGGTCAGCAGGTCGTTGGTGACCTGCGTGCACAGCTCGCGCGTGGGGACGACGACGAGTGCCTGCGGGGCGTCGGTGAGGGCCTCGGGCTTGGCGCGCCCGGCCTCGACGTCGGCGGGAACGGTGACGCGCTCGAGGAGCGGGAGGCCGAAGCCCAGCGTCTTGCCGGTGCCGGTCTTGGCCTGGCCGATCACGTCCGTGCCGGAGAGGGCGACGGGGAGCGTCATCTCCTGGATGGGGAAGGGGGTGATGATGCCGACGGCTTCGAGGGCCTCGGCGGTCTCGGGAAGGATCCCGAGCTCTCGGAAAGTAGTCAGGGTGCTGCCTCTTCTGTGTGTGCGGCGCGAGGCGAGCTCGGGGGTCGTCTAGGACCGTGCTGGGGACGTCGACTGCCTTACGGGCGAGCCGTATGGCACGGGACCACTGCCGACGCTCTAGCGCTCGAACCGCTGAGGGTCCCCCTCCGGACTCCGTACGCACAGTGCCGTACGGACGGGAGGGCTGTCGGGTCGGAGCCGATCGGGCCACCGACCGGGCATCCTCATAACGTGCGGCCCGTCGAGTACGTCAGAGTACTCAGCGGGCGCATTACCACCATACCCCGGAATCGCGCACATGCGATGGCCGATTTGGTCACGTAGTGGTCGTCACACTGATTGACCAGGGACTTCCGGCGCGCGGCGGGCGGGCTATTGTGCGCTTCATGACGACCTCTGACAAGCCTGAGAACGCCTCCGACGCAGCTGCCGAACACACCGGGGTCGCAGCCCAGGACTGGGCGCGGGCCTCCGCCGATCCGCAGTACCGGGCCGCGGTCGTGGACCTGCTCGGCGCGCTCGCGTACGGGGAGTTGGCGGCCTTCGAGCGGCTCGCGGAGGACGCCAAGCTGGCGCCGACGCTGGCGGACAAGGCGGAGCTGGCGAAGATGGCGTCGGCCGAGTTCCACCACTTCGAGCAGTTGCGCGACCGGCTGACGGAGATCGGCGAGGAGCCGACCCGGGCGATGGAGCCGTTCGTCGCCGCGCTGGACGGCTTCCACAGGCAGACGGCGCCCTCGGACTGGCTGGAGGGGCTCGTCAAGGCGTACGTCGGCGACTCGATCGCCAGTGACTTCTACCGCGAGGTCGCCGCTCGCCTCGACTCGGACTCCCGGGAACTCGTCCTGGCCGTGCTCGACGACACCGGGCACGCCGGCTTCGCCGTCGAGAAGGTGCGCGCGGCGATCGACGCGGACCCGCGCGTGGGCGGGCGGCTCGCGCTGTGGGCGCGGCGGCTGATGGGCGAGGCCCTGTCGCAGTCCCAGCGGGTCGTCGCCGACCGGGACGCGCTGTCGACGATGCTCGTGGGCGGTGTCGCGGACGGCTTCGACCTCGCCGAGGTCGGCCGGATGTTCTCCCGGATCACCGAGGCACACACCAAGCGGATGGCGGCGCTGGGGCTGGCGGCCTAGGTCTTCTCTCCGGGCTTGCCGGGGTGCCGCCTGGGCCTGCCAGTACGCCGCCTGGGCCTGCCGGTGCGCCGAGGTCGGCGAAGGCTCAGGCGGTCGCCGACCGCCGGCGGAGTCTTCCCGCGGGGCGCAGCAGCAGGGAGAGCGAGGCCGCGGAGACGATCGTGGCGCCGACGAGGATCAGCAGGGCGTTGCCCGCGTCCAGCGCGCCGTGCGTGAGGAAGGCCCCGAACAGGGCCCCGGCGATACCGGTCGCGATGACCAGGGAGCGGGCCGGCATGCGGTGGGACAACCGGTGGATCGCCGCCCCCGCCAGGGCGAGACCGAGCAGGGCGGAGCCGAGCGCTTCCAAGAACATGTTGGGGTCCCTCCCACACGGCCACACTGCGCGTTACGGTCGTAGCCCGTCTTACCCGTGACCTGCGGAATCCAATCCTCAGCTGTGCGCTACTTGTGCGCCAAATGTGAAGAAACGCAAGTGGAGAAACACACGCGGAAACCGGAAGGGCCCGGCGACGGAAAATCGCCGGGCCCTCTCGCCGCGTAGGACTACGCGGATGACTACAGCGCGCCGAAACCCACCTTGCGCGGGGCCGGCTCGCCGAGCTCGACGTAGGCGAGGCGGTCCGCCGGGACCAGGACCTTGCGGCCGTGCTCGTCCACGAGGCTCAGCAGCTGCGACTTGCCGGCCAGCGCCTCGGACACCGCCCGCTCGACCTCCTCGGCACTCTGACCGCTCTCCAGAACGATCTCGCGGGGCGCGTGCTGCACGCCGATCTTGACCTCCACGGCTATGTCCCTCCGACGGTCAGTGAAGTGCGCGACCTTCCGCGCTGTACTCCGCACACATTAGCCCGGTGAGGGGACGTACACGCTCCGGGCAAGAACGCCAGGAGCGAACAGTCGGCGGGAACAAACGCCCAGTACGCGCGTGTGCGGGTCAGTGGTGGTCCGTGCCGTGCAGCGGGAAGCCGGCGATGCCGCGCCAGGCGAGTGAGGTCAGCAGCTGGACCGCCTGGTCGCGCGGCACGCTGCGGTCGCTGTGCAGCCAGGAGCGGGCCACCACCTGGGCGAGCCCGCCCAGGCCCGAGGCCAGCAGCATCGACTCGGCCCGCGACAGGCCGGTGTCCTCGGCGATGACGTCGCAGATCGCCTCGGCGCACTCGTTCGTGACCTTGTCGACGCGCTCGCGCACCGCGGGCTCGTTGGTCAGGTCCGACTCGAACACCAGGCGGAAGGCGCCGCCGTCGTCCTCGACGTAGGCGAAATAGGCGTCCATGGTCGCCCGGACGCGCTGCTTGTTGTCGGTCGTCGACGCGAGCGCGTTCCGGACGGCCTGGATCAGGGACTCGCAGTGCTGGTCCAGCAGCGCGAGATACAGGTCGAGCTTGCCCGGGAAGTGCTGGTAGAGCACCGGCTTGCTGACGCCGGCGCGCTCGGCGATGTCGTCCATCGCGGCCGCGTGGTAGCCCTGTGCCACGAAGACTTCCTGGGCGGCGCCCAGCAGCTGGTTCCGTCGGGCACGGCGCGGCAGGCGCGTGCCTCGCGGGCGTGCCGCCTCTGTCTGCTCGATGGCTGTCACGCCGCCTCCCAAAGTCGTCCACATGCGGTGTGCGCCGCGCGGCCATCGTACTTTTCGGTAACCCTGCTGTGCGCGGTGCGAGCGGAGAATTTCACGGACCGGACGGTGACGAATACGGTGCAGGGCGCTTCAAACAGGGACGGAACGGGCAGTGAATACGCCGCCCCTGCTCAGAGGTGGTCTCTGGGGTACGTCACCGATAGTCGTCCTCGTCGATGGAGACCACGCGGGCCTGTTCGATGAGATCGGCCTCGTTGGCGCGGTCCGGGTCGACGCCGGTCAGCGGGTCGTCGCGGTCCGGCGCGACGTCCGTGTGCTGCTCCGCCGCGTCGACCTCGGGGGCCTCGACGTCGAACTCCTCGGCCTCCTCGGTTTCGTCGTCCACGAACGTCTCCGGGTCGGTGGGGTCAACGGCCATGGTGGGCTCCCTTCCTAGAACATCCCTGAGTGGAACAGGGGGCCACATGCGGGTGCCCTGCGTACGAGCCTAGGAGACACCCGATCTGTACGCCATTGATCTGTACGCCATCGATCCGAGCGCCTGTCCGCAGTGATGCATGTCGCTTTTCTGTGCAGGTGTCTGTATTGCCCCGAGATGGATTCGAGATTGATTCGAGCGCTTGTCTGTGACGGCGAACACGTGAATCACTGCGTGATCGTCTCGTAACATTGCCGCATGTCTTCGACCGAGCTGCCGTCCGTGCTGCCCGCCAATGTGCTCCCCAAGGTGGCACCCGTCAGGGTCGCGGAGGGCGAGCGCCTCAGGTCGGTGGGGCTGCCGGGGATCACGCTGACGGTGCGGTCGAGGCCCCCCGCGCGCGAGGGGCTGCCGCCCGCGCTGTACGTCCACGGCCTCGGCGGTTCCTCGCAGAACTGGTCGGCGTTGATGCAGTTGCTGGAGGACGCCGTCGACGGCGAGGCCGTCGATCTGCCGGGCTTCGGCGACTCCCCGCCGCCGGACGACGGTGACTACTCGCTCACGGGGCACACGCGCGCGGTCATCCGTCATCTCGACGCCTCCGGGCGCGGACCGGTGCATCTCTTCGGGAACTCCCTCGGCGGTGCCGTCTCCACGCGGATCGCCGCGGTGCGGCCCGATCTCGTACGGACCCTCACCCTGGTGTCGCCCGCCCTGCCGGAAATCCGCGTCCAGCGCTCGGCCGTGCCGACGGGACTGCTGGCGGTGCCGGGGGTGGCCGGGGTCTTCACGCGGTTCACCAGGGAGTGGACGGCGGAGCAGCGGGTCCGGGGGGTCCTGGCCTTGTGCTACGGCGATCCCGGGCGGGTGGCGCCGGAAGCGTTCCGCCATGCCGTGGAGGAGATGGAACGGCGGCTGCAATTGCCGTACTTCTGGGACGCGATGACACGCTCCGCGCGCGGGCTCGTGAACGCCTACACGCTGGGCGGCCAGCACGCGCTGTGGCGCCAGGCCGAGCGCGTCCTCGCGCCGACCCTCCTGGTCTACGGCGGCCGGGATCAGCTGGTCGGCTTCCGCATGGCCCAGAAGGCGGCCCGAACTTTCCGCGACTCGCGCCTGCTTACCCTGCCGGAGGCGGGACATGTGGCGATGATGGAGTACCCGCAGGCGGTGGCCTTGGCGTTCCGGGACCTTCTCGCGGAAACGCGGGCCTCCGGCGGTGCGGCGGCTGCCTCCGGCGGCTCCATGTCCTCCGGGGGCGGGGCGACCGGCTCCGGAGGAGAGACGGTAGCCTCCGGCGGTGGGCAGGGTGGCTCCGATGACGGGGCCGGAATATCGGGCACGACGAACGCAGGGAGCTGAGTCGCGACGTGGGACGCCACAGTCGACGTGGACCTGCTACCAAACGTGTCCCCAAGGGCGACAACACGGACATGACGGGCCGGAGCCGGCCTCCGGGCCCGCCGACCGGTCAACAGGCGCCACCGATGGGCGGGACGCCGGGGTACGGCGCGGCCGCGCAGGGGTTCCCGAGGCCCGCGGACGGTCCGCCCGCGCGTGGGGTGCCGCGTTTCGCCGACGGGACGCCCGCGCATGGGGTGCCCCGTCTGCATGACGGGACGCCCGTGCGCGGGGTGCCACGCCTTCCCGACGGCACGCCTGCCCGTGGTGTTCCGCGCATGGCGGACGGTACGCCCGCGCACGGCACCCCCCGGTTTCCCGACGGGACCCCCGCCAGTGGCGTCCCGCAGGTTCGGGGTGGGCATCCCGAACAGCGTGAAACCGGTGACGGCTGGGGCGAGTTGAGCGGGCGGGCCGGTGCCGGGTACGGCAGGCCGGGGCCCGTGATACCGCGTCAGAGGTCGGCGCCACCGAGAGGGGCCGGGCCGCGGCAGGACTATCTCGACGCCTTCGAGGCGGACGACGACGTCTTCGCGCCCCGGAGGTCCTCGGCCCAGGTCTCCACGCACGCCGCCGACCCGTACGGGTCGGTCACCGCCTGGCCCACCGGGACCGGCGGCGACGGCATCGATGACGACGACGCGCCGCCGACCGGCGAGCCCGTCCCGGGCAAGGGTGGCAAGGGGCGGACGTTCACCGGGATCGCGGCCGCCGCCGTCACCACCGTGCTGGCCGTCGTCGTGGCCGGTCAGGTCACGAGCGGGCGGGACGACACCGCCGTAGAGTCGCAGTCCGCCACCGACCAGGCCCGGGACGCCCGTGACTCCGCCTCGCGCGGGGAGAGGCGGCCGACGCCCGCCGAGTCGCCCGGCGTGGCGGCGCTGACGTACGAGCAGAAGATGGACAAGACGTACGCGCTCAGCGCCACGCTCAAGGGCTCGGGGAAGTTCGACGCGACGGCGGGGATCGACCAGGCGCCCGGCACCGGGCAGAAGTACACCTACCGCGTGGACGTGGAGCAGGAGCTCGGTCTGGACGGCGAACTCTTCGCCGAGGCCGTGCAGAAGACGCTCAACGACGACCGCAGCTGGGCCCACAACGGCGCCCGCACCTTCGAGCGCATCCACTCCGGCAAGCCCGACTTCGTGATCACGCTCGCCAGCCCCGGCACTACCGCCGACTGGTGCGCCAAGTCCGGTCTGGACACCACCGTGGACAACGTGTCGTGCGACTCGGCCGCCACCGAACGCGTGATGATCAATGCGTATCGATGGGCGCAGGGATCGGAGACCTATGGTGATCAGATCCATGCGTACCGGCAGATGTTGATCAACCATGAGATCGGTCACCGGCTCGGTTACAGCCACGTCACCTGTGACAAGGACGGCGATCTCGCCCCGGTCATGCAGCAGCAGACCAAGTTCCTCGACCATGACGGAATCCGGTGTCGAGCCAACCCCTGGGCCTATCCGCGGAGTTGACACAGGCCGTGACATGACGGCCTGTGTTCGCCTGATCTCCTAGCGCGACAAAACGCGAACCGCACGCGAAAGTTACGACCGTTCACCCCTTTTGGTGGTGCGATGGACAACCGTCCGTCGCGCCACCGCCTTGTCCGCATACGTTCGTCCCGCTGCGAGCCGTCGAGACAACGGCGGCTCCCCATACGGGAGATCGGGGGTGCGCTCGTGCGCATCGGACTGCTTACGGAGGGTGGCTATCCGTATCTGAGCGGTGATGCCAGGCTCTGGTGCGACCGGCTCGTGCGCGGGCTCGAGCAGCACGAGTTCGACATCTACGCGCTCAGCCGCAGCGAGCGCCAGGAGGGCGAGGGCTGGATCCCGCTGCCGCCCCAGGTCAGCAGGGTGCGTACGGCACCGCTGTGGACGGCGGAGGACGACGGGGTCGTGTACGGGCGGCGCGCGCGCCGGCGGTTCGCCGAGTGCTACGGCGACCTGGCCGCCGTGCTGTGCGCGGGAAGCGGCGCGACCCCCTCGGACGAGGCATCGGTCCCTGAGGCGGACCGTTTCGCCAGCGCCCTGTACGGGCTCGCCGAACTCGCCCGTGACGAGGGTGGATTGGTGGGAGCGCTCCGCTCCGAGACCGCCGTACGCGCCCTGGAGCGCGCCTGCCGAGCACCGGGCGCCCTGCGCACGGCGCGCGAGGCGCGCGTACCGGATCTGCTCACCGTCGCGGCACAGCTGGAACGCGCCCTGCGCCCCCTCTCACTCGACTGGTACGAGGACGCCGGCCTCGGCTCGGTCGACCTGTGTCACGCGGCGTCCGGCGGTTTCGCCGCCCTGCCCGGCCTGCTCGCGCACCACTTCTGCGGCGTACCGCTGCTGGTGACGGAGTACGGCGTGCGGCTGCGCACCCACTACCTCACCGCCACGGAGGCCTCCCCCGCCGTACGGGCCCTGCTCACCGCCTTCCACGGCAGGCTCGCCGCCGAGATCTACGACCGGGCCGCGATCGTCACACCCGGCAACGCGCACGCCCGCCGCTGGCAGGAGCGCTGCGGCGCCGGCCGCGAGAAGCTCCGCACGGTCTACCCGGGTATGGAGGCCGCCCACTTCGCGGAGGTCGGCGAGTCGCCGGAGTGCGCGGACCCGCACGCCTTGGTCTGGGTCGGCCGGGTGGAACCGGCCAAGGACCTGGTGTCACTGCTGCACGCCTTCGCCGAGGTCCGCAAGGCGGAGCCCAAGACCCGCCTGCGGATCGTCGGCGCGCCCTCGGGCCCGGAAGGCGCGGCCTACCTCGGCCACTGCAAGGCCCTGGCCGCGCAGCTCTTCCCGGACGAGGCGGAGGGCCCGCACGCCGTCGGCGAGAATCCGGTCTCCTTCGAGGAGGTCGGCGGCCCGGAGCTGTTGACCCTCGCCGACGCGTATGCCGCGGGTGCCGTGACCGTCCTGTCCAGCGTCGTCGAGGGCTTCCCGATCAGCCTGGTCGAGGCCATGTTCTGCGGCCGCGCGACGGTCTCGACGGACGTCGGTGCGGTCGTCGAGGTCATCGGCGGCACCGGACTCGTCGTGCCCCCGCGTAATCCGCGGGCGCTCGCCGAGTCCTGCGTCGCGCTGCTGCGCGACCCCGAGCGCCGTACGCGCCTGGGCGCCGCCGCCCGCGCCCGCGCGCTCGAGTTGTTCACCGTCGAGCAGAACATCGCGGCATTTCACAGCCTTTACCTGGAAATCGTCTCGCGCACCCCGGTCCGGCGCGTCGCCCTCGACGAAACCGGCGCGCCCCTGCCGTTCGCCACCCCCGCCGAGGCTCACGTACCGGGCCGCTGGACCGGCGGTAGCGCGCGCGTCGTGGCCCGCGGCGGCCCCGGCTGGGCCGCGGGACCGCCGGTACGGGCCACGGCACCGGTCCCCGCCAGGGAGGGCGCGTGATGAGCGAACCGGACCGCCCCGGTGCGTGGGACGCACGGTCGGAGGACTGGCTCGGGACGGAAACGGACGTACAGGCCTCCCAAGCACCGACCGGGACCACCCGCGGCCACACGGCGACCACCACCCGCCCCACCACCGCCCGCCGTACCGCCGCCGACCCCGTCAAAGCCCTGATGCACCGCCACCGCGAACTGTGCGAACGAGCCGTGGACCCGCTGGAGATCGCGGCAGGCCTGGAGGCCCACGGCATCACGGACCGCACCGCGGCACGCTTCCGCCACCGGGACGTCTTCTCCCTCGCCGAGGAGATGTACGCCCGCGTCGCCCGCGGCGACGACACACCCCCGCGCCCCAGACCTCAGCCCAGCCCCACTTCTCGCGCCTCCTGGGCCCTGCTCACCCTGCTTCCAGGAGCCCTGTGTACAGCCACCGTGATCGCCCTGCGCCTCACCCAGGGCCAGACCCGTCTCACCGTGGCCGCCACCGGCACCCTCGCCGTCGCCCTGGCCCTGCGCGCCGCCCTGGCCCGCGGCCCACTCAGCACCACAACCCGCACCCGTACGAGCAGCACCTGGACGTACTGGCTCATCGCCTACGCCCTCCTCGGCGACGGCCTGCTCCACGCGGCCCTCGCAGGCGGCCCCGACGGCCTCCCCGACGGCACTCCGGACGCGCCCTGGTCCCTGACCACCGCCCCCGTCCTGGCCCTCACCCTGTCCTGCGCCCCCGCGGCCTGGATCGCCCACCTCTTCACCACAAGAGCCCGCCGCAAACTGACGGTCAGCCGAGGCCTGGCGGACTTCGCCGCCTCCGTACGCCCCCTGCTGCTCGCCACGTTCACCCTGTTCCTCGGCGCCCTCACCGCCCTCGTGGCGGCCTGCGGCGCGGCCCTCAACGAGCCCGCCCCCTACGCCCAGACCACCACCCTGGGCGCCCTCCTGCTCCTGGCCCGCCTCCTCACCACGCACGGCTTCACCCACGCCCCGAAGGTCATCCTCACGGCCACAGCCACCACCCAGGCAACGGCCCTCGCCATGATCTTCACAGCCCGCCTCCCCGGCTGCGACGCCCTGGCCACCCCCATCCAGGCCCTCACCGACACCTGGGGCCCGGGCAGCATCCAGTCACTCACCTGCGGAACAGGAGCACTGATCCTCCTGCTCCACACAACCCGCAGACTCACCCGGGCATCGGCCCACGCACCGAGGGAGAAGCCGTGCTGACCCGGCGGCCGAAGCTCCCACGGCGGGACAGTCGCCCACGGCGAGAAGGGGACGTGCCGGGGGGTGTCCGCCCGCAGCGGTTGGCGCGTCACCCCGGCCGCGTCGGTGAGAGACCGACTCCGCGCCGTTCCGAGGACGGACATCCCCCGGCGCGGCCCCGACTCATACGACCGCCGTAGGCGCAGCGCGCACCCCCACACACCCGCACAGGCCGCCGCAGGCATCCGCACCCGGCCCCACCGCCGGAGGCACAACGCACCCGGCCCGACCGCCGGAGGCACAACGCACCCGGCCCGACCGCCGGAGGCACAACGCACCCGGCCCCACCGCCGGAGGCACAACGCACCCGGCCCCACCGCCGGAGGCACAACGCACCCGGCCCGACCGCCGGAGGCAACCCCCGAAGGAGACCCCAAATGATCACCTCCCGACCCGACGACACCTCGGCCCCGGGAGCCGCCCGATGAGAGTCCTGCTGATCGGAGCCAACGGCTACCTCGGCCGCTTCGTCGCCGACCGCCTGCTCGCCGACCCGGCCGTCCAGCTCACCGCCCTCGGCCGCGGCGACGACGCCGACGTCCGCTTCGACCTCGCGTCCGGCAGCCCCGGCGCCCTCACCCGCTTCCTCGACGCGGTCCACCCGGGCGTAGTCATCAACTGCGCGGGCGCCACCCGCGGCGGCGCCCGCGAACTCACCCGCCACAACACCGTCGCCGTAGCCACCGTCTGCGAGGCCCTGCGACGCAGCGGCTGCGGTGCCCGCCTCGTGCAGATCGGCTGCGGCGCCGAGTACGGCCCCAGCCAGCCCGGCTCCTCCACCGCGGAGGACGCCGTTCCCCGCCCCGGCGGCCCGTACGGCGTCAGCAAACTCGCCGCCACCGAACTCGTCCTCGGCTCCGGCCTGGACGCCGTGGTACTGCGGGTCTTCTCCCCGGCAGGCCCCGGCACCCCCGCCGGCTCCCCGCTGGGCCGCCTCGCCGAGGCCATGCGCCGCGCCATGCAGTCCGGGGACGGCGAGCTCAAGCTCGGCGGTCTCGGCGCCCAGCGCGACTTCGTCGACGTCCGCGACGTCGCCCGCGCCGTGCACGCCGCCTCGCTCTCCGCCGCGCAGGGCATCATCAACATCGGCTCGGGCCGCGCCGTCCGCCTCCGTGACGCCGCCGCGGTCCTCGCCCGCGTGGCCGGATACGCCGGCGCCCTCCACGAACTCGACGGCCCGCCCGGCCCGCTGAGGGCGACCATCGGCCACCCCCGCACCGATTCGGACCACGCGGCCCCGGTCGCGTACCCGTACCCCGACGGCTGCGGCAGCTGGCAGCAGGCCGACGTGCGCACCGCACGCGACCGGCTCGGCTGGCGCCCCCGGATCAACCTCGAGGAGTCCCTCGCCGACATCTGGATGGAGGCGGCATGCCGTATCTGACCAGCACCACACCCGGCACGGCGAGCACCGACCTGCGTACCGGCTTCGGCATCCCCGGTTTCGCACACCCCCTCGTCGCCCCGGCCGAATGGGCCGAACTCACCCGTCCCGGCACACCCTTGCACTGGGTCGTCCTCAACGTCGCGAACGGCCCCGGTGACCGCCCCGACCCGCACTGCCTGGAGGCGGCCGGCCGCCTGCGCAACGCCGGCATCCGCGTCCTCGGCCACCTCGACGTCACCCACGGAGCCCGCGACTTCGGCCAGGTGATCTCCGACGCCCACCGCTACCTCGACTGGTACCGGACCGACGGCTTCTTCCTGGACCGCTGCCCGACCGAACGGGCCACGCTCCACGAGATCCGCCGCACCGTCACCACACTCCGCGCGATCCGTGACGATGCCCACATCGTCCTGGGCCACGGCACCCACCCGTACCCCGGTTATGCCGAGAACGCCGACCAGTTGGTCACCTTCTCCGGTCCATGGAGCGACTACCGCTGGTCGCAGGTGGCCGAGTGGACCGCCGACTACCCGCCCGACCGCTTCTGCCACTTCGTGCACGGAGTCCCGCGCGGCCACCTCGACGAGGCCCTGCGCATCGCCCGCTGGCAGGGTGCCGCGACGATCTACTTCACCGACCGCACGGCCTGCGGCGGTCGTGGCGACCCCTGGGAGACCATGCCCGGCTACTGGGACGAAATCGTCTCGCGGATCGGAACGTGTGTCTCGGAATGAAGAAGGCCATGGCAGTGTTACGACGAGAACAACCGTAGTGATTGACCGACCAACGGAGTCCCCGTGTCGCTGCCACCCCTGGTCGAGCCGGCCCCCGAGCTCACCGTAGACGAGGTCCGTAGGTACTCCCGCCACCTGATCATCCCCGACGTCGGGATGGACGGGCAGAAGCGGCTGAAAAACGCCAAGGTGCTGTGTGTGGGCGCCGGCGGCCTGGGCTCGCCGGCGCTGATGTACCTGGCCGCCGCTGGCGTCGGCACGCTCGGCATCGTGGAGTTCGACGAGGTCGACGAGTCGAACCTGCAGCGCCAGATCATCCACAGCCAGGCCGACATCGGCCGCTCCAAGGCCGAGTCCGCGCGCGACTCCGTCCTCGGCATCAACCCGTACGTGAACGTGGTCCTTCACGAGGAGCGGCTCGAGGCCGACAACGTGATGGACATCTTCAGCCAGTACGACCTGATCGTCGACGGCACGGACAACTTCGCGACTCGCTACCTGGTCAACGACGCCTGCGTGCTGCTGAACAAGCCGTACGTGTGGGGTTCGATCTACCGCTTCGACGGCCAGGCCTCCGTCTTCTGGTCCGAGCACGGCCCCTGCTACCGCTGCCTCTACCCGGAGCCCCCGCCGCCGGGCATGGTCCCCTCCTGCGCCGAGGGCGGCGTCCTGGGCGTGCTGTGCGCGTCCATCGGCTCCATCCAGGTCACCGAGGCCATCAAGGTCCTCACCGGCACGGGCGAGCCGCTGGTCGGCCGCCTAATGATCTACGACGCCCTGGAGATGCAGTACCGCCAGGTCAAGGTCCGTAAGGACCCCGACTGCGCGGTCTGCGGCGAGAACCCGACCGTCACCGAGCTCATCGACTACGAGGCCTTCTGCGGCGTCGTATCCGAGGAGGCCCAGGAGGCGGCCGCCGGCTCGACGATCACTCCCAAGCAGCTCAAGGAGTGGATCGACGACGGCGAGAACATCGAGATCATCGACGTCCGTGAGATCAACGAGTACGAGATCGTCTCGATCCCGGGCGCCAGGCTGGTCCCGAAGAACGAGTTCCTCATGGGGACCGCCCTGGAGACCCTTCCTCAGGACAAGAAGATCGTCCTGCATTGCAAGACGGGTGTCCGCAGTGCGGAAGTCCTCGCCGTTCTGAAGTCCGCGGGCTTCTCCGACGCCGTGCACGTCGGCGGTGGCGTGATCGGCTGGGTCAACCAGATCGAGCCGCACAAGCCGGTGTACTAGGCCGCACCCGGCACCCCGTCCATGAGGGCGGGGGCTGGCCTGCTTTCGGTGACGGCGGGGGCTTCGCGCACCGTAGGTGCCCGGGGCTCCCGCCGTCGTCATGAGCAGACCTTGCCGTCCTTCGGCACCGTGCCGCTCAGCAGGTACGCGTTCACCGTCGAGTCGACACAGTCGCTCCCCTTCCCGTAGGCGACGTGCCCCTCGCCCTTCCAGGTGAGCACCACCCCGACGCCCTTGCCCAGCTCGTCCGCCATCTTCCGGGTGCCCTCGTACGGCGTCGCCGGGTCGCCGGTGTTGCCGACCAGCAGGATCGGTGCCGCACCGGGCGCGCTCACCTCCGGCGTGTCGTACTGCCCGGCCACCGGCCAGTCGTGGCACCAGCCGGCCGTGTCCCAGCTCATGGCCTTCCCGAACACGGGCGAGACCTTCTCGAACCTGGGCAGCAGCTTCTCCGTCTCCTCGGGCGTGAGCCGCTGCTTGTCGTCCAAGCACGATATGGCCCGTTGCGAATGGGTCGCCGTGCCGTACCGCCCCGACGGGTCACGTCCGTTGTAGAGGTCGGCGAGCGCGAGCAGTTCGGAGCCGTCTCCCCGCTCCGCCGCGTCCAGCGCGCTGGTCAGGGTCGGCCAGCTGTCCTCGCCGTACAGCGGCAGGACGATGCCGGTGAACGCCAGCGACTGGGTCAGCTTCCGCCCGGACGAGGTGGACAGCGGTTCCGCGTCGATCCGCTCCAGCAGGTCCGTGATCTTCCGCGAGCCCTCCGCCGGGTCCTGGCCGGTGGACTTGAGGTAGGCGTCCAGCGCACGCTGGAACCCCCGGGCCTGGTTCTCGGCGTGGCCCACCGTGCCGACGCTCGGGTCGACGACGGCGTCGAGGATCACCCGCCCCACGTTCTTCGGGAACAAGTGGGCGTAGACGCCGCCGAGTTCGGTGCCGTACGAAATGCCGAAGTAGTGCATCTTGCTGTCGCCGAGGACTTGGCGCATCAGATCCATGTCGCGGGCGGTGTCGGTGGTCGAGACGTGCGCCAGCAGTGAGCCCGCGTCCTTCTCGCAGCCCTTGCCGAAGTCGGCGGCGTCCTGGAAGTACGCCCTCTCCTCGGCGGGGGTGTCGGGTGTGATGTCCACCGACTCGGAGGCCTGGATCGCCTTGTCGCTGCGGCACCGGATGCCCTCGCTGGCGCCGACCCCGCGCGGATCCCAGCTGACCAGGTCGTACCGCTCGCGGAGCAGAGATGCGGTGGCGGCGAACCCGGGCATCACGGACACGCCCGACTCACCAGGGCCGCCGAAGTTGAACAGGAGCGAGCCGACGCGGTTCTCTCCGCGGGCCTTGGAGCGGATCAGCGCCAGGCCGATCGTCTCGCCGTCCGGCTTGGACCAGTCCAGTGGCACCTTCAGCGTCGCGCACTGCCAGTCGCTGCCCGGCGCGGAGGCGTCCGCGGTGGCCTTGCAGCGGCCCCAGTCGAGCTTCTGCGAGGTCAGCGAGGAGGGCGGTGCGGCGGCGGCCGCGCCGGAGGAGCCGGCCGACGGCCGCGCCGTGCCGGTATCCCCGCTGCTCTTGTCGTCGCCGGACGAACCGCCGCTGCATCCGGTCACCAGGAGCGCGGCGGCCGCCCCCAGGGCCGTCCACCGTACGAATCGCGTCATTGCGCTTCCCCCCTCGCATGCCGTCCGCCTCGTGCCGCGGATGGCGGTCTGGCCATAGTAGGCGGATCGCGCGACGGCCGCTTCAGCCTGTGGATAACCTTTTGACCAGCGCGTTTCCCGGGATTCTCGGGTGCGGTGTCAGGAGCAGACGGTACCGGCCGCCGGAACCTTCCCGTCCAGCAGATAGCCGTTCACCGCGTCCCGCACGCACTTGTTCTTGCTGCGGTACGCCCCATGCCCCTGCCCCTCGTACGTCAGCTCGACACCGACGCCCTTGCCCAGCGCGGCCGCCATCTTCCGCGCGCCCTCGTACGGCGTGGCCGGGTCGCCCGTGTTGCCCACGACGAGGATCGGCGCGGATCCGGGCGCGCTCACGTCGGGATGGTCCGCGGCGCCCGCCACCGCCCAGTCGGTGCAGCTGAGCATGGACCAGGCCATGAAGTCGCCGAAGAGCGGCGAGGCGGCCCGGAACTCGGGACGTTTCCGCTCCACGTAGTCGGCGGTGTAGCGCGGCTTTTCGTCGGCGCAGTTGATGGAGACGTTGGCCGCGGTGAGGTTGCTGTACTCGCCGTGCTCGTTGCGCCCGTTCATCGAGTCGGACAGCGCCATCAGGATTCTGCCGTCACCGGCGTACGCCTGCTCCAGGCCCGCGGTGAGGTACTGCCAGAAACCCTGCGAGTACAGCGCCTGCGCGATGCCGTTGGTGGCGGCAGTCTGGGTCAGCTCGCGCGGAAAGATGCCGGGGATGGGTTTGCTGTCGAGGTCCGCGAGCAGTGTGGCGATGCGGTTCTTGACGTCCTCGGCGCTGTCGCCGATCGGGCAGTCCTCGGTCTTGGAGGTGCAGTCCTCGGCGAAGTTGTCGAGGGCGAGCTGGAAGCCCTTGGCCTGTCCGAGCGAGCCCTGTTCGGGGTTCTGCGTCGGGTCGACGACCGCGTCGAAGACCGCGCGGCCCACGTTCTTGGGGAACAAGTGGGCGTAGACGCCGCCGAGTTCGGTGCCGTACGAGATGCCGAAGTAGTGCAGCTTGTCGTCGCCGAGGACCTGCCGCACCAGGTCCAGGTCGCGGGCCGCGTCGGTGGTGCGCACGTGCGGCAGCATCTTCTCGGAGTTCGTCTCGCAGGCCGCGTTGAACTCCTTGGTGTTGTCCAGGAGCTTGGTGCGCTCGGCCGTGTCGTCGGGGGTCGCGTCCTGCTGGAAGTACGCGTCGAGCTGGAGGTCGTTCTGGCACTCGACGGGGACGCTGCGGCCGACTCCGCGCGGGTCGAGGCTGACCAGGTCGTATCGGGTGCGCAGGGTCGCGTAGTCCTTGCCGAAGGCGGGCAGCGCGGTGACGCCGGAGCCGCCGGGGCCGCCGAAGTTGAAGACGAGCGAGCCGATGCGCCTGCTCTCGTCGCCACTGGCCTTCGCCCGGATCAGCGCGAGCTTGATCGTGTCCCCCTTGGGTTCGTCCCAGTCGAGGGGGGCCTTCATGGTGGCGCACTGCCACTTGTCGCCGTTCGGCAGGGGGGACGGGGCGTCACCGCCGCCCTGCGCCACGGACGGTTCCGGGCAGTCCTCCCAGCTCAGCTCCTGGGCCGACAGGTCCTCGTCCTGGGAGTCGCCGCCGCAGCCCGCCAGCACGGAGGTCAGCACAAGGGCGGTGGCGGTCAGGGCGGCGGTACGCAGCCGGGCAGGGTTCGGCATGCTTCCATCCTGCGGTCGCCTACGGCGGGGCGCTCGGGGCGCGGGCCGTACGAGGTACGTGCGTCGACCGGCCCGGCCGTGTGACTTACAGCGCGCCCTTGCGGGTGAGGTGGTTGAAGGCGAGCCAGCCCGGCAGCACCGGCAGCCACAGTGTCAGCAGGCGGAACAACAGCACCGCGGGCGCCGCGACCTCCTTGGGCAGGCCGACGCCGATCAGACCGAGCGTCAGGGTCGCCTCGACCGCGCCCACGCCGCCCGGGGTCGGGGCGGCGGAACCGAGCGCGTTGCCGGCGAGGAAGACGACCGCGACGCTGGCGATGCTGATCGAGGTCGTCTCGTCGCCGAACGCCCGGATCGACGCGTCCAGGCACATCACGAAGCAGGCGGTGAGCAGCAGCATGCCGCCGATGCCGGCGACCAGCTTCTGCGGTCGCTGCAGCACGTCGAGCATGCGGGGCACGACACCCGCGAACAGCGACCTCACGCGCGTGGCGACGAATTTCCGCATGAACGGCACCGAGGTCACCACGAGCACGAGCACCGCCACCGTCAGCAGACCCGCGATGACGGTCCGCGACGGCGACAGCGACGGAGTCTTCTCGGTGCCGGTCAGATAGCCGAAGGCCAGCAGCATCAGGATGTGGCAGCCGAGCCCGAACAGCTGCGACGCGCCGACGCTCGCCACCGCGAGCCCGGGGCGTACGCCCGCGCGTTGCAGGAAACGCGTGTTGAGGGCGACACCGCCCACGGCGGCCGGCGCGACGATCTTCACGAACGATCCCGCGACCTGAGCCGCCACCGTGCGCACGAACGGCACACGCTCGGGTACGAAGCCCAGCAGGGCCATCGCCGCCGCGAAGTAGCTTGCCGCGGAGAACAGCACGGCCGCGGCGACCCAGCCCCACTCGGCGTTGGCGATGAGCGGGCCGAACTCGATGTGTGTGAGCTGGGTCAGCAGGAAGTACGCGCCGATGGCACCGGCGATGAAACTGATCAGCGTCCGCGGCCGCACGCGCTGCAGCGACGCCGGCTCGACCGGTGCCTGCGGCCGGATCAACAACACCTCGTGGCGGATCTGCGTGAGCAGATCCTCCTCGCGCGCCTCTTCCATGGCCTCGTCGATGGCCCGCTTCTCGGCCCTGGCCTCCGCCTTCTCGGCCTTCTTGTCGGGCTTTTCGAGTACGGGCCCGGCCTCGGCCGGCGCCTCTTCCAGGCGGGTCTGCTTGGCATGCCGCGATGCCTCCAGGACCGCCTCGCGCTCGCGCTCGGACCGCTCCCGGGCCAGTTTTCGCAGCGTCGCGCGCGTGGAGCGGCTCAGCGCGATGGGCTGGAGCATCGGCAGACAGTCGGCCACGGCGTCGGGGCCGAGCACGTCCACCGCCGCCGCCACCGCGCGCTGGGCGCCCACCCTGAGGCCCAGCGTCACCAGCAGCTGGGAGATGTCCATGCGCAGCAGCAGATCGCCGGCCGCGATCTCACCGACCCGCAGGTCGGTGAGGATCACCGTGCCGGAACGATCCACCAGAATCGCGTCGCCCACCAGCCTGCGGTGCGCGATACGCCGGGACTGCAGGGCCTCCACCTGGTGCCAGGTGTCGCGCAGCAGCTCGTCCGTGATCTCCTCGTCCGACAGCGAGTCCAGGGTGCGCCCGCCGGTGTGCTCGTAGACGAGCATCACCGCGTCGGGGCCCAGCTCCGAGGTGGCGATCAGCTTGGGCGCGTTGGCGCCGGCCGCGATGGCCGCGTAGGCGAGCAGTGCCTCCTGTTCCAGTGCCTGGCGCAGCGACTGGAGGCTGCTGCGGGTGGCGAAGCCGCGCAGGGTCAGATTGCGCCACGCGCGGTAGAAGAAGCCCTGCGCCTGCTGCTCCCGGTCGACCACCGTCACGTCCAGGGGCCGGCCGTCCTCCAGGGTGACGAAGTAGCGGCGGCCGCGGTCGCCGGTCTCCGGCATGTCCGACACTTCCTCGCGGGACGCGCTCACCGGGCGGAAGCCGACGGTCCTGAGGCCCGCCATCAGGGTCCGTCCCGTGGGACGGACGTTGGGCGAGCCGACGGCGTACAGCGTGCCGTAGGCCACGGTCCAGCCGATCAGCAGCGTCAGGGTGATCGAGAACGCTGTCGTGTATCCGGCGACGAGCATCGAGATGGCGTCGAGCAGCAGCACGATCCACAGCACCGCGCGCCAGCGCGGCCTGCGCGACATGCCGACGGCCGTCATGTACGCGATGACGGGAGCCAGGTAGCCGTGCACGGGGTCGGTGAGGGCGTGGATGTCGCCGGGGGAGGGCTTGGTGAGCGCCTCCTGGATCGAGTCGGGGGCGGCCCGTGCGACCCACAGATCGGTGGCCAGGGTGACGCCGTGCGCGAGCACCGCCGCGAGCACGCCGTCGGCGATACGCAGCCCGTCACGCTTGATCAGCCGCTCGATCGCGAACGCGACCGGCACCAGGAGGATGGCGATGCTGGAGGCCAGCCCCGCGAAATTGGTGAGCAGGTCGGGTGCCTGGCCGGTGCCCTTGTTGATGTCCTCTTCGAGGCCCGAGGTGGTGCCGTGTGCGAACGCGGCGATCGCGAGCAGCACGGCGACGGCGATGGCGCCGACCAACAGCCGCATCAGGTCGGAGGGCCGGTGCACGCGCGCGGGCAGCAGCGGTTCGTCGCCCTCGACCTCGTCGGCGTGTACCTCGTCGGGGTCGTCGTCAGACGCGGACCGGGTCGTGGGCGTCTCCTTGTCGGCGTCGTGCGCGCTCTTCTTGTTGTCCGCCTTCTTGTCCGTCTTCTTGCCCGTCTCGTCCGGGTCGGCGGTGCCCGGGCTCGACGAAGCGGCAGAGGTGCTGTCCGCGTCCTCGGGGTGCACACCCTGCTGCTTCATCGTCTCTTCTTGGTCTCGTATCACCGGTCACCGCCCGCACGATGGTGGCATGCCCCACCGACACACGGGGCTGTCAGGGTGCACATGCGGGGGCGCACAGTCTGCCCGAAGCGCTGCCCCGGAGCGAAGGCTACGCACGGTCGCGCGCGCGTCACATTGTCGGTGGCGTGGGGCAATATGGGGCGGATGAGCGAGGAGAGCCATCCGAAGGACGACGCCCACGCGGCGTACGCGGACACGCTGCCGGAGTACGCCGAGCGGGTCCTCGACGTAACCGAACGGATTCCGCCCGGGCGCGTCATGACGTACGGCGACGTCGCCGAGTGGCTCGAGGAGGGAGGTCCCCGTCAGGTCGGCCGCGTGATGTCCCTCTACGGAGGGGCCGTTCCGTGGTGGCGTGTCGTGCGCGCGGACGGAGCGCTGCTTGCGGGGCACGAACTGGAGGCGCTCGGCCACTACCGCGAGGAGGGCACGCCGCTGAAACAGGCAGCCAGGACCGCCGAGGGCCATCTCCCGCGGGTCGACCTGAGACGGGCCCGGTGGGACGGCAGCGAACGTGCTGAGGGTCACACCTGACAGCATCCGCCATCGAAGGGGTCGCGGGGCAACCCGAGGCCCGTACGGGGGAAGCAGGGCACGTCCGTGGCATGACGTACGTTCGTGAATCGAGGGGCATACGTGTCGCGAGTGGCGTGAGGGAAGAAGCGGAAGACCTGCTTCCGCGCCGCCCGTCGGCGTAGCGTCGCCAGCGCGCATCCCCCTCACCCCCCGGCCACCGCCCTCCACGCGCGGCGGTCCTTTCCACAGCACACCCACCAGGACCGGCGAACCACGTGAGCTCCTCTTCCTCCACCAGACGCCTGTCGCACACCCAGGTGCGACAGGGGAACCGTGGCGCTTACCGACTGGTGCGTACCCCGCCGGCCCGTGAGGATCCCCCTCGTCTGGACGCCGCACAGCGCGCCGTGGTTGACCACCGCACCGGCCCGCTGCTCGTTCTCGCAGGTCCCGGCACCGGCAAGACCACCACGCTCGTCGAGTCGGTGGCGGCGCGCATCGCCCGGGGCGGGGACCCCGCGCGCGTGCTCGTGCTGACGTTCAGCCGCAAGGCGGCCGTCGAGCTGCGCGACCGTATGGCGCTGCGCATAGGCGCGGCACGCGCTCCCCAGGCGACCACCTTCCACTCGTTCTGCTACGCCCTGGTCCGCGCCCACCAGGACACCGACCTGTTCGTGGAGCCGCTGCGGCTGCTGTCCGGCCCCGAACAGGACGTCGCCGTACGCGAACTGCTGGCGGGCCAGCCCGACCTGGAGCGGCTCGGCCTCGCGCATGTGCGCTGGCCGGACGAACTGCGCGCCTGCCTGACCACCCGCGGCTTCGCCGACGAGGTCCGCGCGGTCCTCGCCCGCAGCCGTGAACTGGGGCTGGGCCCGGGCGCCCTGGACGCCTTCGCCCGCCGTATCGGCCGCCCCGACTGGCGTGCCGCGGCCGCCTTCCTCGCCGAGTACCTCGACGTGCTCGACCTGCAGGGCGTGCTCGACTACGCCGAACTGGTCCACCGCGCGGTCCTGCTCGCCCACCGCCCCGGGGTCGCCGAGCGGCTCGCCGCGCAGTACGACGCCGTCTTCGTCGACGAGTACCAGGACACCGATCCGGCCCAGGTACGGCTGCTGCACGCCCTCGCCGGCGGCGGCCGCACCCTCCTCGCCTTCGGCGACCCCGACCAGTCGATCTACACGTTCCGCGGAGCGGACGTGAACGGCATCCTGGACTTCCCGCGGGCCTTCCCGTGCGCGGACGGCCGCCCGGCGCCCGTCGAGGTCCTGCGCACCTCCCGCCGCTCCGGCGCCGCCCTGCTGGCCGCGACCCGGCTGCTGACCCAGCGCATGCCGCTGACCCGCCTCCCGGCCGACAAGGTCCGCGCCCATCGTGAACTCGCTCCGGTACGGGACGGGGGCCAGGTCGAGGTCTACACGTACCCGACGCCCGGCACCGAGCTGGACAACATCGCCGACATCCTCCGCAGGGCGCATCTGGAGGACGGCGTCCCCTGGAGCGACATGGCCGTCCTGGTGCGGGCCGGATCCCGCACCATCCCGACGGTCCGCCGCGCACTCACGGCGGCCGGCGTCCCCCTGGACATCGACGGCGACGACCTGCCCCTGCGGCACGAGCCCGCGGTGGCACCCCTTCTGACGGCGCTGCGGGCGGTGGCCGCGGCGGAGGCGGCGCGGACCGAAGCACCCGACCAAGAGGGTGATGAGCCCACTTCGGACACCTCCTGGCTCGACACCGAAACCGCCCTCACGCTGCTCGCCTCCCCCCTCGCGGGCATGGACGCCGCCGACCTGCGCCGCCTCGGCCGTGCCCTGCGCGACGAGGAGCGGGCCGCGGGCAACCCTCTGCCACCTCCCTCGGACGAACTGCTCGCGCGGGCGCTGGCCGAGCCGGAGCGCCTCGCCGTGCACGACCCCACGTACGCGCGTGGCGCCCAGCGTCTGGGCGCGCTGCTCAGGAAGGCCCGTGAGCGCCTCGCGGGCGGCGGTACGGCCGAGGATGCGCTGTGGGACCTCTGGGAAGGCACACCATGGCCCACGCGCCTGGAGCGCGCCGCCCGGCGCGGCGGCGCGGCCGGACGCAACGCCGACCGCGATCTCGACGCCGTCTGCGCGCTGTTCGCGACCGCGGCCCGCGCCGAGGAGCGCACCGGCGGCCGGGGCGCCCTGAACTTCCTGGAGGAGATCGACGCTGAGGACATCGCCGCCGACACGCTCACCCGGCGGGCCGTCCGACCCGAAGCCGTCCGCCTGATGACCGCGCACCGCTCCAAGGGCCTTCAGTGGCGGCTGGTCGTCGTCGCCGGCGTCCAGGAGGGCCTGTGGCCGGATCTGCGCCGCCGCGGCTCCCTCCTGGAAGCGGACCGCATCGGCCGCGACGGACTCGCCGAACCGCTCACCCCGGGGGCGCTGCTCGCCGAGGAGCGCCGCCTGTTCTACGTGGCCGCCACGCGCGCGCGTGAACGTCTCGTCGTCACCGCGGTCAGGGCACCCGCCGACGACGGTGACCAGCCCTCCCGCTTCCTCAGCGAACTCGGCGTCGAACCGAAGGACGTCACGGGCCGCCCCCGCCGCCCGCTGTCCGTCGCGGCGCTCGTCGCCGAACTCCGCGCCACCACGGTCGACCCGCGGGTGTCGGACACCCTCAGGGAGGCCGCCGCCCGCCGACTGGCCCGGCTCGCCGCCCTCGCCGACGAGGACGGCCGCCCCCTGGTGCCCTCCGCCCACCCCTACCGGTGGTGGGGCATGTTCGAGCCGACCGAGAGCAAGGTGCCGCTGCGCGACCGCGACCAGCCCGTCGTGCTGTCCGGCAGCGCCCTGGAGCAACTCGCCAACACCTGCGCCCTGCAGTGGTTCCTGGGCCGCGAGGTCAAGGCCGACGCGCCCGCGACTGTCGCCCAGGGCTTCGGCAACGTCGTGCACGTTCTCGCCGACGAGGTCGCCTCCGGACACACCCCGGCCGACCTCGCCGTCCTCATGGAACGCCTCGACTCCGTGTGGAACGCGCTCGCCTTCGACGCGCCGTGGAAATCGGCGCAGGAAAAGGACAACGCGCGCGTGGCGCTCGAACGCTTCCTGAAGTGGCACGTCATGGACCGCACGGGGCGGACGCCGGTCGCCAGCGAGCACGACTTCGACGTCAGCCTCGAAGCGGGTGACTACGAGGTGCGCATCCGCGGCCAGATGGACCGCGTGGAGGCCGACGGCGAGGGCCGCGCCTACGTCGTCGACTTCAAGACCGGCAAACAGGCGCCCAGTGCCAAGGAGGTGGAGCACCACCCCCAGCTCGCCGTCTACCAGCTCGCCGTCCGCGAGGGCGCGGTCGACGAGGCCTTCGACGGGGCGCGCCCCGAGCCGGGCGGCGCGGAACTCGTCCAGCTGCGCCAGGGCGCCGCCAAGCGCGACGGCGGCGAGACCCTGCCCAAGGTGCAGGCGCAGGAGCCGCTGGAGGGGGAGTGGGTGGGCGAGCTGCTGGCCACGGCAGCCGGCAAGGTCCTCGACGAACGGTTCACGCCGAGCGCCGGCCAGCACTGCACACACTGCGCGTTCCGGGCCTCGTGCAGCGCGCGGCCCGAGGGACGGCACGTGGTCGAGTAACGCAGGTGATCCCTCGCGCTCTTTGTGATCGACCGCACCACACGTGCTGACCTGCGCTTCTCCTTTGTCCCGAGGGCGATGTGGCCTCCGCTGTCAGTGCCCGCCGCTAGCCTCTCCGACATGCCCGCCCGTATCACCGATCCCGACCAGCTCAAGGAGCTCCTCGGTATCCCGTTCACCCCGGAGCAGACGGCCTGCATCACCGCACCGCCCGCCCCGCAGGTGATCGTGGCCGGAGCCGGCTCGGGCAAGACGACGGTGATGGCGGCACGCGTGGTGTGGCTGGTCGGCACCGGCCAGGTCGCCCCCGAACAGGTGCTCGGTCTCACGTTCACCAACAAGGCCGCCGGCGAGCTCGCCGAGCGCGTCCGCAAGGCGCTGATCAAGGCAGGCGTCACCGACCCCGACGTCATCGATCCGGACAACCCGCCGGGCGAGCCGGTGATCTCGACGTACCACGCCTTCGCGGGCCGCCTCCTGACCGATCACGGCCTGCGCATCGGACTGGAGCCGAGCTCCCGGCTGCTCGCCGACGCCACCCGCTACCAACTCGCCGCGCGCGTGCTGCGCGAGGCGCCCGGGCCCTACCCGGCGCTGACCCGCTCCTTCGCCGACCTCGTCAGCGACCTCCTCACGCTCGACGCCGAGCTCGCCGAACACCTCGTACGGCCGGAGGACCTGCGCGCCTACGACGCCGAGCTGCTGCGCGCCCTGGACGGCGCCAAACTCACCAACGCCGACCTGCGCAAGATCCCCGAGACCGCCGCCGCCCGCCGGGAACTCGCCGACCTGGTGGTCCGCTACCGCGCCGCCAAGCGGGAACGCGACCTGCTCGACTTCGGCGACCAGATCGCCCTGTCCGCCCAGCTCGCCCAGAACCCCGAAGTGGGCCGGATCCTGCGCGACGAGTTCCGCGTGGTGCTCCTCGACGAGTACCAGGACACCTCCGTGGCCCAACGCATCCTTCTCGCGGGCCTGTTCGGCGGCGGCACCGGCCATCCCGTGACCGCCGTCGGCGACCCCTGCCAGGCGATCTACGGCTGGCGCGGCGCCTCCGTCGCCAACCTCGACGACTTCCCCGAGCACTTCGCCCGCGCCGACGGCCGTCCCGCCACCCGCCAGTCCCTCAGCGAGAACCGCCGCAGCGGCGGCCGCCTCCTGGACCTCGCCAACGGCCTCGCCGAGCCCCTGCGCGCCCTGCACGCGGGCGTGGAGGCCCTCCGCCCGGCCCCCGGCGCCGAACGCGACGGACTGGTCCGCTGCGCCCTGCTGCGCACCCACACCGAGGAAATCGACTGGATCGCCGACTCCCTCGCCCATCTCGTACGGACCGGGAAAGCGCCCGGCGAGATCGCCGTCCTGTGCCGTACGGCCACCGACTTCGCCGAGATCCAGGGCGCGCTCGTCGCACGGGACATCCCCGTCGAGGTGGTCGGCCTCTCCGGACTGCTGCACCTGCCCGAGATCGCCGACCTCGTCGCCGTCTGCGAGGTCCTCCAGGACCCCGGCGCCAACGCCTCCCTCGTCCGCCTGCTGACCGGCCCCCGCTGGCGCATCGGCCCGCGCGACCTCGCCCTCCTGGGGCGCCGCGCCCGGCTGCTCGTCTCCCACGCGCGCGTGGACGGCGGCGACGATCCCGACCGCCGGCTGGCCGAGGCGGTCGAGGGGGTCGACCCGTCCGAGGTGATATCCCTCGCGGACGCCCTGGACACGTTCCTGGAGACCCCGCTGGACGGCGACGGGGACGATGGGCTGCCCTTCTCACCGGACGCGCGCGTGCGGTTCGCGCGGCTGGCCACCGAGCTGCGCGAGCTGCGCCGCTCCCTGGCCGACCCCCTGATGGACGTCCTGCACCGCGTCCTGTCCGTCACCGGCCTGGAGGTGGAACTGTCGGCGTCCCCGCACGCCCTGGCCGCCCGCCGCCGCGAGACCCTGTCGAACTTCCTGGACATCGCCGCCTCGTTCGCCGCCGGCGACGGCGAGGCGACCCTCCTGGCCTTCCTCGGCTTCCTGCGCACCGCCGCCCAGTACGAGAAGGGCCTCGACAACGCCCTCCCCGGCGGCGAGAACACCGTGAAGGTACTCACCGCGCACAAGTCCAAGGGCCTGGAGTGGGATGTCGTGGCCGTCCCCGGCCTGGTCACCGGGACCTTCCCCAGCGACCGGGGCCGCGAGAAGTGGACCGCCCAGGGCAAGGTGCTGCCGCACGCACTGCGCGGCGACACCGAAACCCTCCCCGACGTGGCCTCCTGGGACTCCCGGGGTCTGAAGGCCTTCCACGAGGAGATGAAGGAGCACCAGCACACCGAGGAGCTCCGCCTCGGCTACGTCACCTTCACGCGCCCCCGCTCCCTCCTCCTCGGCTCCGGCCACTGGTGGGGTCCCACCCAGAAGAAGCCCCGCGGCCCGTCCGACTTCCTTCAGGCCCTGTACGACCACTGCACGGCCGGACACGGCGAGATCGAGGCGTGGGCCGACGAGCCCGCCGAGGAAGAGGAGAACCCGGCCCTGCACCAGGAGGCCGCCGACCAGGTGTGGCCCCTGCCCCTGGACGACGCGGCTCTGGCCCGCCGCAGGGCGGCCGCCGCGACCGTCCTGGCCCACCTCGACGCCCTCGCCTCACACGAGGCCACCCACCCCGCGGCCACACACGACCCGGACACCTACGACGACCCGGACTGGCCGGCACCACTCGAGGACGACGAAGCGCCCTACGACGCCGCCTACGACGAAGCCCCCTACGACGAAGCCCCCTACGAGGAGGCCCCCTACGAGGAGGCCTCCGACGAGGCCCCCTTCTTCGACACCGACGAAGCCCCGGCCGACTGGGACGCATGGGCCCCGGACCGCCCGACCGTCCCGCACCAGGCGGCGGCCCCGGACATCCCCGACCACTCGGATACGCAGGAGAGCGCACGCCCCCACCCCACAGAACCCGAGCGCGCCCCCCTCACTCCGGAGGAGGCCCGCACCATCGCCTCCTGGGACCGCGACCTCGACGCCCTCACCGGCGAGCTCCTGCGCGCCCGCCAGAGTGTCACCAACGTGCCCCTGCCGGCCTCGCTGACCGCGTCCCAGCTGCTGCGCCTGGCCGCCGACCCGGACGGCTTCGCGCAGGAGCTGGCCCGCCCCATGCCCCGCCCGCCGCAGCCCGCCGCGCGTCGCGGCACCCGCTTCCACGCCTGGGTCGAGGCCCGCTTCGAAGAGCTGACGCTGCCCATGCTGGAGCCGGAGGAACTGCCCGGAGCCGAGGCCGACATCGCCGACGAACGGGATCTGGAAGCCCTCAAGGACGCCTTCGAGCGCACGGAATACGCCCGCCGCACGCCCCACCGCGTCGAGGCCCCCTTCCAGCTGGCGATCGCCGGCCGCGTGCTCCGGGGCCGCATCGACGCCGTCTACAAGGAGGGCGACGGCGAGACAGCGACGTACGAGATCGTCGACTGGAAGACCAACCGCACCCACACCGCCGATCCGCTCCAGCTCGCGGTCTACCGGCTCGCCTGGGCCGAGCAGCGGGGCGTGCCCCTGGAGTCGGTCACGGCCGCGTTCCTCTACGTCCGCAGCGGCGAGGTCGTACGGCCGGACGACCTGCCCGACCGTGCGGCGCTGGAGCGGCTCCTGCTGGGGGAGCCGAGGGGTGAGGAACCGCACGACGAGGATGTCGGTGGGGGCCGATAGGCTCGTGACCATGAGCCACCCCGTTGACAGTGCCGTCAGCGCCGTCCGTACGTACATCGAGCAGCACCGTGCCGCCTTCCTCGACGACCTCGCCGAGTGGCTGCGGATCCCCTCCGTGTCGGCCCAGCCCGACCACGCCGCCGATGTACGCCGCAGCGCGGACTGGCTCGCCGCCAAGCTCCGGGAGACCGGCTTCCCGACCACCGAGGTCTGGGAGACGCCGGGCGCGCCGGCCGTCTTCGCCGAGTGGCCTTCCGCCGACCCCGGGGCGCCCACGGTCCTCGTCTACGGCCACCACGACGTGCAGCCCGCCGCCCGCGAGGACGGCTGGGACAGCGACCCCTTCGCGCCGGTCGTCCGCGAAAACCGCCTCTACGCGCGCGGTGCCGCCGACGACAAGGGCCAGGTGTTCTTCCACACACTCGGCGTCCGCACCCACCTCGCCACCACCGGCCGCACGACCCCGGCCGTGCACCTGAAGCTGCTGATCGAGGGCGAGGAGGAGTCCGGCTCCCCGCACTTCCGGGCGCTCGTGGAGCAGAACTCGGCCAGGCTCGCCGCCGACGCCGTGATCGTCTCCGACACCGGCATGTGGTCCGAGGACGTCCCCACGGTGTGCACCGGCATGCGCGGCCTCGCGGAGTGCGAGATCCGGCTGTTCGGCCCCGACCAGGACATCCACTCCGGCTCCTTCGGCGGCGCCGTCCCCAACCCGGCCACCGCCGCCGCCCGCCTGGTCGCCGCCCTGCACGACGAGCACGCGCGCGTGGCGATCCCCGGCTTCTACGACGGCATCGTCGAACTCACCGACCGCGAGCGCGAACTCTTCGCCGAACTGCCCTTCGACGAGCAGCAGTGGCTGCGCACGGCCAAGTCCCTCGCCGTGCACGGCGAGGCCGGGTACACCACCCTGGAGCGCATGTGGGCCCGCCCGACCGCTGAGGTCAACGGCATCGGCGGTGGCTATCAAGGCCCCGGCAGCAAGACGATCATCCCGTCCGCGGCGCTGGTGAAGCTCTCCTTCAGGCTGGTCGCGGGCCAGGACCCCGACCACATCGAGAAGGCCGTCCGCGAATGGGCCGCCGAGCAGTTGCCCGCCGGGATCCGGCACGAGATCACCTTCACCGGGTCCACCCGCCCGTGCCTGACCCCCCTGGACCACCCGGCCCTGCAGTCGGTCGTCCGCGCCATGGGCCGCGCCTTCGACCAGCCCGTCCGCTTCACGCGCGAGGGCGGCTCGGGACCGGCCGCGGACCTCCAGGAAGTCCTCGATGCACCCGTGCTCTTCCTCGGCATCTCCGTCCCGTCCGACGGCTGGCACGCCCCGAACGAGAAGGTCGAACTCGATCTGCTCCTCAAAGGCGTCGAGACCACCGCATACCTGTGGGACGACCTCGCCGAGCACTGGCGCCATGCGCCCTGACCGTCCCGCGCCGCCCGGCCCGACATCGCACGCGGGCACACTGGAAGAACCGCCCCGGACGGCGGGGCCCCGCCGGACCCGGTCGCCTCCCGCCGCACAGCCCGCTGAACCACCCGCCGAAACACACTTTCCACCGGGGGAGTTGGAAGCACCCGTGACCACCTGGACCGACCACACCGCCGACCGCCCCATCTCGCTCACCGCCCCGAGCGGCATCGACCGAGCCGCCCACCACCGGCTCGACGAGGCCTGGCTCGCGGCGGCGTGGAGCCACCCCACCACCCGCTGCTTCGTGGTCTCCGGCGGCCAGGTCCTGCTCGACGAGACGGCGGACGGCCGTACCGAACTCGTCATGACGCCCTCCTTCGAAGCCCCCCTCACCGAGGCACACCGCTACTTCCTCGGCATCGACGAGGACGGCGTCAGCTACTTCGCCCTCCAGAAGGACGCACTCCCCGGCCGCATCGACCAGTCCGCGCGCCCCGCGGGCCTGCGCGAAGCGGGCCTGCTGCTGTCGCCGCGCGACGCGGGCCTGATGGTGCACGCGGTCGGCCTGGAGAACTGGCAGCGCACACACCGCTTCTGCTCCCGCTGCGGAGAGCGCACCGTCATCGCCGCGGCCGGTCACATCCGCCGCTGCCCCGCCTGCGGCGCCGAGCACTACCCGCGCACCGACCCGGCCGTGATCATGGCCGTCACCGACGAGGACGACCGCATCCTGCTGGGCCGTCAGGTCCACTGGCCCGAGGGCCGCTTCTCGACGCTCGCCGGCTTCGTCGAGCCCGGCGAGTCCATCGAGCAGGCGGTGCGCCGTGAGGTCTTCGAGGAGTCCGGCATCAGCGTCGGTCAGGTCGAGTACATCGCCAGTCAGCCCTGGCCCTTTCCCTCCAGCCTGATGCTGGGCTTCATGGCCCGCGCCACCTCTGCCGACATCACCGTCGACGGCGACGAGATCCACGAGGCCCGCTGGTTCTCCCGCGACGAGCTGCGCGCCGCCTTCGACTCCGGCGAGGTACTCCCGCCGTACGGCATCTCCATCGCGGCCCGTCTGATCGAGCTCTGGTACGGCAAGCCGCTGCCGACGCGGAGCGTGTGACACGGCGCCTGGCCACACACGAGAAGGCGGTCCCCGAGGGTGCCCTCGGGGACCGCCTTCCTGGTTTGAAGCTGCGGAGCGGTTACGCGCCGACTTTCTGCTTCACCTGAGCCAGCGAAGGGTTCGTGAGCGTCGAACCGTCCGCGAAGAGCACGGTCGGGACCGTCTGGTTTCCGCCATTCGCCTTCTCCACGAACGCTGCGGACGCGGGGTCCTGTTCGATGTTGATCTCGGTGTACGCGATGCCCTCGCGGTCCAGCTGCTTCTTCAGCCGCTGGCAGTAGCCGCACCACGTGGTGCTGTACATCGTCACGGTGCCCTGCATGTCTCGCGCGCTCCTCTGGTGGCTCGGGGATCGGGTGGTCCAGAGGGGGAACGTACGCGATCGGGTCACCATTCCCGCCGGGGGTATGCCCGCCAGGTGACGCCTGCCGCATTAGTACGACTGCGAGTGCCTGCCTGTGGACAACCGGCTCACCCGTCTCCGGCGACCTGGCAGCATGGCCGTGTGACAGCAGCAACGCACTCCACCCTCTTCCCGCAGACACCGGGCTCGGCCGACGCGGTGCTCGAAGGGCTCGACCCCGAGCAGCGCGAGGTGGCCACCGCCCTGCACGGCCCGGTGTGCGTGCTGGCGGGCGCCGGCACGGGCAAGACACGGGCGATCACCCACCGCATCGCCTACGGGGTGCGGGCCGGGATCCTCCAGCCCTCCAGTGTGCTGGCTGTCACCTTCACCAACCGCGCCGCCGGCGAGATGCGGGGCCGACTGCGCCAACTCGGCGCCGCCGGCGTCCAGGCCCGTACCTTCCACTCCGCGGCCCTGCGTCAGCTCCAGTACTTCTGGCCGAAAGCGATCGGCGGGTCCATGCCCCGGCTTGTCGACCGCAAGATCCAGCTCGTCGCCGACGCGGCCGCCGCCTGCCGTATCCGCCTCGACCGGGGTGAGCTGAGGGACGTCACCGGCGAGATCGAATGGTCCAAGGTCACCCAGACCGTCCCCGCCGACTACGCGCTCGCGGCCGCCAAGGCCGGCCGCGAGACCCCCCGCACCCCGGCCGAGATCGCCCAGCTCTACTCCGCCTACGAGGATCTCAAGCGCGACCGCGCGGTCATCGACTTCGAGGACGTGCTGCTGCTGACCGTCGCGATCCTCCAGGACCGGCACGACATCGCCGACCAGGTCCGCTCCCAGTACCAGCACTTCGTGGTCGACGAGTACCAGGACGTCAGCCCCCTCCAGCAGCGACTGCTGGAGCTGTGGCTCGGCGAGCGGGACAACCTGTGCGTGGTCGGCGACGCCAGCCAGACGATCTACTCGTTCACGGGAGCAACTCCCGACCATCTACTGGACTTTCGCACCCGCCACCCCGGCGCCACCGTCGTCAAGCTGGTCCGCGACTACCGCTCCACCCCCCAGGTCGTCCACCTCGCCAACGGCCTGCTCGCCCAGGCCCGCGGCCGCGCCGCCGACCACCGGCTGGAGCTGGTCTCCCAGCGCGCCCCGGGCCCCGAGCCCGTCTACACCGCGTACACCGACGAGCCCGCCGAGGCCGAGGGCGCCGCCCGCCGCATCCGCGAGCTCATCGACGCGGGCGTCCGGGCCAGCGAGATCGCCATCCTGTTCCGCACCAACTCCCAGTCCGAGACCTACGAACAGGCCCTCGCCGACGTCGGCGTCCCCTACCAGCTGCGCGGTGCCGAGCGGTTCTTCGACCGCCCCGAGGTGCGCAAGGCGGGCATCGCCCTGCGCGGCGCGGCCCGCTTCGGCGGCAACGACTCCCTCTTGGACGACGCGGTCGACCTGCCCTCCCAGGTGCGTGCCGTGCTGTCGGGGGAGGGCTGGACCACTGAGCCTCCGGCCGGCTCCGGAGCCGTCAGAGAGCGCTGGGAGTCGCTGGCGGCGCTGGTGAACCTCGCGCAGGACTTCGCCGCCGCCCGACCCGGCGCCACCCTGAGCGACCTGGTGGCCGAGCTCGACGAACGGGCGGGCGCCCAGCACGCCCCGACCGTCGAGGGCGTCACCCTCGCCTCCCTGCACTCGGCCAAGGGCCTGGAGTGGGACGTCGTCTTCCTGGTCGGTGTCGCCGAGGGCATGATGCCGATCACCTACGCAAAGACCGACGAACAGATCGAGGAGGAGCGCCGTCTCCTCTATGTCGGTGTCACCCGGGCGCGGGAGCATCTGAACGTCTCCTGGGCGCTGTCCCGCTCGCCGGGAGGCCGTCCCAACCGCCGCCCCAGCCGCTTCCTCGACGGTCTGCGCCCCGGCTCGACCGGCGCCGCCGGACGCAGCGCCGCGGTCGGCTCCGGCGGTGTCGAGCGCGGCTTCCCGAGCCGACCGGGCGCCGCCGCCCCGCGACGCACGCAGCGCACCCCGGCCCGCTGCCGGGTGTGCGGGCGCACGCTCACCGACGCCGGTGAGATGAAGCTGATGCGCTGTGAGGACTGCCCGTCCGACATGGACGAGGGTCTCTACGAGCGGTTGCGGGCGTGGCGCGCGGTCCAGGCGCGACGCAGCGGACAGCCCGCCTTCTGCGTCTTCACCGACAAGACGCTGATGGCGATCGCCGAGGCCGCGCCCGACGACGAGGGCGAGTTGGCTCGGATCCCGGGGGTCGGCGTGCGCAAGTTCAACCGCTACGGAGCCGATGTTCTGGCCATCTGCGCAGGCCAGGAGCTCGCAGGAGAAGAAGATGAGGTCTGATGCGAACTCGTCGAAAAAATAGTTTGCGCATGCCCCAGCAATCCCCATAGGTTCTTAGCCACGGGAACGGAGGCCTTCTCGAAGGCCCCGATTCCGTGCTGTACTTGCATATCCGTCGGACTGGCTCACCCCAGTCCCCCGAGACGCCGAGAGGAGGCGATTCCAGTGATCAGCATCAACATCAGCTCCATCAGCACCGCCAAAATGACCGATCGCTCGGTCGTCTCCACGTGCATGCTCGGCGTTTCGAACCTGGGCACCGGTCTGTCCGGCATTCCTGCCGTGCGTCCGGCGTCCTCCCTGTCTCTCGCGGGCCTTCCCGTCCGTGAGCGCAATGAGCGACCGACCAAGGCACTGGAAGCGGCAGTAGTGGCACAGGCGCAGGCCTATGCCTTTGCGGCGGCCGGTGCCGGATTCCGGAAGCAGACGACGCAGCACCACCAGATGTGGGCCTTCCGTGGGCCAGAACCCTGGAGTGATCCAGCCTGATCGCCGATCAGGCCGGCGCCTTCAGGGCCGCGGAACCCCATCCGGGATCCGCGGCCCTTCTGTTTGTCCCCGACCGGGGACGGCAGAGCGAAGGGGCCTCGGGACAAGAAAAGAACCCGGTACCAAGCCGACACCCGGCCCAACAGGGCCGGACCGACCAGACGAGGAAGACGAACCGTGCAACTCGAAGCGCACGCCCCGTCCGTACCGCCTTCCGAAACGATCCCCCCGCCCGGCCTCACGGAGGACTCCACCTTGACCCCGCTCACCGCGCTCACCGCGCTCGACGACGCCATCGAGAACCTGGGCGTGCCCGTCCCCTGCCGTTCCTACGACCCGGAAGTCTTCTTCGCCGAGTCGCCGGCGGACGTCGAGTACGCCAAGTCCCTCTGCCGCACCTGCCCGCTGGTCGAGGCCTGCCTCGCCGGCGCCAAGGAGCGGCGTGAGCCCTGGGGCGTCTGGGGTGGCGAGCTGTTCGTCCAGGGTGTCGTCGTCGCCCGGAAGCGGCCGCGTGGCCGCCCGCGCAAGAACCCGGTCACAGCATGAACACTGCAGGAACGATCGACCGTCCCGTCACGCACGACCCCAAGAAGCAGGCCCCGATGAAGCCGTCCACCAACGAGCCCACCGGCTCCGCGATCGAAGACGTCACCACCACAGGCGCGAACGACTCGCGCCAGAACAGGACCCGAGAGATGCAACTCATCCCAGAAGCCCTCGCTCGTGCGCATATGCACGAGCGACTGCAGGAGGCCGAGCGGGAACGCCAGGCCGTGCGCCTGGTGACCGCTCGCCGGATGCAGCGCCGGGCGGAGCGTGCCTCGCTGCGCGCCCGTCGTGCGCTCGCCCTGGCGGTCATGCAGTAATCCCGACCACACCTGAAGCGGTGGCCTCCCGGTCCAGGGAGGCGGAGCTCTCCTCGCGGGGGCCGGTCCGTCCGAACGGACCGGCCCCCGCGGTGCGTTGTGCCCGGCGATCCCCAGGTCACGGCGATATCGTCGCCGGGTGACGAGTCTTCCCGGAGGCAGTGACAAAGGCGGCTCCGCCGCGGAGCCCCAGTCCCTCGTGTGCGCCCGCTGCGGCACCCCGGCCGAAGGGCCGCCGCCCACCTGGACCTGTTCCGTGGAGAACGGCAGCCGTCAGTACTTCTGCGACCGCTGCTCCCGGGAGAACCTCAGGGCCATCGAGGGGCGGCTGGACTCGGCCTGGTGGTGAGCCCTCTCCGCCGGGCCCTTGAGGAACCTCACGCCTCGGCCGCCGGTTTCTCCTCCAAGTCCTCCTCCAAGTCCGCCTCCGGCACGAACCCCGGCAGCCACTCCTGAAGTTCCTCGCGCAGACGCACCGTCGCGCCCAGCTGGCACAGCACGCCGATCGTGCTCAGCGTCACGCGATGGATGAGGAGGTACGCCGGGGGCAGGTTGAGCTGCTTGCCCAGCTGATACGCGGGGGAGCGGGGATCGGCGATCCGCGCGGCCTGGCTGCGCATCCAGCCGCGGGTGAAGGTGAACTCATCCACCAGGGCCGGTTCGATGATCGGCAGGAGATAGTCGAGGACGGCGTCCGGGTCCAGCTCTATCGATTCCTTGACGAAGCCCTCCGTACGGAGGAGCTCGTAGACGGCCTCCGCCTCGCCGTCCAGCGTCATGCGCAGGGAGGTGCCGATCGGGGTCGGCAAGCCACCCGGGAGGCGGTCGACCGTGCCGAAGTCCAGGACGCCCAGGCGCCAGTCGGCCTCGCCCTCCGGGTCGCCCGGCAGGAGGCGGAAGTTGCCCGGGTGCGGGTCGGCGTGCAGCAGGCCGGTGCGGGCTGGGCCGGAGAAGAGGAAGCGGGCCAGCAGCTGACCGGCGCGGTCGCGCTGCTCCTGCGTACCGTCGGCGATCACCTCCGACAGCGGGACGCCCTCCATCCACTCGGTGATCAGGACCTCGTCGCACTGGTGGACCACACAAGGCACCATCACGTCCGGATCGTCCGCGAACTCCTCGGCATGGGCCTGCTGGGCCTGCGCCTCCAGGCCGTAGTCCAGTTCCTCGGAGACCCGGTCCTTGAGCTCCGCGATCAGCGGCTTGAGGTCCATGCCCGGGATGAGCGGACCCAGCAGGCGGGCGAAACGGCTCAGCTGGTTCAGGTCGGACAGCAGGGCCTCGCCGGCACCCGGGTACTGCACCTTGACCGCCACCTCGCGGCCGTCGTGCCACACCCCGCGGTGCACCTGGCCGATCGAGGCGGCCGCCGAGGGCTTGTCCTCGAATTCGAGGAACAGCTCGTGCCAGTCCTCCCCGAGCCGCTCCGCCAGCACCGCGTGCACCGTGCGCGTCGGCATCGGCGGCGCTGCCTCCTGGAGCTTCGTCAGCGCTGCCCGGTAGGGGCCGGCGACCTCCTCGGGGAGCGCCGACTCGAAGACGGACAGGGCCTGCCCGAACTTCATCGCGCCGCCCTTGAGCTCGCCGAGCACCTTGAACAGCTGCTCGGCGGTGCGCTGTTGCAGCTCGCGGCCGACCATCTCCGCGGACTCGCCCACGATCCGCTTTCCGAGTCCCCAGGTCGCCCGACCGGCGAAACCGAGCGGGAGCGCGGCGAGCTTGGCGGTACGGGTAACCGCCTTCCGGGGAAGATCAGACATGCGCCCTCCAGGTCCCAGCAAGCCGCGCCGCGTCTGCCCTACGGCGTAACTCCTTCGACGGTCGTTGCTCCGCCATTGTCTCGTGCCACTCCTCGCTCTTGGAGGCGCATTCCCCCTTACCTTTCTCCGCTGCTCCGCACGAGCATGCGGGATGCGCCCAGACCGGCCGTGCATGCCAGTGCAGCGCGGGCAGCGAGACCTCCCAGCGGGCACCCGCGCTCGACGGAACCCGGCCGTCCAGGAAGGCGAGCGCATGGGCGGCCGCCAGCCCCGCGACCGTCGTGGCCAGTGCCAGGTCGCAGGGCCGCACCGGGCGCGGCCGGCCGGAGCGCCACTGTGCGACCAGGCGGGGCCAGGCCTGGTCACGATCGGTGCGGGCCTCGTGCAGACAGCCGGCGCAGCCCGTGTCGCCGGGCAGGACGAGCGGGCCGACCACGCCCGTCCCCTCCACCACTCCGGCGTACAGATGGGGTGTGCCGGAGGTGATCAGGGGCTCGGCGGCGGACGGGGCGGGGGCGTGCACGTCGACGTCGTCCCGCGGGGTCAGGATCACCAGGGAAAAGCCGGGTTCGTCGCCGTCGAGCGGCGTACGGGGCGTGCGGCGCGGCGGCCGGTCCGGCGCCGACCGCCGTGCGGCCCGCCGGGCTGCCACGTCCCGGCGGTCGCCGACGGACTCGGCGGGCAGCCCGCCCGGCGCGACGTCCCCCGGCTCGACGCGGCCGACATCGCGTACGTCGACCTCGCCGACCCCCGCCCCCGACAGCAGTGAGGCCAGGACGGCGCCCACCCGGCCCGCGCCTCTGACCTGGACGCGCAGGGACCGGCGGGCGGCCAGGAGCCCGATCGCCTCACCGGGTTCGGACGTGGTGAGCGACAACGAGGCCAGGTCGGGGCGCAGCCGGTCGAGGACCTCCTTCTTCGCCCGCAGGGCGTCCGCGGCGGGTCCGCCGCCCCGCGCGTCGTCGACGAGCCCGGCCCGCGCCAGCTGCTCCACCAGCGCGTCGACGTGCCCGTCGGGCAACTCCATGCGGCGCCCCTCCTCCCGCAGAAGCGCCGGCCCGCGCGTGCCGTTGAGCAGATCGAGGAAACCGGCCGTGGCCGGGTCCATCGGACCCAGTGTCATCGCGTGCGCCGGTGTCATACCGAACTGCAGGGTGGTGCGGTCGCGCCAGCCGCGCCTGAGCGCGGGCTTCACGATCGGAACGATCGGTTGCGGATCGATCTTCTGCATCACAGGCCCCCGTAGCCCTCGTTGAACGTCCCCGTCCGCCCGTGGAGGTCGGCCGGACGTTGGTCGGACGTCCGCGGCAGCTCCGCCGGCGAGAGCCAGCATGCCCGGATCCGCCATCGGGTGCGGAAAGTTGTCCACAGGCGGTGGGTATTCGTCGTACAAGTCAGTCGGGCGAATCAAACGCATGTGGGGGATCGGCACCGAACCCTCCCGGAGTCGGGACTTCCCCCGTGCGCAGCGGGTAACGTCGGGGCGTGTCCGCCGACCCACTGCACCGCGCCGGAACGCCACAGCGCAGTACGACGAGCCAGCCGCCGAGCGGCTCAGGGGCGAGCGCGATCGAGGTGCGCAGGAGTGCCCGTCGACGCCGGACGGTCTCCGCGTACCGCGAGGGCGATCGCACCGTCGTGCTCATCCCTGCCCGGATGTCCGAGGCCGAGGAGCAGCGCTGGGTGGGCGTCATGCTCGACAAACTGGCCGCCCAGGAGAGCAAGCGGGTCCTCGGGGACGCCGAGTTGACCGAGCGTGCCGAGCGGCTTTCGACCCAGTACTTCGACGGCCGGGCCCGGCCGGCCTCGGTGCGCTGGGTCACCAACCAGAACACGCGCTGGGGTTCGTGCACACCCTCCGAGGGCAGCATCCGCCTGTCGCACCGACTCCAGGGCATGCCGGAGTACGTCGTCGACTACGTCCTTCTGCACGAGCTCGCGCATCTGCTCGTGCCCGGACACGGGCCCCGTTTCTGGCGGCTGCTGGAGGCCTATCCGCGCACCGAGCGGGCCCGGGGCTATCTCGAGGGAGTGGTCGCCGCCGAGCGGCTGCCGCACCTGCCGGGCGCCCGAGACGAGTGACGCACGCTCCGCGTGGCGTTCGTACCGCACCTCACGCGGGACTTCGTACCGGATCTGTACCGACTTCCGCCGGTGTCCGAGTTTGCCGTTAGCCTGTCGCGACGCACTCACATTCGGGATGGGGGACGGTCGTTACGCATGGCCAGGGAATTCCAACGCGGCCACAAGGCCAAGATCAGTGACCTCACCGCGGGCACGGATCTGTACGTAGGCGTACAGATCACCGGCCCCGGGCTGACCTTCGACATCAGCTGCTTCGGTCTCGACGCCGACGAACGGCTCTCGGACGACCGGTACTTCGTCTTCTTCAACCAGCCGAAGTCCCCGGAGGAGTCCATTCAGCTCCTGGGCGCGCAGGCGGGTGACACGGAGTCGTTCCGGGTCACGCTGGACAAGATCCCGCCGCAGATCCAGGAGCTGTCGTTCACGGCGACGATCGACGGCACGGGTCAGATGTCACAGATCGCCCCCGGGTACCTGCGCATCGTCGCCGGCGGGGAGGAAGTGGCGCGGTACTCCTTCGACGGCTCGGAGTTCTCCACCGAGCGGGCCGTGATGCTGGGCGACTTCTACCTGAAGGACGTGTGGCGGTTCGCCGCGGTCGGGCAGGGCTTCGACGGCGGTCTCGACGCGCTGCTGAAGAACTTCGGCGGCGAGGTCGCCGAAGAGGAGCCCGCGCCCGCGCCGGCCGTCCCGGCCCAGACCCAGGCACCGACGTTCGCGCCGCCGCCCCAGGCCGCCGCGCCGCCCGCACCCGCGCCCACGTTCGCCGCGCCCCCGCCCGCACCCGCTCCTGCCCCCGCCCCGGCCGCGCCCGCGCCCGCCGCGTCGATCCACACCGCTCCGACGATCGCCCAGGGCACGCCCGCCGCGGGAGTCGGCATCACCCCGCCTGGTACCACGCCACCCGGCTCGGCGCCGCCGGCCGCGCCGACGAGCCCGCACATGTTCACGCCCCCCGGCGCGGGCCCTCAGACGTTCACGCCCCCGGGCGCCCCCGCCGCCTTCCCCGGCCAGGGACAGCCGCCCTTCGCAGGCGCCACGGCGATCGCGCCCGTGCCGCCCGAGGCGAACGTACGCGTCGTCCTGACGAAGTACGCGGAAGCACCCGTAGGGGACCGCTGGACCGAGCAGAACCCGCAGCTCGTGCGGGCCACGCTCACCAAGGGCGCCTCCATCCTGGCCAAGCAGGGCAGCATGGTCGCCTACCAGGGCGACATCGACTTCGCCCACAAGGGATCCGGCCTGCTCGGCAAGCTCACCGGTGCGCTCACCGGCCAGGGCATGTCCCTGATGCGCTGCTCCGGGGAGGGCGAGGTCTTCCTCGCCGACGAGGCCAGCCGGGTGTTCGTCATCCGCCTCCAGGGGGAGCAGCTCTACACCAGCGCCCAGGGTGTGCTCGCCTTCGACGAGTCCCTGGACACCGAGGTCCGCCGCATCGAGGGCGCGGGGCTGCCCGGGGGAGGCCTGTTCAGCATGCTCTTCTCCGGCACGGGAGCGGTCGCCGTGAAGACCCGCGGCGTGCCGGTCGTCATCCCCGTGGGCCCGGCCACCTACGTCGACGGCAACGCCGTCATCGCCTGGTCCGCCGGTGCACAGGCCGTCACCACGACCGCGCTCAGGCTGCGCCGGTCCGGATACTCCCGGCAGACCTCCGAGGCCGTGAACCTCCAGTTCCGGGGCGCCCCCGGCAACTTCGTCGTCGTACAGCCCTTCGAGGTGTGAGGCCCATGGACTCCCAGACTCTGAGTGCGCACCGCGCCGCTGCGACCGGCGTCCGCATGAGTGTGCACAGCTCCAAGACGCTCAAGGTCACCATGGCCACCGGGCACGATCTGCTGGCCAAGGCCGGCTCGATGATCGCCTACGAGGGCTATGTGCAGTTCGACGCGCCGCCCGGCAGCCTCCGCCGTACTGCGGAGGCGATGGTCACCGGCGAGGGCGGCAAGCTGATGCTCTGCCGCGGTGACGGCGACCTCTACCTCGCCGACTACGGCGGCGACATCATCGTCCTCCACCTCAACGGCGAGGCTCTCTCGGTCAACGGCGCCACGCTGCTGGCCTGCGACGCCTCGCTGGAGCTGACCATCGAGCCGGTCAAGGGGCTCGCCAAGCTGTCCGGCTCGGGCCTGACCAACCTCGTGGTACGGGGCACGGGCTGGGTCGCGCTGGTCAGCCGGGGCGTTCCCATGGCCCTGGACTGCGCCGAACGGGAGACGTACGTCGACCCGGACGCACTCATCGCCTGGACGACCGGCTTGGACATGAAGGCCCGCCGTACCGTCAAGGCGAGCGCTCTCATCGGCCGGGGCAGCGGCGAGGCCTTCCAGATCGGCTTCAAGGGGCAGGGCTTCGTCGTCGTCCAGCCGAGCGAGGACACCGGCGACCGATTCAAGATCCGGGGCTGAGGGGAGCACCAGGCACATCATGCACAGCACACTCTTCGCACACATCCCGGTGGAGTCCACCGGCCGGTACACCCTGCAGAACCCGCAGCTCCTGAAGACCGACGTCACCCAGGGCAGCAGCGCCGTGCTCGCGCGGCAGGGCGCCATGGTGGCCTTCGAGGGGCAGGTGGAGTTCGACAGCCAGTACCGCAACCGCAGCTGGCGCAACGTCGAACGGATGACCGGCGAGCGCCTGGAACTCATGCGCTGCAAGGGCAACGGCGCCGTCTACCTCGCCAACCTCGCCCAGCACCTGCACATCATGGAGGTCGGCCGTGGCATCACGGTCGACAGCTCCTACGTGCTCGCCTTCGACGGCTCCCTCGGGGTTGGCATCGTCGCGGTCGACAGCGCGGTGGAGGTGGCCTCGGCGGGTGCCTACAACCTGGAGCTGTCCGGCTCCGGGCAGGTCGTCCTCATGACCTCGGGCGAGCCGCTGGTGCTGGAGGTGACCCCGGAGAAGAACATCTGCTGCGACGCGGACGCGGTGGTCGCCTGGTCCACGTCCCTGCGCACCCAGCTCCAGGCACCCACCTCCACGTCCGCCGTGTGGCGCCGCAGGGGCTCCACCGGCGAGGGCTGGGAGATGCAGTTCTCCGGCACGGGCCACGTCCTGGTGCAGCCCAGTGAGCTGCTGCCGCCGCAGCATCTGCGCACATCGGGCGTGCTCGGCCAGTTCGGCATGGGCAGCGGCGGCCTGCGCGGCAACTCCCTCGGGGGCAGCAACAGCTGACCGGCCGGCATCGTCCGGAAAGCGAACGTAAGGGGCGACCGCCAAGGCGGTCGCCCCTTACACATGCCTTCAGAGCCTCGCGCGCGTCGCTTCCAGCAGTCGTACGACCGACTCGTCCGCCACGGCCGCCACCTCGTCGTAGGCGAACCAGCGCAGGTCCAGGGACTCGTCGCTGATCGCCTCGACGGCCCCGTCCGGAGCCAGCGCGGCGTACTGGACATCGAGGTGCCAGGCACAGGGCGTGTGATGCCGGTCCAGGCGCACCGGACCGCCGGGCAGCAGGCTCAGTCCCGCGATGCCCGACTCCTCGGTCCCCTCACGCAGGGCCGCGGCCGACAGCGTGTCGTCGCCCGGTTCGCAGTGTCCGCCCATCTGCAGCCACATCCGCAGCTTCTTGTGCAGGGTCAGCAGCACCCGGCCGCGCTCGGGGTCGATCACCAGAGCGCTCGCCGTGATGTGCCCGTCCGCGCAGGCCTTCCACAAGCCGTCCGGGTGCGCCGCGAGGTGGTCCAGATAGACCTGGCTCAGCTCCGCCTGGTCCTCGTGGTTCTTCAGGACGAGGACCGCGTCGTCGTACAGGCTCACTCGGCGTCGTCACCCTCGTCAGCGTCCTTGGGGTCCCTGGGGTCCTTGGGGTCCTTGGGGCCCCTGGCGCCGTCGTCCTTCTTCTTGAGGTCGGGCTTGTCCGCCGCCTCGCCGAGCATCTTGTCCAGCTCGGAGAAGTCCAGCTGCTCGCGGTGCACGAAGCCGTCCGGGTCGTCCAGGTCGGAGGCCGTGGGCAGCATGTCCGGGTGGGCCCACAGGGCGTCCCGGCCGTCGACACCGCGCGCGTCCGTGAGGGAGGCCCACAGACGGGAGGCGTCACGCAGGCGGCGCGGGCGCAGCTCCAGGCCGATCAGGGTGGCGAACGTCTGCTCGGCCGGGCCGCCCGAGGCGCGGCGGCGGCGCAGGGTCTCGCGCAGCGCGTCGGCGGACGACAGGCGCGGCTTCGCGGCCGCGTGGACCACCGCGTCCACCCAGCCCTCCACGAGCGCCAGGGCCGTCTCCAGACGGGCCAGGGCCGCCTTCTGCTCTGGCGTGTCCTCCGGCTGGAACATGCCCTGCTGGAGGGCGTCCTGCAGCTGCTCCGGGTTCTGCGGGTCGAACTGGCCGACCACGTCCTCCAGCTTGGCCGTGTCGACCTTGATCCCGCGCGCGTAGCCGTCGACCGCGCCGAACAGGTGGGAGCGCAGCCACGGCACATGCGCGAACAGGCGCTGGTGGGCGGCCTCGCGCAGGGCGAGATACAGCCGCACCTCCTCCTTCGGCACGCCGAGGTCCTTGCCGAACGCCTCGATGTTCACCGGCAGCAGCGCGGCCCTGCCGGCCGGGCCGAGCGGCAGACCGATGTCGGTGGAGCCGAAGACCTCGCCCGCGAGCACGCCGACGGCCTGACCGATCTGCGTGCCGAACATGGCGCCGCCCATCGAGCGCATCATGCCGATCAGCGGGCCGGCCATGGCCTGCATCTCCTCCGGCAGGACATCGCCCATGGCGGTGCCGACACGCTCGGCGACCGGGTCGACGAGCTCCTTCCACGCGGGCAGGGTCGCCTCGACCCACTCCGCGCGGGACCAGGCCACGGCGGAGCCCGCGCCGGACGGCAGGGACGTCGCGTCGTCCAGCCACAGGTCGGCCAGGCGGACGGACTCCTCGACCGAGCTGCGCTCGGCGGGGCCGACGCTCGCGTCCTTGGTGCCGTCCGCGGTGCCCTGGGAGACGGTCTGGCGGGCGATCTGCTTGGCCATGTCCCAGTTCACCGGGCCGCCCTCGTACGAGAGCATCTGGCCCAGCTGCTGGAAGGCGGCGCCCAGGTCGGTGGGGTTCAGCGAACCGAACATGGCAGCGAGCGGATTGTCCGCGCCGGGGCCACCGAAGCCACCGGCTCCGGGCAGCCCGCCGAAGCCGAACGGGTTGGCCGGGCCCTGACCACCACCGCTCTCCTGGTCCTTCTTCTTGCCCTCGTCGCCGTCGTCCGGCTCCTCCGGCGGAAGGCCGAATCCGAATGGGGTGTCACTCACGGGATTCCTCGGCTGGTAAGGCCGCCGGTTTGTCTCCGACGGCGCGACTGCCCGATAACACCACCCAGCGTAGACACCATGGGCGGTTCGGGCCTCGGTGCTTCGCCGACTCTTGGCCTGCGGCAGGATGGATGCCACCTGGTACGTACGCGTCACTGGCGTGCGTACTGAAGACAACCGCTGGAGACGCCCGGTGAGTTCCCCAGATCCGCAGGTTCGCGCAGCGCGAAACCAGTCAACCAGTCCCGCCGCCCGAGGGCCCGTCGTCGCGGTCACCGGCGCCGCGTCCGGCATCGGTGCGCTGCTCACCGAGCGGCTTGTCGCGTCGGACGAGATCAAGCAGGTCATCGCGCTCGACGAGCGGCGCGGTGAGTGTGCGGCGGCGCAGTGGCACATCCTGGATGTGCGGGATCCGGCCATCGCGGAGAAGTTGCGCGGGGCCGATGTGGTGGTCCATCTGGCCCTCGATCTGGATCTGGAGACCGATCCCGCCGCCCGTACGGCCTACAACGTACGGGGGACACAGACCGTGCTGACCGCTGCCGCCGCGGCGGGGACCCACCGGGTCGTGCTGTGCACCTCTTCGATGGTCTACGGCGCGCTGCCGGACAACGAGCTGCCGCTGTCCGAGGACGCGGAGCTGCGGGCCACGGCGGAGGCGACCGGGGTCGGGGACCTGCTGGAGATCGAGCGGCTCGCGCGGCGCGCTCCGCGGGCGCATCCCGGACTTAATGTCACCGTTGTGCGGCCCGCGGTGCTGGTGGGAGGTACCGACACCGCGCTGACCAGGTATTTCGAGTCGCCTCGGCTGCTTGTCGTCGCCGGGTCGCGGCCGGCCTGGCAGTTCTGCCATGTCGAGGATCTGTGCAGTGCACTGGAGTACGCCGTCCTGGAGAAGGTCGACGGGGAGCTCGTCGTCGGGTGTGACGGGTGGCTGGAGCAGGAGGAGGTCGAGGAGCTGAGCGGGATCCGGCGGATGGAGCTGCCGTCCGCTGTCGCTCTGGGGGCGGCGGCTCGGCTGCACCGGATCGGGCTCACGCCGTCCCCTGCGGGGGACCTGGCTTACACGATGTACCCGTGGGTCGTGAGTGGGAGCCGGCTGCATGACGCGGGGTGGCGGCCGCAGTGGACCAACGAAGAGGTGTTGGCGGAGCTGCTGGAGGAGGTTTCCGGGAGGCATACGGTGGCCGGGCGGCGGCTGGGGCGCAAGGACGCGACTGCGGCGGGGGCTGCGGGCGCGACGGTGGCTCTGCTGGGTGCGGCGGCTGTGGTGCGGCGGGCTCGGAAGGCTCGGCGGCGGATCTGAGGGGCGGGTCGGTGTGGTGCGGAAGTGACCCCATCGGCCCGAATGGCCTCGTCCTCAGCCTGTAGGAGGCTCCAAAGCCTGTAGGAGGCTCCAAACGGCCACGCGCGTGTGCCGGGTGATAGCCGTATTTCCCGTGATCCCCGGCTTGCGGCACGATGGGGGCATGGCATCCATCAGTGACCATCCCGGCGAGCAGGCCGCACAGGACTCCATCAAGCTTCTCGCCATCCGGGAGACGGCCCTCTCCCTGGACGAGGTCTTCCGGGCCGTCGGGGACGATGCCGCAGGGGGCACCGCGTTGTTCGTCGGGACCGTGCGGAACCATGACGGGGGTGCCGATGTCGACGAGCTCGGGTATTCGTGTCATCCCAGTGCCGAGGCCGAGATGCGGCGGATCGCCGAGAAGGTCGTCGCGGAGTATCCGGTGCGGGCGCTCGCCGCGGTGCATCGGGTCGGTGACCTCAGGGTCGGGGACCTCGCTGTCGTCGTCGCCATTTCCTGTCCTCATCGAGGGGAGGCCTTCGAGGCCTGTCGGAAGCTGATCGACGACCTCAAGCACGAGGTGCCCATCTGGAAGCACCAGAAGTTCTCCGACGGCACCGAGGAGTGGGTCGGCGCCTGCTGACTCCCTCGGTGTGACCTGCCGACTCGCTCGGTGCGCCTGCCGACCCCTTCCTCATCCCTCCGGTTGCGTAACCCCACCCCCGGCGTGAGCGTTGTCAGTGCAGATGACTAATCTGCTGATCAGTCAGTTGCGGTGGCTCAGGTGGGGTTGGAGGTCGGCATGGGGGCGCTCGTCTGGTTGCTGATTCCGCTTTTGGCTGCGGTCGGCGCCGGCCTGTGGGGCAGTTGGGCCAACCGGACCCGCAGGATACGGAGTGACGGCCCCGAGCTGGACGGGTATGCCCGGTTCCGCGAGGCCATGGAGAAGTCCCACACCGGCATGTGACCGGACGCCGCCCTGACGGTGTGCTGACAGGAGCGTCCCGTACTGTCGTGGCATGCCACGCCGCACCGCGACGATGCTCGCCTCCACTCTGATGCTGATCGCACTCCTGTGCGCGGGAGTGTTCATCAACGTGCCGTATGCGGAGATGTCACCGGGTCCGACGGTGAACACTCTCGGGGACCACGACGGCGAGCCGGTGCTGCAGATTTCCGGGCGGAAGACCTATACGGCGAGCGGTCATCTGAACATGACCACCGTGCGCGTCACCAGTGCCGACTACAAGATGAATCTTGTCGAGGCCGTGTATGGGTGGCTTGCTCATGACAACAAGGTCGTGCCGCACGACACCCTCTACCCCGACGGCAAGACCGAGGAGCAGTCCACCCAGGAGAACGCCGAGGAGTTCAGCCAGTCCCAGGAGAGCGCCAAGGTCGCCGCCCTGAAGGAGCTGGACGTCCCGGTGAAGTCCTGGGTGATCGTCTCGACCGTCGTCAAGGACTCCCCGGCCGAGGGCAAGCTGCACGCCGGTGACGTGATCAAGGCCGTCGACGGTACGACGGTGAAGGAACCGGCCGACGTCGCCGAGCTGGTGACCAAGCACAAGCCCGGCCAGGACGTCGTCTTCACCATCGTGCCCGCCAAGGAGCAGGCCGCCGCGGAGAAGGAGAACAGGACGGCGACCAGGACACAGGACGTGACCATCAGGACCGCGACCTCCGACGACGGTGGCGAGAAGCGTGCCATCGTCGGAATCTCCGCGGGGACGGATCACACGTTCCCGTTCACCATCGACATCAAGCTCGCCGACGTCGGCGGGCCGAGCGCCGGCCTGATGTTCGCGCTCGGCATCTACGACAAGCTCACCCCGGGCAGCCTGACCGGCGGCAAGTTCGTCGCCGGTACCGGCACCATCGACGACGCGGGCAAGGTCGGCCCGATCGGCGGCATCGAGATGAAGACCGTCGGCGCGCGTGAGAAGGGCGCCCAGTACTTCCTCACGCCCGCCGCCAACTGCGCGGCCGCCGCGAGCGACACCCCCAAGGGGCTCACCCTCGTCAAGGTCGACACGATCGACGACGCCCTCGGCGCCCTGAAGGACATCCGCTCCGGCGACACCGCCGACCTGCCGAAGTGCACGACCGGATAGCAGTGCACGACCGAATAGAAGCGCACCACCGGACAGACCGGAGAGAAGCGCACCACCGGACAGTCGCGCGGGCCTACTCCTCGAACGTCGCCGCCAGCGCCTCCGCCAGACCCGGCACCAGGTCCGACCCGGTGAGGACTTCCGTCGGGGAGTCCTTCTCGCGCAGCCGCAGGGCCGACTCACGGGCGCCGTCCCGCAGTACGGCGACCGTCATACGGACCTCCTGGCGGTCCGGGTGCTCGGCCACCCACTGGGCGAGCTTCTTGTCACTCAGCCCCTCCGGGACGGATGCCTCGGCGGACGGCGGAAGCATCAGGCGCTCCACCGTGAGCGCGCAGCCGACCACCGCGTCGGGCCAGGCGATGGTGCCGAGGAACTCGTCGAGCGGCTTGCCCGTTGGAATCTCGTCCTGCTCGATCGGGGTGAGGCCGGTGATCTTCTGTTCCTCCTCGAGACCGAGCTGGGCCGCGAGGGCGGGTTCCTGGGTTCGCAGCCGTGCGGTGTCGACGAGGGCGAAGAGGCGGGCGGGCTGGTCCCAGCCGAGGCCGGAGGCGTACTCGTCGATCTCGAGTACCGCCCGGGTCAGCGGGCTCGCTGCCATGGGAGTGTTGGACATGGTCACAATCCTGCCTCGTTCCCGGCCCGAATCGGGAACCGAGTAAAGCGTGAGTAAGTTGCATAGATGAGGGCCTACGATCACGTGGCCCATGGACGGCCCGTGACGACACGGGCCTGACGGACCAACAGCGAACTTCGAGGTGCGCACCTTGGCTTTCCAGATGCCGGACCGCGGCGGAGGCCCGACGGGGCCACGGATCAGAGTGGGCCGCCCGTCCCGGCGTGTCCGGACCCTGCTCATGACACTGGGCGTCCTTGCCGTTCTCGGTATGGCGTTCACCATGTTCGCGGGGTTCTGGACGGACTGGCTCTGGTACCGGTCGGTCAACTACTCGTCTGTGTTCACGACCACCCTGTGGACCAAGATCGGGCTCTTCTTCGTCTTCGGTCTGCTGATGGCCCTCGCGGTCGGCTTCAACATCTGGCTGGCACACCGGCTGCGGCCGCCGCTGAGCGCCATGTCGATGGAGCAGCAGAGCCTGGACCGCTACCGGATGGGCATCGCTCCGTACAAGAAGTGGCTGCTGTTCGGGATCACCGCCCTGGTGGGCCTGATCGCCGGCGCCTCCGCCTCCAGCCAGTGGCGGACCTGGCTGATGTGGGTCAACGGCGTCTCGTTCGGCGAGAAGGACCCGCAGTTCCAGCTCGACGTGTCGTTCTTCGCGTTCGACCTGCCCTGGTACCGGTTCCTGCTCGGCTTCGGCTTCGCCGCCGCGATCCTCTCCGTGATCGCCGCCGCGCTCACCCACTACCTGTACGGCGGGCTCAGGATCACGTCCCCGGGCGCGCGTGCCACGGCCGCCGCGACCGGGCATCTGTCGGTGCTGCTGGGCATCTTCGTCGCCCTCAAGGCGGTCGCGTACTGGCTCGACCGGTACGGACTGGCGGTGAAGTCCAGCGACTTCAAGGCCACCGACAACTGGACGGGCCTCAGGTACGTCGACGCCAACGCCTATCTGCCGGCCAAGACGATCCTGTTCTGCATCGCCGTCATCTGTGCCCTGCTGTTCTTCGCCACCCTGTGGCGACGCACTTGGCAGCTGCCCGTCATCGGCTTCGGTCTGATGGTGCTCTCGGCGATCCTCATCGGCGGCCTGTACCCGGCGATCGTCCAGAAGTTCCAGGTCCAGCCGAACGAGCAGGCCAAGGAAGCGCCGTACGTCGAGAAGAACCTCAAGGCGACGCGCGACGCGTACGGCATCGACAACGCCAAGGTCAGCGAGTACCCGGGGACGAGCACGACCGAGGACAAGACCAAGCTGCGCGACGACGTCGACTCCACGGCGAGCATCCGCATCATGGACCCGAACATCGCCTCGCCGACGTTCCAGCAGCTCCAGCAGATCAGGAACTACTACGCGTTCCCGACCAACCTGGACGTCGACCGTTACAGCAAGGACGGCAAGGACCAGGACACGGTCATCGGTCTGCGTGAGCTGAACCTCAACGGCATTCCGAAGAACAACTGGATCAACGACCACTTCCGCTACACCCACGGATACGGCGTGGTCGCCGCCGAGGGCACCAGCGCCGACTCCCAGGGCCGCCCCGTCTTCACCGAGTCCGACCTGCCGTCCAAGGGCGATCTCGGGACGTACGAGCAGCGGGTCTACTACGGCGAGAGGACCAGCACCTACTCGATCGTCGGCGGTCCTCAGAAGGAGATCGACTACTCCGACGACAGTGGTGAGAAGACCTACACCTACAAGGGCGACAGCGGGGTCAACCTCTCCAGCCCGATGAACCGGGCCGCGTACGCCGTGGCGTTCAGCGAGCCGCAGATCCTCTACTCCGGCGCGATCGGCGACGGGTCGCGGATCCTGTACAACCGCACGCCCAAGCAGCGCGTCGAGGCCGTGGCGCCCTGGCTGACCATCGACGGCGACGCCTATCCGGCGGTCGTGGACGGCCGTATCCAGTGGATCGTCGACGCGTACACAACGACGAACGGATACCCGTACTCGTCTCGTACGACCCTCGGCGACACGACGGCCGACTCGCTGACCGCCACCAACAACAGCCGCGCGGTCGTGGCCCAGCAGAACCAGGTCAACTACATCCGCAACTCGGTGAAGGCGACCGTCGACGCGTACACGGGCAAGGTCGAGCTCTACCAGTGGGACACCCAGGACCCGGTCCTGAAGACCTGGATGAAGGCGTTCCCGGGCACGGTGGAGCCGAAGGGCGACATCTCCGACTCGCTGATGAGCCATCTGCGCTACCCGCAGGACCTGTTCAAGGTCCAGCGCGAGCTGCTCACCCGGTACCACGTGAAGGACGCGACGACGTTCCTCAGCGGCAGCGAGGTGTGGCAGGTGCCGGACGACCCGACCAACAAGTCGGGCAACGCGGTGCCGCCGTACTACCTGAGCATGAAGATGCCCGACCAGGCGGCGCAGGCGTTCTCGCTGACCACGACGTTCACGCCCAACGGGCGCGACAACCTCAGCGCGTACATGTCGGTCGACGCCGAAGCGGGCACCTCCGGCTACGGCCAGATCAGAATCCTGAAACTGCCGACGAACACAACGGTCAACGGGCCCAAACAGGTTCAGAGCCAGTTCAACTCCGAACAGAACATCGCCGAGACCATCAGGCTGCTGAGAGGCGGTGACTCCGAGGTCGAGTACGGCAACTTGCTGGCGGTGCCACTCGACGGAGGACTGCTCTACGTGGAGCCGGTCTACGTACGCGGTGGTGGACTGAAGTACCCGTTGCTGCGGAAGGTGTTGGTGTCCTACGGAGGCAACACCGCCTTCGAGGACACCCTCGGCGAGGCCCTCAACAAGGTCTTCGGAGCCGAGGGCCCGGTCACCGAGCCACCACCGGACGAGGGCGACACGACCACTCCGCCACCGACGTCCAACAACCCGTCGGTCCAAGAGGCGTTGAACGACGCCCAGAAGGCCTTCGAGGCCGGCCAGCAGGCTCTGAAGGACAACGACTGGACGGCGTACGGCGAGGCGCAGAAGGATCTGGAGGAGGCGCTGCGGCGGGCCGAGGAGGCGCAGAACCGGGCCGACGGGACCGGCGGCAGCAGCCCCAGTCCCAGCGGCAGCCCCAGTCCCGGCGGCAGTCCGAGTCCCAGCGGCAGCCCCGACAGCAGCTGATCGAAAAGCCCACCCCGCGCCGTGATACGGTTGCAGAACAACGGCGCGGGGTGGAGCAGCTCGGTAGCTCGCTGGGCTCATAACCCAGAGGTCGCAGGTTCAAATCCTGTCCCCGCTACTGAAGTCGACGACGTGTCGTGCGACAGCGAAGGCCCGGATCCTGAAAAGGATCCGGGCCTTCGTGATGTGCGAACGCATGTGCCGACGTAGAGGACGGCCGTGCCGCCGAGGGGAGTTGAGAGATCTGTGTTTGACTTGTCTCTCTGTGGGCATGTCGACAAAACGCTGAAGTGACCTCACTGGCTGCGGTATACCAGGTGTACCCAGGTTGCAGGTGGTGCGACGATGGACGTTATGGGGGACAAGGCAACTCTGTTCGAGACAGGGCGATTTGTGCAGCCTTCCCAGCAGGACGAGGCCGGGGAGGTGGCCGACGACGCCGCCGAGGAAGTCCGTCGGCGGCTCGCGGCCGAAGCCGGCGACATCGAGGCGATGAGCGTCCTCGGAGCCATGCTGCTGCGCCGCGGCGATCTCGACGGAGCCGAGCCCCATCTGCGTGCCGCCACCGCCGCCGGTGACCGTGCCGCCGCCAACAACCTCGGGGTCCTTCTTCACCAGCGTGGTTACGCCGACGATGCCGCCGGGTGGTGGCGGATCGCCGCCGTCGCCGGGTCCGCCGCGGCCGCGCACGCGCTGGGCCGTCATCACCGCGAGCGGGGCGATGAGCCCGCCGCGGAGTACTGGCTGCGCCAGTCCGCCGAGCAGGGTCACTCCCTGGGGGCCTACGCGCTCGCCGATCTGCTGGAGCACCGCGGCGACGCCGGGGCCGAGCGGTGGATGCGGGCCGCGGCCGAGCGGGGGCACCGGGAAGCGGCGTACCGACTGGCACGCGCGCTCGATCGCAGGGCGGCGGACGAGGAGGAGACCGGTGCCGACGACGGTGCCTTGCTGCTGGGAGAGGCCGAGCAGTGGTACCGGCAGGCCGCCGCGCGCGGACACCGGCGGGCCGCGCTGCACCTCGGGGCGATCCTGGAGAAGCGCGGCGAGCTCAAGGAGGCCGGGCGCTGGTATCTGACGTCCGCCAAGGACGGGGAGGCGCGCGCCGCCTGCGCGCTCGGGTTCCTGCTGCGGGACGCGGGAGACACCGAGAGCGCGGCCGTGTGGTGGCTCAGGGCGGCACAGGACGGGGACGGCAACGCGGCCAACGCGCTGGGCGCGCTGCACGCCGAGCGCGGTGAGCCGCAGACCGCCGAGCGGTGGTACCGGGCCGCGATGGACGCGGGGGACGACAACGGCGCGTACAACCTCGCGCTGCTCTGCGCCGAGCAGGGGCGCACCGCACAGGCCGAGCAGTGGTACCGGCGGGCCGCGTACGCCGGGCACCGCGAGGCGGCCAACGCGCTGGCGATCCTGCTGTTGCAGGGCGGGGACGCGGCCGGGGCGGAGCCGTGGTTCTCCAAGGCCGCCGAGGCGGGGAGTGTCGACGCCGCGTTCAACCTGGGGATCCTGTTCGCGGGGCGGGGCGAGGAGTCCGTCGCGCTGCGGTGGTACGAGCGGGCCGCGGCCGCCGGGCATACGGAGGCGGCGTTGCAGGTCGGCATCGCGCGGCTGCGGGACGGCGACGAGCCCGAGGCGGAGCGGCATCTGCGGTGTGCGGCGGGGGGCGGTAGCGCGGAGGCCGCGTACCGGCTGGCCACCGTGCTCGACGCGCGGCGGCCGCCGGCGCCCGCGCATGAGCTCGGGGAGTCGGTGCACGAGAAGTCCGAGTGCGAGGAGTGGTACGAGCGGGCGGCCGGTCAGGGGCACCGGCGGGCGCAGGTACGGGTCGGGATGCTGGCCGCCGCACGGGGCGATGTGGTGGAGGCGGCTCGGTGGTACCGGCAGGCGGCCGAGGCCGGATCGCGGAACGGGGCGTTCAATCTGGGGCTGCTGCTGGCCCGGGAGGGGAGTGAGCCGGAGGCGGCGGTCTGGTGGACGCGTGCGGCCGACGCCGGGCATGGGCGGGCGGCGTTGCGGCTGGCCCTGGTCTACGCGCGTCGGGGAGAGCTGGCCGAGGGGCAGCGGTGGGCGGATCGGGCAGTGTCCCTGGGGCCGCGCGAGGTTGCGGAGCGGGCGGCTCGGTTGAGGGACGCCCTTCGGCAAGAGCTGTCGGCCTGACGCGCTGCTGGCCCGGGGCCGGTTTCTGGATGCGGGTGCGTTCGGATGCGCACCCCTGAGGGCTCCGCCTCTGATGGACCGTCCTGACCTGGGCTGATGCGGGGCAGGTAATCGATTTGCTTCTGTCCGCGTCCTTCACGTAGTGTTGCATTCATCGACGCGGGGTGGAGCAGCTCGGTAGCTCGCTGGGCTCATAACCCAGAGGTCGCAGGTTCAAATCCTGTCCCCGCTACTGAAGGCCGAGGGCCGGAATCCGAAAGGGTTCCGGCCCTCGGTGCGTTCAGGCGTTCACGTCAGGGGCGGTGGCCCACCGCCTCCTCGTACAAGGACCTGTTCACCGTCTGCGACTCCGGGAGCGGGTCTCCCTCCGCCACGCCCTGGGCGACGTACGCGGACTGCAGGCGGTCCGTCGTGCCCGCGCGGATTTCCCAGTCCATGCGGAGGGACGGAGTCGACTTGAGGATCGCCTCGTCCGCCTTCAGGAGCTTTGCCAAATATGTGACGAAGGTCGCATCTTTCTTGTAGTCCCCTGCGAAGTGCGTGTTCACCGTGCGGATGTAGGCCCGGAGCAGGGCCACCCCCGCGTCCACGTCGTCGTTCAGCAGGCTCGGGCCGTACAGCATGCCGCCCAGGGGCTCGCCGATTGGCTGGCCGCCGAGGAAGGCGTAGCCCTTCTCGCCGTCGATCCTGCGCCAGACCGGGTCCAGGAGCCAGGCCGAGTCGACGCCGCCGTTCCGCAGGGCCGTGAGGACGTCGGCCGAGCCCAGTTGCTGGTACTGGATCTCGTCCAGGCCGCCACCGTGCTTCTCCAGCGCCCTTTCCATCGGATACGCGATCACCGAGCCCTTGCCGATCATGGTGCCCAGTTTGCGGCCGGCCATCGCGACACGGTCGGCGCTCTCGCCCTCCTTCAGCCGCACCCACAGACCGCTCCTCGACCTCGGGTCGGGCGAGAAGTTCCCCGCCACCCAGCTGATGTCGAAGCCGCCGCGGACGCCGTTCATGACGGCCGCCTCCGGGGCTGCCCAGAGTGCGTCGATGTCTCCTTTGGCGAGGAGGGGGAGCGCGTCCGGGGTCGGGAGCACCTTCAGAGTGACGTCCAGGCTCTCCTTCTTGAACTCTCCCTTGTCAAGGGCAACTTGCAGCGGTGCCACGTACTCCGCGCTCAGCGTTCCCGTCGCGAGCGTCAGTTTTCGGGTTTCCGGCAGGGGTTGTGGGGCGGGTGCTCCGGGGCGGCAGCGGGCCGGACCGCGGTTCGGGGAGCGGTCCGCCGGCTCCGTCCAGGACGTGTCGCCGCAGCCTTCCACCGGCCGGACCGTGCGGGTCTGCGCGCCCGCCTTCGACGCCGGGCCCCCTGCGGACGGCGACGAGCAGGCAGCCGACGTCAGCAGTACGGCGACGATCCCCATGACACCGTAGGAGCGCGTCCTCATGACTGCCCCCGTCCTCGATCCCTCGGGGCCCACGGTGTGAGCAGTCGGCCCACGATCCGCACCAGTTCGGAGAAGAGCACCCCCAGGGCGGCGACACAGACGATGCCGACGAACATCACGTCGTTCTGGAACAGCGCCCGTGAGTCGAAGATCAGGTGGCCCAGGCCGTTCGTGGCGGCGATCTGTTCCGAGGCGACGATCACCAGCACGGCCACGCCCGCCGCTATCCGCGCGCCCACCAGGACCTGCGGCAACGACGCCGGCAGCAGGACGTGGCGGAACATCTGCCACGGCGAGGCGCCGAAGACCTGGCCCGCGTCCCGGTGGCCGGAAGGGATGGCCATCACCGCCGACATCGTCGATATCCAGACGAAGAAGAAGACCGTCGCCGCCACCAGGGCCACCTGCGGTCCCTCGCCCAGGCCGAACATGTTCAGGAAGATCGGCAGCAGGGCCAGCTTCGGTACGACGTACAGGGCGTCCAGGAGGGGTTCCAGGGCGGCCCGTACCAGGGAGAGGGAGCCCATCAGGAGGCCCAGCGCGTAGCCCGCCGCCGTGCCGATCGCGTAGCCGGCCAGGACGCGCTTCAGCGTCGCCCACACGTCCGGCCAGAGGTCGCCGGCCGCGGCCCGGTCCCAGCCGTCGGCGAGGATCGTGGACGGCGCCGGGTAGACGCGGTCGTCGATCCAGGCCTGGGTGGCGGCCAGTTGCCAGAGCAGGATCAGCAGCAGGGGGACCGCCGCGGCCAGGGACAGTTCCAGGGCGCGTCGGCGGCGGTGGGCGCGTACGGGGTGGAGTTCCTGAGGGCCGGGCCGGCGTACGAGGAGGGACTCCTTGTCGGGAGCGATCGTGGTCATGCCGGCACCGCCTCCTTCCGCAGCAGGTCCCACAGCTCGCTCTTCAGGGAGGTGAACTCGGGTGCGGAGCGAATGTCGCCGGTGCGCGGGCGTGGGAACGGCGGGTGGTGTTCGGCGATGATCCGGCCCGGGCGGGCGGACATCACCAGGACGCGGTCGCCGAGGACGATCGCCTCTTCCAGACTGTGGGTGATGAAGAGGGTGGTGGTGCGGGTGGACTGGGTGAGTTCCAGGAGCTCGTCCTGGAGGATCATGCGGAGTTGGGCGTCCAGGGCGGCGAACGGCTCGTCCATGAGGAGGAGTTCGGGCTCCACCGTCAGCGCGCGGGCTATCGCCACTCGCTGGCGCATGCCGCCGGAGAGGGTCGCCGGGTAGGCGTGGGCGAAGTCGGCGAGGCCCATGCGGGTCAGCCACTCGTCGGCCCGCGCGTTGGCCACGCGACGCGGGACGCGCTGGATGTCCAGGCCGAAGCGGACGTTCGCCCGGACCGTCTTCCAGTCGTAGATGCCGTAGTCCTGGAAGATCATCGCGGCCGGGCGAGGGCTGGTCGTACGGATCTCCAGCGTGCCCGTGCTCGGCCGGAGCAGTCCCGCCGCTATGCGCAGCAGCGTGGACTTGCCGCAGCCGGAGGGGCCGACGAGGCAGACGAACTCGCCCGGGGCGACGGTCAGGTCGAGCGGGCCGAGGGCGTCGACGGTGTGCGGGGCGCGGCCGAAGGTGCGGGTCAGTTCGGTGGCGTGGAGTTTTGGGTGCGGATCTCCCACGGTTGCTCCTCGCGGAGTTCGGTACGGGGCGGGGGTGCCGCACGACGATATGACGGCCCGTCAGATTCAGGAAGCCCGAACGACGTATGGACTCCGCGTACGCAGCACAATGCCCCGGCTCCCAAGAGGGTGCCGGGGCATCAGCGGGTGTCGCGGGCCGTGCTAGGCCGCCGCGCAGTTCGGGCAGACGCCGCGGTACGTCACCTCGACGTCCGAGACCGTGAAGCCGAAGCGCTCCGAGTCGGGGAGGTCGGCCAGCGGGTTGCCGCTCGGGTGGACGTCCCGGATCGCGCCGCACTGGGCGCACACCAGGTGGTGGTGCGGCCGGTGGGCGTTGGGGTCGTACCGCTTGGCGCGCTTGTCGGTGGCGACCTCGAGCACCTCGCCGAGGGAGACCAGCTCGCCCAGCGTGTTGTAGACGGTCGCCCGGGAGATCTCCGGCAGTTTGGCGACGGCCCGCGCGTGGACCTCGTCGGCCGTCAGGTGGACGTGATCGCCGTCGAGGACCTCGGCCACAACGCGCCGCTGCGCGGTCATCCGCCAGCCGCGGCCGCGCAGTCGTTCCAGAAGGTCACTCATAAAGACCAGCCTAACAGCAGGGGAACCAGATCCCGAACGAATGTGACTTTGGAGCATAGCTTGACTTAGACATTGTCCATTGTAGGATCGAGATCGGCTTTGGCCAAGGCGACAGGAACAGGCAGCAGTAACGTGGGCACCATGAGCGAATCCCAGGCTCCGACGACCGTCGAGGAGCTGCGCGGTGCCGGCCTGCGGGCGACGAAAGCCGGTCGGCGAGGCCCCCTGCCCGACGGTGTCCCATGGCCAGGGCTTCTCGAACGACGACGCCGCGGTCATCCATCGGGGTCCGCGCCCCCACCGTTCCACCGCCCGCAGTTCCTGAGCACCGTGATCCGCCTAATCCCGAAGGATTCCCATGACTGAGAACCATGACGCGATCGTCACCGACGAGAAGCCGGAGGAGGCGGGCGGCTGCCCCGTCGCGCACGGTCGCGCCCTGCACCCCACCCAGGGCGGTGGAAACCGCCAGTGGTGGCCGGAGCGACTCAATGTGAAGATCCTCGCCAAGAACCCCGCCGTGGCCAACCCCCTCGGTGAGGAGTTCGACTACGCCGAGGCGTTCAAGGCCCTCGACCTCGAGGCCGTGAAACAGGACATCGCCGAGGTGCTGACCACCTCGCAGGACTGGTGGCCGGCCGACTTCGGCAACTACGGCCCGCTGATGATCCGTATGGCGTGGCACAGCGCCGGCACCTACCGCATCAGCGACGGCCGCGGCGGCGCCGGGGCCGGGCAGCAGCGTTTCGCGCCCCTCAACAGCTGGCCGGACAACGGCAACCTGGACAAGGCGCGCCGTCTGCTGTGGCCGGTCAAGAAGAAGTACGGCCAGAACATCTCCTGGGCCGACCTCATGATCCTCACGGGCAACGTCGCCCTGGAGCAGATGGGCTTCGAGACCTTCGGCTTCGGCGGCGGCCGCGAGGACGTCTGGGAGCCGGAGGAGGACGTCTACTGGGGTCCCGAGACCACCTGGCTCGACGACAAGCGCTACACCGGCGACCGCGAGCTGGAGAACCCCCTCGGCGCGGTCCAGATGGGCCTCATCTACGTCAACCCGGAGGGCCCGAACGGCAACCCGGACCCGATCGCGGCGGCCCGTGACATCCGCGAGACGTTCCGCCGGATGGCGATGAACGACGAGGAGACGGTCGCCCTGATCGCGGGCGGTCACACCTTCGGCAAGACCCACGGCGCCGGCCCGGCGGACCACGTGGGCAACGACCCCGAGGCCGCCTCGATGGAGGAGCAGGGCCTCGGCTGGAAGAGCACCTACGGCACCGGCAAGGGCGCGGACGCCATCACCTCCGGCCTGGAGGTCACCTGGACCACCACGCCGACCCAGTGGAGCAACGGGTTCTTCAAGAACCTCTTCGAGTACGAGTACGAGCTCACGCAGAGCCCGGCCGGCGCCCACCAGTGGGTGGCGAAGGACGCCCCGGAGATCGTCCCCGACGCGCACGACCCGTCGAAGAAGCGTCGCCCGATGATGCTCACCACCGACCTGTCGCTGCGCTTCGACCCGATCTACGAGCCGATCTCCCGCCGCTTCTACGAGAACCCCGAGGAGTTCGCGGACGCCTTCGCCCGGGCCTGGTACAAGCTGACCCACCGCGACATGGGCCCGAAGTCGCTGTACCTCGGCCCGGAGGTCCCGGAGGAGACCCTGCTGTGGCAGGACCCGCTGCCGGAGTCCGAGGGTGAGGTCATCGGCGCCGCGGACATCGCGGCCCTCAAGGCCAAGCTCCTCGACTCGGGCCTGAGCGTCTCGGAGCTGGTCAGCACCGCGTGGGCGTCGGCCTCGACCTTCCGCGGCAGCGACAAGCGCGGCGGCGCCAACGGCGCGCGCATCCGCCTCGAGCCGCAGCGCGGCTGGGAGGTCAACGACCCCGAGCAGCTCGCGACGGTCCTGCGCACGCTGGAGAGCATCCAGCAGGAGTTCAACTCCGGCGCCAGGAAGGTCTCCCTGGCCGACCTGATCGTCCTCGGTGGCTGCGTGGGCGTGGAGCGGGCCGCCAAGGACGCCGGCTTCGACATCGAGGTGCCCTTCACCCCGGGCCGCGTCGACGCGACCGAGGAGCACACCGACGCGGAGTCCTTCGCCGCGCTCGAGCCGACCGCCGACGGGTTCCGCAACTACCTCGGCAAGGGCAACCGTCTGCCGGCCGAGCACCTGCTGCTCGACAAGGCGAACCTGCTGACCCTGAGCGCCCCCGAGATGACGGCCCTGGTCGGTGGTCTGCGCGTCCTGGGCGCCAACCACCAGCAGTCGCAGCTCGGCGTCCTCACCAAGACGCCCGGGTCCCTGACCAACGACTTCTTCGTCAACCTGCTCGACCTGGGCACGACGTGGAAGTCGACGTCCGAGGACCAGACCACGTTCGAGGGTCGCGACGCCGACACGGGCGAGCTGAAGTGGGCCGGCAGCCGTGCCGACCTGGTCTTCGGCTCGAACTCCGAGCTGCGCGCGCTCGCGGAGGTCTACGCGAGCGACGACGCCAAGGAGAAGTTCGTGAAGGACTTCGTCGCCGCGTGGGACAAGGTGATGAACCTGGACCGGTTCGACCTCGTCTGATCGGGTCTCGGCGGGTCATATCTCGGCGGGCCGGATTCCCTGGGCAGGGGATCCGGCCCGCCGGTGTGTTCAGGTCGGTGTGTTCAGGCCGGTGCGTGCTGTCGGGCCGGAGCCCAGCAGCGGATGATGTCGCGGACCGAGACGATGCCGACGGGCTCGCCGTGGTCGAGGACGATGAGGTGGCGGAAGCCGCCGTGCGCCATGGCGTGGGCCGCCTCCTCCAGGGTCCAGGCCGGAGCGGCGAAGACGACGTCGGTGGTGGTGTGGGCGTGGACGGGTTCCGTGTCCGGGCTCTGGCCCTGGCCCACGGAGTTGAGTACGTCGCGTTCGGTGAGAATGCCGATGCCGCCGGCGTCGGGGTCGAGGACGATGGCCGCGCCGATCCGGCGGGCGGACATCAGGGCGGCGGCCTGGCGGAGGGTGTGGGTGGGGCCGATGGTGAGGACCACCGTGCTCATGGCGTCGCGGACGAGCATGCGTTGGAGGCACCTCCTACGAATCCCCGGACTCTCGGACTTCGGACTCTCGGACTGTCGGGCTCTGGGACTGTCGGGCTCCGAACTCCCCGATTCCGGCGTCCGTTAGTTCAAGGATTCACAAGTTCACAAATGAGGGTGCTCTCAGAGTGGCAGGTAAAACGGAGGTCAACAAGAGGGCGCGTGCGGTCGGTTGAGAGCGCAGACGCTCTTCTGTTTATCTCAGTAGCGCTGGTTGAGATATCCCAGCAGCTCGTCGTGGAGCAGGCCGTTCGAGGCGGCCGCGTTGCCGCTGTGCGGGCCCGGGCGGCCGTCGAGACCGGTGAAGGTGCCGCCGGCCTCCGTCACGACGATCGCGTTCGCGGCCATGTCCCACAGGGAGAGCTCCGGCTCGGCGCAGATGTCGACGGCGCCCTCGGCGACCAGCATGTACGGCCAGAAGTCGCCGTACGCGCGGGTGCGCCACACTTCGCGGGTCAGGTCCAGGAAGCCGTCCAGCCTGCCCTGTTCCTCCCAGCCGCTGAGCGAGGAGTACGCGAAGGAGGCGTCCGTGAGCTTCGAGACACGGGAGACATGCAGGCGGGAGGCCGAGCTGAGGCTGCGGCCGGTGAAGGCGCCGTGGCCCTTCGCGGCCCACCAGCGGCGGCCGAGGGCGGGGGCGGAGACGACGCCGACGACGGGCTCGAAGCCGGTGTCGCCCGCCTCCATGAGGGAGATGAGGGTGGCCCAGACGGGGACGCCGCGTACGTAGTTCTTGGTGCCGTCGATCGGGTCGACGACCCAGCGGCGGGGGCCGGTGCCCTGGATGCCGTACTCCTCGCCGAGGATCGCGTCGCGGGGGCGGGCGCGCCCGAGTTGACCGCGGATGAGTTCTTCCGCGGCCTTGTCCGCTTCGCTGACCGGGGTCATGTCCGGCTTCGTTTCGACCTTGAGGTCTAGGGCCTTGAAGCGGGCCATGGTGGCCGCGTCTGCCGCGTCCGCGAGGACGTGGGCGAAGCGGAGGTCGTCGAGGTAGTCGGGCATGTAGCGAACGGTATCTGTCGTTGCTGGTACGGGGCTACAGGGGGCCTTGGGGAGGGGTGTGCGGGGTTGGTGCCCGGGGTTTGTCCAGGCACCCGCGTTTTCAGTCGCCCGGCGTGGGGGCTGGGCGGGGGTGGGTCGCGCGGCCCGGCGCTACGGGGTGCCGCCTGCGCCCACCCGTGCCGCCCCAGCGGCACGACTGCCCGCAGGCTGACGGTGGGGCGGGGGCGGCTGCCCGCAGCCTGACGGCAGCGGCTGCCCGCAGACTGACGGTGGCGGCTCGTCGCGGCTTGGTGGTGGTTGTTGTTTGTGGCTTGCGAAGGGGGAGTGCGCGCCCCCGGGTGCCGCCGCGAACCCTTGACAGTGCCTCTGTGCGCGTCAAATCTGGGGCGCAGAGCCGATCGCCCAGGGAGGCGATGATGCCTGCAGCGCGGGAGTCCCTGCTGGATGCCGCTTACACGGCGCTGGCGCGCCGGCCGTGGTCCGCTGTGCGGATGGTGGACGTGGCCGCGGCGGCCGGAGTGTCCCGGCAGACGCTGTACAACGAGTTCGGGAGTAAGGAAGGGCTGGCCCGGGCCCTGGTCAGGAGGGAAGCTGACGGGTATCTCACCGGCGTCGAGCGGGCGCTGACCGCGCACGGCGACGTCCGGGAGCGGCTGACCGCGACCGCCGAGTGGACGGCCTCGACGGCCCGTGAGAACGCCCTTGTCCGAGCCATGCTCACCGGCTGCTGGAGCGAGCGCCTGCCCTCACCGACGCTGAAGGCCGTGCCATCCTCCTCGGCTGTCCCCGCGCAGCGCCGGGCGGACGGCCCGCTGCCGTCACCCGGCGACTTCGTGGCCCTGGTGCGTGATCGGGCCGTGGCGGTTCTCTCCGGTCCCGGCGCGGCCAAGTCGGACATCGCCGAACTGGCCCGCTCCTGCGAACTCGTCGTCCGCCTCGCCCTGTCCTGCGTGGCGGCCCCGCCCGGCGAGGGCGGCGTGGCGGATCTCGTACGGAGCGCGCTCCACCGCCAGTTGACCGGCTGACGGCTCAGTGGGCGGAACCCGACAGCTGGAGTCCGATCACGCCGATGATCACCAGGCTGATCGAGACGATCTTCAGGGTCGAGACGAGGTCGCCGAGGAAGACCATGCCGTAGATCGCGGTTCCCGCCGCGCCGATGCCGGTCCACACGGCATACGCCGGGCCCACGTCGAGCTTCTTCAGGGCCAGGGTCAGCAGACCGAAGCTGCCGAGCGCGAAGACGCAGAAAGCGACGGTCGGCCAGAGTCTGGTGAAGCCGTGCGACAGCTTCAGACAGACGGCGAAACCGGTCTCGAGCAACCCGGCCACGATGACCAGCAGCCACGCCATGTGCTGTCCTCCCGTAAGTCCACGTGTCCCAGCGTTTGTGACCGCTTCATCAGGCTTTGCTCAGGCTTCGATCCGGGCTCGGTGCGATTATGCCCTTACCGGACGTACGTCAAGACAAACAACGCGAAGGTCAGCAGCCTTCCCCGGACGCCTCCCCGGCACCCTTCCTCAGTCGCCTTCCTTCCGCTCCCTCGTCGACAGGAGCCGGCGCAGCGAGTAGAGGCGGGCCGGGTCCGCGTGGCCGTCGGCCACCCACTGGTCCAGCGCGCAGTCCTGCTCGTCGTGGCTGCACGCACGGGGGCAGTTCTGCGTGCCGGGCACCAGGTCGGGGAAGGCGTGGATCACCCGGGACGGGTCCACGTGGTGCAGGCCGAACGACCGTACGCCCGGGGTGTCGACCACCCACCCCCCGTCGCCCGCCAGCGGCAGGGCCAGCGCCGAGGTCGTGGTGTGACGGCCGCGGCCCGTCACCGCGTTGACGTGTCCCGTCAAACGGCGCTGTTCCAGGGGTACCAGCGCGTTGACCAGGGTCGTCTTGCCGACGCCCGAGTGACCGACGAAGGCGGTGATCTTGCCGTCGAGCTGCTCGCGCACCCGGGCCACCGCCGCCCCGCTCTCCAGCTCCTCGCGGCTCGTCACCACGTACGGGATGTCCAGATCGCCGTACAGCTCCAGCAGCTTGTCCGGCGGGGCCAGGTCCGACTTCGTCATGACCAGCAGGGGTTCCAGGCCGCCGTCGAACGCCGCCACCAGGCAGCGGTCGATCAAGCGGGGGCGGGGCTCCGGATCGGCCAGGGCCGTGACGATGGCGAGTTGGTCGGCGTTGGCGACCACCACGCGCTCGTACGGGTCGTCGTCGTCCGCGGTACGGCGCAGCACCGACGTGCGCTCCTCGATGCGGACGATCCTGGCGAGCGTGTCCTTCTGGCCGGACATGTCGCCGACCAGCGCCACCCGGTCGCCCACGATCGCCGCCTTGCGGCCGAGCTCGCGGGCCTTCATCGCCATCACGATCCGGCCCTCGACGAGGCACGTCAGCCGGCCCCGGTCGACGGTGAGGACCATGCCCTCGGCCGCGTCCTCGTGCTTGGGCCGGATGTTCGTACGGGGCCGGTTGCCCTTGCGGTTCGGGCGGGAGCGGATGTCGTCCTCGTCGGTGTGCTTGCCGTAGCGGCGCATGACCTTATCCCTGGGTCTCCGCGCCACGCAGCATCCCGGTCCACAGGTCGGGGAAGTCCGGGAGGGTCTTCGCCGTCGTCGCCACGTTCTCGATCTGCACGCCCTCGACCACCAGGCCGATGATCGCGCCGGCCGTCGCCATCCGGTGGTCCTCGTACGTGTGGAAGATCCCGCCGTGCAGCGGGCGCGGGCGGATGTGCAGGCCGTCGGCGGTCTCCGTGACGTCGCCGCCGAGCTCGTTGATCTCCTTGGTGAGCGCGGCCAGGCGGTCCGTCTCGTGCAGGCGCAGATGCGCCACGCCGCGGAGAGTGGAGGGGGAGTCCGCGAGGGCGGCGACCGCGGCGATGCCGGGGGTCAGTTCACCCACGTCGCCCAGGTCCACGTCGATGCCGTGCACGGAGCCCGAGCCGGTGAACACCAGGCCGTATTCGGTGAGTTCGCAGGATCCGCCCATTTCGGTGAAGATCTCGCGCAGCCGGTCACCGGGCTGGGTGGTACGGGCCGGCCAGTCCGGGACGACGACCCGGCCGCCGGTCACCAGGGCCGCCGCCAGGAACGGCTGGGCGTTGGACAGGTCCGGCTCGATGGTCAGGTCGCGGCCGAGCAGGGCGCCCGGCGTGACCCGCCAGACGTTCGGCTCGCCGCCCGACTCCGGGGTGTCGACCTGGGCGCCGACCGAGCGCAGCATGTCGACGGTCATCCGGATGTGCGGCATGGAGGGCAGCGTGGAGCCGGTGTGGCGGACCTCGACGCCCTGGTTGAAGCGGGGGCCGGACAGGAGCAGGGCCGACACGAACTGCGACGACGAGGACGCGTCGATCTCCACCTGGCCGCCGTCCAGCGCCCCGCCGCCGTGCACCGTCAGTGGCAGCGCGCCGCGGCCGTCGTCGTCGATGCGGGCACCCAGGACGCGCAGGGCGTCGATCACGCCGTTCAGGGGACGCTCGTACGACCTCGGGTCGCCGTCGAAGCGAATGGGGCCGTCGGCGAGCGCGGCGACCGGCGGCAGGAAGCGCATCACCGTGCCGGCGTTGCCGACGTCGACCGTGGCCGGGCCGTGCAGGCCGGTCGGGAGCACGCGCCAGGCCTCTCCCGCGCTGTCCTGGCCGCCCACGACGGAGGAACTGGACGACACCGTCTCCTCGATCTCCACGCCCATCGCCCGCAGGGCGCCCGCCATCAGCAGGGTGTCGCGGGAGCGCAGCGGGCGGCGCAGCCAGCCGGGCTCGGAGGCGAGGGCGGCCAGCACCAGGGCGCGGTTGGTGACCGACTTGGACCCGGGCACGTGGACCGTCGCGTCGACGGCTCCGCTCGCGTGCGGGGCGGGCCAGAGGGCGGTGTGTGCGGGGTTCTGGGCCATGGGCCCACTCTATAAGGAGGCCGTCGTTCGGGTGCAGGAGCGTTGTGGCTGGTCGCGCCCCGCGGCGGAGCCGCATATCGACACAGCCCCGCGCCCCTGAAGGGGCGCTTCACATCCCCAAGAGCCAGCGGCCGCCGCCTATCAATGAGCAGAGCGAAACGGCATGGAACAGAAACAGCCAAAGCCCCGCCGGCGCATGCGTCAGCCGCGACAGCTGGTCCGCGTCCGAGTCGCCCGCTCCGCCTCGCGCCCGCTTCGCCTGGAGCTCGAACGCCGGGCGTACCCCGCCGGTCAGCAGGAACCACACCACCACATACGCGAACGCCGCCTGCACCTGCGGTCCCGTCAGCCAGGACACCGCCACGAACGTGCCTCCGGTGATGACCACCGTCAGGGCGCCGTACGCGTTGCGGATCATCACCAGCATGGCCACCAGGAGGATGGTCGCCGCCCACAGCAGCAGCGTGATGTGGCCGGCGGCGAGCAGGGCGGCGCCGCCCAGGCCGAGGAGCGGGGGAGCGGTGTAGCCGGCGGACGCGGTGAGGATCATGCCGAGGCCGTGGGGCTTGCCGCGGCTGACGGTCAGGCCGCTGGTGTCCGAGTGCAGCCGTATGCCGGTGAGGGTGCGGCCGGTGAGCAGCGCGACCAGGCCGTGGCCTCCCTCGTGGGCGATGGTGATGGCGTTGCGCGAGATGCGCCAGAAGTTGTGCGGGACGACCACGGCGAGCGCGGCGACGAGGGTCGCGATCACCACCCACAGGTCGGGGTCGGGCTGGTGGCCGAAGACCTCGTCCCAGAGGGAGGCGAGCGAGTCGGATGCGGTGGTGTGCATGTTCGGCGGTAGCTCCCTGAGGTCTCGTCGAATCTGGCAGTGTGGCACGTATGTGCGGACGGTATTTGAGACGCTGACTTAGCAGCGATCGTTCCTGACGACAAACATGCAGATCACAGCTTTAGAGCCCCGGAATGATCCGGGGCTCTCGCTGTACCCGTGCTGACTGTGTGCTGACCTGGAGGCACCTGTGATCACCTCAGGAAACCCGTCCCGTGCTGGGCCGGTGCTGATCTCCTTGTACAGCCCCATTTCGGTCGTGGCGTTGCTGTGGCGGCCGACCCCAATCACGGTGCGCCTCGGTGCCCGGGAGTGGCTGCTCACACGATCTTCACTCGCTTGAAGGCCATGGCGGAAATAGTCCTGCCCTTCCTCGACGTTCTCGATCTTCGAGCCGAGGAGGGGAAGGTGTCGAGCCTGAAGCTGTTCTACACGACAAATAGCGGCGTGACCGAGGTCAAGCCGCGTCTTGCTGAGGTCGAGGCGGATGTGCAGGGCCTCATCGAGGCGCACATGGAGACGATGCTGGGCGTGCGGTTCCTGGCGAGCGAGTACGTCATCGACTGTGTCAACGGCGGACGGATCGACTCGCTGGGGCTCGACGAGAACGGGGCGCCGGTGATCGTCGAGTACAAGCGCGGCGTCGATGCCGGCGTCATCAACCAGGGCCTGTTCTACCTGGCGTGGTTGATGGACCACCGGGCCGAGTTCGAGCGCCTGGTCCGCGACCGGCTCGGGGTGACGGCCGCGTCCCAGGTGCTGTGGAGCGGCCCGCGCCTGATCTGTATCGCTGGTGACTTCACGCGCTACGACGTGCATGCCGTTCGCGAGCACCGACGCTCGATCGACTTGGTCCGCTACCGATTCTTCGGCAGCGACCTGCTCGGGCTTGAGACCGTGGCGTCCGTGAGCGGCGGCATGCAGGTGGCCCGCCGGGCGCGTCGCCAGGCGGTTGCTCGGGCAACAGCTGACATCCAGGGCGCGTCGATGATGGAGCTGGCGGGCGCGGTCGACGAGGCACTGCTCGGGCTCGGGGACGGTGTGAACCGTGTTGAGCGCAAGCAGTACCGGGCGTATCAGCGTCTGCGGAACTTCGCCTGCCTGTGTCCGCCGCAGCGGAGCAAGTTGCTGGTCTACCTGAAGGTCGACCCGAAGGACGTCGACCTCGTGCCGGGGTTCACCCGGGACGTGTCGGGTCTCGGTCACCACGGGACGGGTGATCTGGAGGTGCAGCTCCGTACGCCGAAGGACGTGGAGCGGGCGCAGGATCTGTTCCGGGCGAGCTACGCAGCGGCGTGATCGCCTGTGGGCCTCTTGGCTGTGCTTGCTTCGTGGCTGCTCTGTGGTCGTCGGGTGGTGCCTTTCGACGTGCGGGCAGGGCGTGGCGGTGGACTATCAATGGTGCGCGGGATCGCCGGTTTGGCTAACCGGCGATCCCGCGCTATGTTGCCCCGCTCTCGCGTGCCGATGATCAGCGTGAACGGCTGGCAGCGGGACCGGCCGTGACCGCCGGAGCGGCCGGTGGGCTGGTGAAGAGGGTCGTCCTGCGTTCGGGGCCCGCGGTCTGCGGGCGGCGAAGGCCGGTTTCGTGGGCGAGGGTTTCGGAGAGATCGGCCAGCAGCGAACTCGGGGTGTGCGGGGACGCGGTGATGGTCCAGGTGGGCCTGTCAGGATCGGGACCGGCCCAGACGGTCCAGGTGGCCAGGTTCTGGCTCGGGTGCTGTGCGGTGAAGGCGTCGAACTGGACGCCTGCGTCCCCGGTGGGGGATGTCCAGCGGATCCATCGCCCGTCCACGGTGTGCTTCCATCCGGCGTCGGAGAGGGGCTGCGTGGCCGCGGTGACCATCTTCTCGTCCACCGGGGCGCCGATGACCGTGTCCCAGCCGTCGCCGTCGGCGAGGTGGTCCAGCAACTCCTGCAGCACCGGGGCGGGGGTGGCGCCGGTCGCGGTGAGGACCCACATGCGGTCGGAGACGGGAGTCTCGTAGGCGGCTACGGTCCACGCGGTTTCGTGGGCGGGGGTTTCGTGGACGCGTTCGATGCGCAGGGTCTGTGATTCGTGGATGGCGTGGGTTGTCTCGTCCGACCAGGTCCGCCACTTCTCCCAGTCGCCGTGTGCGTCGAGGAAGGTGTTGAGGAGGGCGTCGTGGTCGCCGGTATCGGCCAGGTAGGCCGGGACGGTTTCCGGCTCCGGGCGGGCCGGTTCGGTCGTGGCTGCGGTGAGGGCGAGTGGGGTGCGGGCTTCGGCGGCGGCGCGTTCGGTGTCGGTCAGGGGCGCCGGTCCGGGGTGCATCTCGGCGCCGTGGACCTTTTCGAAGGCGAGCAGGGCCTGAGCGGGTGAGTCGAAGGTGTCGGCGACCTGGCGCAGGTGGTCCTCGCCGTGGAGGTAGACGGACTTGCCGTTGCGGCCGAGGTAGGTGCCGACCGCGACGGTGGTGTGGCGGTCGTAGGCGTGGGCGTGGATGAGGAGCTGGCCGTGGCGGATGTCGTCGTGGATCTTCTGGGCCTCGTTGGAGACCTCGCGGATTTCGCTGCGGGTGCACCAGGGCATCGGGTAGTTGGCCCAGGTCCATTCTTCGTCAATGGCCTCCCGGAGCCGAGGGGTGATCTCGACGGCGATGCCTTCGGCGGACAGGTGCTTGGCCGCGTCCTGCGCCCAGTAGGGCTCCTCATGGTCGATGCGGACCAGGACCAGCACGTTGTCAGCGACGACAGTCCAGTCGGCAGCCTCCAGGCCCAGGTGGGCAACGTGGGCCTGGGCGCCGGTCAGGACGGCGGTCACGGCGCTGGGATGGGTGGGGTGGCTGTCGAGGCGGACGTGGGCGTCGATGGGGGGAGTCACGTTGGGGTGTCGTCTCTTCTGCCGGTGGCCGGGCCTTCGGGTCCGGCCACCGGCGTATGCGGGGCTATCGGGTTGCTCGCGCGGCGCGGGCGGTGCGCGCGGGCGTGGTGGTCGGCGGGCCGGCACGGGTGGTGGGCGCCGGGCGCGGTCGCTGCGGCGGGACCGTTCCGGTGGCGTGCTGCCAGCGGGTGCGGACGGCGCCGATGTCGGCGAGGGAGCGGCGGGCGCCGACGACGAGCTGGAACGGTGTGTTCGCCAGGTCGCCGGCGTACGCCTCGATCTGCCGGCCGGTGTGCTCTGCGGTGGCCAGGAGGGAACGCTGCAGGGCCCGCTCGCCCCAGTGCTCCACGGACCCAGCCGGTTCGGCCAGCAGGCGGAGCACCTCACCCGGTTCACTTCCGTCGTCCAACAGACCGCGCTGCTGGGCTTCCCACAGAACGGTGACGGGGTCGACGGGCTCGCGGCGGCGAGCGAGGGTGGTCAGGCACTGCCACAGCCCGGCGTGCAGCGGCCGGTTGAAGTCCTCGGGGAGCAGCCACCGGACGGACTCGGTATCTGTGGGGTGCGCGGTGGCGGTCGCGAGCAGCAGCTGCTCCTCCTCGACCGCCTCGGTGTAGTCGGGCGCGATGGTCCGCGGCGGTGCCGTGGTGCGGGGCAGGACGCCGGCGCGCGGCGGGAAGCGGCTCGCGATGTCGTCCACGACCGCGGCGAGCGCGTCGGCCTCGGCGAGCACCGTCTGGACAGGGTGCGGGAGGGAGACATCGTGGACGGTCTGGACGAGGCGTTCCGCGGCGGCCTGCAGACGGCGGCGGGCGTGTTCGGCCTCGACCATGCGCGCGTAGGCCGGCGCGTGGCGGGGCCAGGGGCAGATCTGGATGAGGGTGTGCAGGTATGAGACGGACAGTCCGCGCGCCTGCTCGCGGCCGGCGGCGAGCACCTGGTCGAGCCACTTGGTGTTCTTCGCGTGCTCGGCCGGATCGGGCGGGGGCAGGGTGCTGATCGCGGCGAACAGAGCGGCGTGCGCGGCGGTGGAGAACGAGTCGGCGGTAATCCCGGTCACGTCGCCGAGCCGATGCGGGTCGAGGAGGAGGGCACCGAGGAGGGCCTGCTCGGCGTAGCGCACGGGCTGCGGCGGATGCGTGTCGGGCAGGTCGTCTTCGTCGGGTTCGGGGCCGTGGGGCATCAGGCAGCCAAGGTGAAATCGTCGGGGTCGAGGGTGACGCCGAGGTGCGGGGCGAGGAGGTGGCCAGCGAGCAACGGTGGGACCGCGTTGCCGATCTGGCCGAAGACCTGGCCCTTGTTGCCGGCCCAGGGGTAGCCGGCGGGGAAGGTCTGCAGCAGGCCCGCCTCGCGGGCGGTGATCCGGATCGGCTCCGGCACAGCGGGGGCCTCCGTGTCCTGTGTCGGCGCAGCGGCCGGTTCTGCGACCCACGTGCACTCGTTCGCGCGGTGTCCGAAAAACAGCGTTCCCGCCGGCTCCTCGATGGACCGGACGGTGGCGTTGGCCTGGTTGTTGCTGCGCAGCGACCAAGACCAACGGTGGGCCTCGGCGGTGAACGTCGGCGCCGGAGCGCTGGCGGCACGGTTGGTGCCGCGCCGCGCCGCCCACCCTGCACCTTCGCGGCGGGACTGCAGAACCACTCCGTCCGGTCGCGGCATCCAGGTGCCGCGCTCCCGGGCATCGGACAGCGTCTTTCGGGAGCCCGAAGGGAAAGGCTCGGGCCCGCCGCCGGGTCCGCCGCCGGCGCAAACGGTGGGGACAGGCCGGTCGGTCGCGCCCCACCCGAGCGCCTCAGCCATGCTCACCCAGCGGGCGCGGCCCGGACCGAACAGCGATTCGGGCTCAGCGACTTGGGAGTGCGTCGGCGTTGGAGGCTGTGCCGTACGGACCCGGGAGGCGAGCAGAATCGCCCGCCTCCGCGTCTGCGGAACGCCGAAGTCGGCGGCATTGAGGATCCCGTACCAGACCGAGAACCCCCAGCCGCGCAGGACGGCCGCGTACTGGCGCCACAGCGGCAGCACGTCGGGGACCTCCTCCATGGCCACCCACTCCGGTTCGCCGACCGTGTTGAGGGCATGCAGGTAGCGCATCGGCTCGGCCGCCAGCAGGGAGCGCTCGTCACGGCAGGCGGCCAGGAGCTGCTTGCGGGTGTCGCGGCCGGTGGCGAGGTCGGCGACCGCCTGGTGGACCAGGGGCTGGTCCACCAGGCCAAGGCGCTTGCCGGCCATGGACCATGCCTGGCAGGGCGGGCTCGCGATGAGCCCGGCGGTCTTGCCGAGGAAGGGCCAGACGGGATACAGCGCCACGTCGGTGCGAATGGTCAACTGCCCTGCCGCCGCACGGGTTTTGCAGGCCCACTCGTCCCATTCCAGGCCCACGTCCCGTACGCCGAGGACGTTAAGTGAGTGGCTCCATCCCCCCGGTCCCGCAAACAGGTCCAGGATGGTCAAGAGGCCAGTCCGAAGTCGTCCTGTACCGGCTCGACTTCACCGCGGCAGGCCCACGGGGAACAGCCGTCGACGACGCCCTGCTCCAGCTCATCCAGGTCCGGTCCGCTCTCGGTGAGTTCTTGCTGCATCGCCGCCCATTCGGCTGCGGTGACGTGATCGATCGGGGCTTCGCTGAGAGGGACGCGGGAGCGGTGGAGAAACGCCTCGCCGAGCAGACGGTTGCCGGTGGCGTTGGCGCGGGCGTTTCCCTTGCGGATGGCCGCGTCGAACTCCACTACGTCCTCCCATTCCTCCGGGGAGTTGTCGCGGATATTGCGCCATTGGGCGTTTCCGTGGAAAGGGCACCCGAGGCAGCTCGATTTCGGGGTGTCGGCCAGGCCGAGCGACGTCAGATAGCGGACGCAGTCGGACCGTGACCAGCCCATGTCGATGAGCGGGTGCCGGTTGCGCATGTACTTGACGTCGGCGTCCTTGGCCCGGTGGAATTCATCGGTGGAAATTCCGACCCACTGCTCGACGAAGATCCCCTTGGGGACGCGTGTCGGATAGGGATAGCCGAGTATTTCGCGAACCTTTTTCTTGATCGGCTTAATTTTATATTCCCCGGTACATTGCCGCCTGGTCATACCCGGATTTCCGTCCTTGTTCAGGACGTAGAGCGGCATTGACGCAAACCTGTGGTCGGGGTCCAGGGCATCCTCGCGTATGTTTCCGGACGATACGCGAAGAACGGGTATGCCTGCGGGTCTGGCTATTTCACGCTCCAGCCGGTCGAGATGGGAATAAACCGCTCTCGGTTCCCAGCCCGTGTCGGCGAAAATTGCGTAGTCGACCTTCGGGAGTATGCCCTTTGCGGAGAGGGCGAGCATGGCGCTGGACTGGATACCGGCACCTAGTGAAATTGCCCGAAAGGCAGGGAGTTCGGAAATGATCGGTCCTGGGGGTGAGGAGGGTGGGGGCCCGGATCGGCGGCGAGGCGGGCGATGCGGTCGCTGATGAGCGCGGGGTGGCGGATGGGCAGCGCGTGCGTGGTGCGGGGGAGGATCTCCAGGCGGGCGGCAGGGAGTTGGGCGGCCAGCTGCTGGGTGTGGGCGGCGGGGATGTGCCGGTCGTCGGCGCCGGCCATCAGCAGCAGCCGGTCGCCGAACTGGTTGAGCACGGTGGCGTCGCGCGGCTGGTAGCGGCGAAGGCACTGCCACAGGTCGGCGAGATCGCGGGTGTGGGTGTGGCGGATGCCGTGGCGGCACGGCGGTGGCCCGTCGGCCGGCCGGTCGGGGTGCGGCGCGAGGCTGTAGGGGTGTGTGGTGGGCAGCCGGTGCCGCAGGAAGTCCACAGCCTGGGGCGCGTGGGTGCAGGTCAGGGCGAACAGGCTGCGTCCGGCGGCCAGAAGCAGGGCACGCGGGCCGCGGCCGGGCAGCACGCTCGCCCCGCGTACGGTGGCCGACAGCAGCACCATGCCCCGTACGCGGGCCTGGTGTTGGGGGTGCAGGGCGGCGAGTTCCTGCAGGATGAGGGCGCCCAGGGAATGGCCGGCGAGCACGAGCGGCCCCGTGGGGACGAGGTGGGTCAGGATCTGGTGCAGGTCGTCGGCGAGCTGCCGGATCGTCAGCGGTGCCTGGCCGCGCGGGGTGTGACCGTGCGCGCGCTGGTCGTAGCGCACGACGGTCAAGCCCAGGCCGGTCAGGTGCCGGGCGTGGACGCGCCACAGGTCCGCGGTGACGGACGCCCCGTGCACCAGCACGACCGTCGCGCCGCCGGGACGCGGGCGCACCGGGGTGTCGCGGTAGACGGACAGGCGAGCGCCGTCCGCGGCGGAGACCGACAACACCTCAGTGGCAGAAGGCGGGTTGCGCACAGGTAGAACTCCAAGGGGGGATCAGTAGGAGGCAGCCGTTCGCCGTCCGCGCCGGGTCGGTGGAAACCGGCCGTTCGGCACCGCACTGCGCTTGCCGCCGCAGTGGGGGCGGGCGGATACCGGGCAGGCGACCCCGAAGGGGCGCGGGCAGTCAGCGCCGCACAGCTGTCGCCTTCGGCGGCGTGCTCGGGCCGCGGGACGGGAATGCGCTGCCGGTTACCGGCTCGTACCAGAACCGGGCGGTGCCGCTGCCGTAGGAGGCGTCGAGGGGCCGCTTGTGGCTGGGCTGGTGGCGGGCGAGCGCGCGGTGGCCTTCGGCGGCTGTGTCGCGCTGGATCCCGGCGGCGGAGATGTTCAGCGGCGCGGGCCCGGCTTGACGGCGGGGGCGGCAACGGCGGGCGGCCGTGTGGTGGTTGACCAGCGCGGAACGCTGACGGTTGCCAGTGCAGGACCGCGAGCCGCCCGGGCACGGGCGAGGTCCCGCGGCGTGGGCACCGCCGCGGCCCGGGGCGCCGCGGGGGCGTCCGGCTTCAGCGGGCGCAGGTGGGCGTGGCACTCGCGCGGCACGCAGGCGCGTTCACGGGAGACCGGCGCCGGATCGGCCAGAGCCGTGGCGAAGGCCGCGACCAGGTGGGCGGGTGTGGCGCTGTGGAAGTCGGCCTCGCACAGCGCTCGTCGCGCATCCGGGGCGGCAAGGATCCTCGCGCGCCACGCCTCGTCCCGGGCCACTGTGTGCCCGCCGAACGAGGAGGGAGGGCGGCATTCCAGGCGGGCCAGCCGGTCGGGCGAGGTCGCGGTGATGTGCCAGCCGTCCACGGTGATCTGCCAGCGGGCGGCGCGCAGGACCTCCCACACCATCTCCGGATGGTCATCGCGCTCGCGGTAGGGCTCGTCGTCCCATCGGCCCGCGGTGACGTCGGCATCCAGGGCGGCGGTGACGGCGGCGACGATCTCGGGCGGGGTCTCGTCGGTGAAGGCCGCGGTCCACGTCGGTGGGGCGTGCAGATCCGTGCGGCAGCGGATCTGCCACAACGCGGTGGCGTCCGGCATCAGTTCGGATGCTTCCGGGACGTAGGCGACGCGGAGCTGGCTGCCCATGGTCGTGACGTAGAAGTTGCCCATCTCGTCACTCATGTCGTGCCAGTAGTGATGGGTCAGCGGGACGAAGGCGTCGTCACCGCAATAGGCACTGCCGGCGAGGTAGCCAGGGGCGACGAGGACATCGTCATCGCTACGGTCACGGCCGGCCCGCTGCGTGCGGCGCAGGCCGGGGTCGGGGCGGGGTTCAGGCACAGGGGAGTCCAGTGGTGGGGAAGAGACGGAGCGCTTCGGACCGCCGTCAGGTGTCGGCGTTCAACGGCCCAGGTGGGGCGGGGCCTGCGCTGTGCCGAAGAGGCCGCGCGGGAAGGTCAGCGGCGTGCTCGTGCGGGGTTGGCAAGGCGCATGTGCGCCGGCGTTGGGGCCACGGGTACCGCGCTGGCCGATGACCGGGCGGTGGCGCCGGCAGCGTGAGCTTGGGTGCGGGCTGCCGCAGAGCGGATGGTCAGGAAGGGCAGGTGGCGCTCGGGGAGGTCGTGCGGCCTACGGCGTGCGGGGTCCGGGCGGGAGAAGGCGTCGGCGGTGGCGGTGATCAGGTGCATGGGGGTGCGGCTGGTGAAGTCGGCGTACCAGCGCGGTCCGCCCGCGGCCTCGACGTGGGAGTACAGGGTCCAGGCGGCAGCGGCCTCGCCTTCCAGTTCGGTGTGGAAGTCGGCCTCGCCGAGGTTGAGGCGGAGGTAGGCGTGGCCGTCCGGGGCGTGCTGGTAGTGGAAGAGGGGGTTGGGGTCGTCCCTCCAGCCGCGCGCGATCAGAACATCGCCGGGGCCGGCAGGGGTGTGGTGGGGACCACCGGGCCGATGGTCACGGTGGTCGTCGGGCAGACCGCGGACGAGCGTGGTGGTGAAGGCGGAGACGATCTCGGCAGGGGTGCCACGGGTGAAATGAGCGGTCCAGCGGGGGACGGCGAGCGGCTCGCGGGCGTAGGAGATCGTCCAGCCGTCGGGAAGGTCGGCGATCTGTGCGCGCAGACAGGGGCTGGAGAACATCCGCCCGGCGGGCGTGCGCGCCTCATCCCAGCCCGCTGCGTGCAGCGGGCGGGAGACCACGGTGGAGTTGCCGGGGCCGGCCAGGTAGACGGGGCTGACCAGGACGCGGTCCGTCGGGGCGAAGCCGGTCATCGCGTGCGTCCCACGGCGGCCTGCTTGGTCGCAGGAGGCGTCACGGCCGCTGTTCGAGCGGGGGTCGTGGCGGGCTTGTGCTGGGCGAGGGCACGCTCGCCGTCGGCGGTGACGTGAAGGCGCTGGCCCTGGTGCAGGGACGTCGTGGTGTCTACTGCGACGAGTCCTCGTTTGATCAGGGCGTTGAGGGTGGCGACGTTCACGGTGGCCCGGTCCTTGTCGATGGCCTTGAGCACGCCGTACCGGCTGATCACGTAACGGGTGCCACCCCCTGCGGACAGCCGGGCCAGGACGGCGTACTGACTGTCCGTGATCTTCGGCGCCGGTGTCGCCTGGTTCTGTCCGGCGTGCTGCTTCAGGTCCCGGGTGATGCCGCTGGCGAGGTAGTAGCAGCCGGTGTAGGCCAGGTCGAGTTGGTGGGCGGCGTTCGCGAGGTGCTCCGCCATGGCGGGGACCGCCTCCGCGTGCCGCGCCGTGCGCACAGCTGCGTCATCGGCCGACGAGCTGGGAAACGGGGCGCCTGGCGGGCCGGGGAAGGGGGCGCCCTCCAGCGGATTGGCCTCCAGCGCGCAGGCCAGGTCGGATGCGGCGATACTGGCGGCCAAGACGACGGAGGCGAGTAGTTCCAGAGCCGGGCGGCTGCCGGGTACGGCGGTGTACTGGCTGCCGTCGAGGGCGGCGAGGCGGAACATGGCCTGTTGGACCAGCTCGTTCGTGTCCACGATCTTCGCCGTGAGCTGCTGGCGGGCGTCGGTGCCGGGTGTCAGGGCGAGCGAGCGGATCTCGCTGTGCAAGTCCTCGAAGTCGCTGCCGAGTTGCCGCAGGCGGGTGATCTCGGCTTGCAGGTCGATCTGGCGCATGGTGCAGTGCTCCGGGGAAAGCGGACGGTGGTCAGCGGCTGCGCCGCTTGACCGGTGTGGTGGGCGGCGGTGCGGGGGCGGCACCGCGGCGGGATGGTGCCGGTGGGATGTCCTGCGTGGTCGCGATGCCGAGGTCGATGCGCACGCTGATGCCGTCGGCGTAGAGGTGGGCCTCGGCGCGGACAACGGCGCTGAGTGCGTCGCGTTCACCGAGTCCGGGTGGCAGTGCGTACTGCCGCTTCGCCCCCGCTGGTGTGAAGCCGTGCTGGACGAGGATGGCGTCGGCCTGGCCCGTGGCCGCGGTAGCGGTGACCGCGTGGTCGGTGAAGCGGATGGTCACGTCGGGCTCGCGTGACGGGGTTGCGCCGTGCTGGCGTGTGGTCCAGGCCAGGTCGACGAGGTCCAGGGTGTGGGCCATGAGTCCGTAGGCCGCGACACCGGCGCGCTCGTGCGCGTCCTCGGCAGTCTCGGGCGGCAGGAGGAAGAGGGTGCGGCCCTGGTGTTCGCGGGCGGTGAATCCCGCCCCGGTCAGGATGTGGGCGGCGTTGCGGAGAGGGCGGTTGAGGACGACGAAGGTCCATCCGTCGCCGGTCGAGCCGATGAAGACGTCGTGGTGGTCGGTCAGAGCCATGCTGCTCCGGGAATTTGGGGACGGTGAGAGCGACCCGAGGGTGAGGCGCAGCCCGGTTAGGCGGCGGTGCCGTAGTCGCCCTGCTGGGGTGCGTGCTTGGCGATGGCGCGGGCGGTGATGGCCTTCGACGCGCGGGCGGAGGCGGCAGACAGCTCGTCAGCGCCGGGCTCCAGGTACCAGGGACGCAGGTCGAGCATCGCGGCGCGCATGCCGGTGGCGAAGCACAGCGCGGTGCCCTTGGGCAGGGCACGGATCGCGTCGGCGGGCAGGATCCGCTCCTGCCGCATCGACACAGAGGTCGACTTGCCGGACTCTGAATGTGAGGTCGAGGTGGTCTCGACATCGTGGTCGCCGATCAGGCGGCTGAGCTTGTCGGCGAAGTCGGGGTCGTCGATACCGCTGCCGATGACCTTCACGGTGGAGGCGGACCACATGGCGTCCATGCCGGCGTCACCCCAGACCTTCTGGCCCTGGCGGTAGGACTGCAGGATCGTGATCGGGATGATCCCGCGCGACCCGAGGTGCGAGTACAGATCCGGCAAGTCGCTGATCTTGCACACGTTGGCGGCCTCGTCGAGGATCGCCAGCATGGGCGGGTCGAGCCGTCCGCCGGCGCGCTCGGCCTGGGCGGTCGCGGCGCGCATCACCGAGTCCGCGCACGCCGCGATCAGCGCGGAGGCGCCGCCGCCTCCGTCTTTGCTGAGCAGGAAGAGCGTGTCGGTGGAGGTGACGAACTGCGCCGGCTGGAATTCGGGGACGTCCTTCTGCGGCGTCACCCAGGCCGCGATCTCGGAGTTGAGCAGCGTGGCGGCGTACTGGCGGGCGGTCTCGTAGATGCCGTCGCGGGTCTCGGGCGGTCCCTCGACGGTGCCCTTGAGCTGTGCGGCGACGGCGGCGAAACCGTGATCACGGAGGATGTCGAGCGGGGTCCGGTCGGCCGGGAAGGCGAGCCACTGCATGATGTCGGTGATCGGCCGATCGTCGAGAGCCGCGGCCAGGAGCAGCTGGGACAGGATGTTGCTGCCGGCCTTGGACCAGAAGTCGCCCTGCTGGGACGCATCGACGCTCGCGGCGAGGAAGTGGCCGGCCAGCCGGTTCGCGCCGTCCAGGGTGGTCGCGCCGGCCAGGGGGTTCCACCACATCTCGCGGGCAGCATGGGCGATCTGCTGCGGGTCCATGGTCCACACCTGTCCCGCCTTCGCCCGCGCTTCGTAGGCCGTGGTGAAGGCATCGCCGGCGGCCTTGTTGCTAGTGAGCAGCACCGGTCCGGGGGCGTGCAGGATGGAGGGGATCGCGAGCGAGGTCGTCTTGCCGGAGCGGGGCGCCATGATCGCGACGGCGACGTCCTCGAACCCCATGCGCACCTCGTGCTTGGTGCCCTGCAGGTTGCCCAGGAGGATGCCGGTGTCCTTCGCATCGATGTTCTTGGTGCCCTGCAAACTCGGCCGCAGGGAGCGGGCCTTGGCGGTGATCGCCCTGGCCATCAAGGGCTCGATGTCCCGAGCCTTGGCCATGTCTGTGATCTTCTTTTTCCGGCCGCCGCTGCGGCTCTTGTGCCGGGCCCATACGACGCCGACCGCCACCCCGAGGGCCAGGAGCAGAAGGACGGGCACGATGCGGGCGCCGATCAGCAGGGACGTTTCTCCCGTACCGGGCCAGACCTGCTCGGGGTGGAGCAGGGCGGCGGTCGGCTGGTACGGCGCCCAGTCGGCTCCGGTGAGGTAGGCGGTGATGTTGCCCGACAGCCAGGCGAGGTGGGCGAGGGGGACGACGATCGCGAGTACGCCGAGGAGGAGGCGCAGAACGAGGTCGTACCCGTCGGTGGAACTGTTCGAGGAGGAGGAAGGGGGCAAGGGCTACGTGCTTCCGGGCGGGGACGGAGGGATCAGCGGCTGCGGCCGTTCTTGACCGGCAAAGGCGCCGAGGGCATCGATTTGGGCGGCGGTACAGCGCGCCGGGCAGCGAGGGTGTGGACGCGTTCTTCCAGCGCCCCGGCTACGAGTACGGCGAGCACGTCTGTGGTCCGGCGGGTGACGACGTTCGGGTCGTGGGTCGGCAGACTGTGCACGCTGTCGGTGCGCGCTACGGGGGCCGGATCGGCGAGCGCGGCGGTGAACGCGGTGACCAGGCGCGCGGGAGTGTGCTCGCCGAAGCGGGCCTGCCACACCTTCTGATGCAGACCGAGCGTGACGGTGACGAACCAGGCTCCCGGATCATCCGGCGTTCCCAGGCGCTCGACGTACGCCGCCTTGTCGGGCGACACGAGGCCGTCGTCGCCGTACGGGGACCAGCCGATCTGCCGGAGCGGTACGTACGGGTCGGACGGTGCGCTCGCTGTTGAGGCGGGGTCGGTGAGGGTGTCGGTGACGGCGGCGATGAGTTCGACCGGGGTACGGGCGCCGAAGCTCGCGTACCAGGCGGGCCTGTCCGGCTCCGCGGCGTGGCTCAAGGTCCACCACTGTCCATCTGGGTCGGGCTCCAGGCGCAGGAGGGCCTTCTGGTCGGGGCTGGCGAGCAGGACGCGCGGCATCAGGGGGTCGTTGCCGTGACTCCAGCCGCAGGCACGGTGGAGGGGGACGGTGATCCAGGCGGGATCACCGCCGCCGGCGAGGTGACGCGGTGCGATGAAGTCGACCTCGACGGTCTCGGGAGCCGGGGGCATGCTCACTTCCGTGCCGCAATCCGCCTGACGGCTGCGGTGACCGGTATGGGGGCCAGAGGCGAACGGGCCTTGCGGGCGGCGGAGTTGATCTCCCGGAGCGCCTTGCCGTGAGTGGCCCAGTCATCGAGGTAGCTCCACGATTCGGCGTGATGCTCGGCGAGGGCGTCGTCGAAGTCGGCGGTGCCGGGTTTGGCGGTGGCGGGGAGGGCGTCTCGGGTGGCCAGCCACTGCTCGTGCAGTTCGTCGAGTCGGTCGAGGGCGTCGCGCAGGACGCCCAACTGGTAGACCCAGCGGCTCTGCACCGTGTTCTCCGGCAGCTGGGCCAGCTGTGTCTCGGCGGTGGCCAGCAGGTGACGGGCGCCGTAGCGGAGCGGCTCGAACGCGGTGTGGGTGTCGGCGTCGCGCTGGCTCGCGCGCATGCCGTAGGCGTGGTCGTCGTGGGGCCAGCCGTCGAGGTCGGTGTGCTCGTCGGAGTAGGCGTCCCAGGCGTCGAGGATCTTCCTGCTGTCGCTCAGATAGTCGTCGAGGTGACGGAGGAAGTCGCGGTGTGCGTGGTGGTCGGTGGAGATGAGGTGGAGTCCTGTCGGTTCAGCGGCGAGCGGCCGGCTGGGCTGGGCCGGCGTTCGCCGGGGTCGTCGCGGGTTTCGTCTGCTGCCGGCGGGCGGAGCGTGCCTGTGCGCGGAGGGACTTGAGGCGCGTGGCGTGGGCGTCGACCACTTGCTGTGGGCGCAGTGGGCTGGGCTCCTGCACGGCGCTGTAGTGGCCGGTGCGGTCGTACATGCCGCGCTGGAGCGGGCTACGGTCGGCCAGTGCGGTGAAGAACGATCCGACCAGATGGGCGGGAGTGCGCTCGTCGAAGTAGGCGTGCCAGATGCGCGGGCCGTGGAACTCTCCGTGGCCGGGCTCACGGGTCTCGACGTGCCAGGACGGCCGGTCGCTGAATTCGCTCAACGGGCGCAGTTCGATGTGACACATGGAGTCTGGCGAGCGCGCTGTGCCGTCTGCGTCGCGGTGCCACCCCGCCGAGGTCACTGGTTGCCACGGGTCCGGCTGCTGTGGCGGCGGGACGATGAGGGCGTCCGTGAAGCCGGCGAGGACCTCGGCGGGCACGAGTTCGCCGAACTCGGCGTACCAGCCGGGCTCGGTGTCGGTGGGCTCCGCCCGCAGCCGCCACCACGCGGAGGTGGCGGACTGCGGGTCGAACTGGAGGCGGTGGCGCAGGTCGGGGCTGCGCAGGACGATCTCGGCACTCAGAGGGTCGGAGACGGCGCTCCATCCGGCGGCGGCCAGGCCGTGGGTGACGTGGCGGGCATCCCCGGGGCCGGCGAGGTGGCGGGGGCTGGTGTCGAAGGGGACCTGCCCGGCGTGCTTGTCGGCGAACGCGGCGAGCTGCCGTTCGCTTAGGGGCACCGGCCGTCCCCCTGCCCGTTCACGGCGGTGCTGCCATACAGGTCGCGGAGGTCGTCCAGCACGTAGTGGAGGGTGTGTTGGTCGGTCTGCTCCCACGCGGCCGTGCGCAACTCGGTGATCAGGAGATCGACCTGCGCGGTGCGCGGAGTGTCCGGGTGGTCCTGTACGGCGCGGGCGAGGGCGCGCAGGGTGTCGGCGAGTTGGACGGGCAGGCCCGTGTATTCGTCGAGGAGGGGTTCGACGAGGACGAGGGCTTCCACGGGGTCAGGGTTCTCGCGCAGGTAGTCGGTGAGGTCCGACAGGGTCTCGGTCGCGGTGCGGATGGTGTCCGGGGTGAGTGCGGGCATCGGGCTCCTTGGGACAGGGGCGGCGGGTCAGCGGCGGGTCCGGGCGCCGCCGGCGTGGGTATATGGACGGGCGGTGGTGCGTGGCCGGGTGCTTCGGGCGCTGCCCTGGGCCCAGGTGGCGGCGCGGGCGGCCGTGATCCGGGCCTGTTGCCACGCACTGAGCTGGGAGGGTGTGACGGAGACCGACCAGGTGCGGATCTGTGTGCTGTGCGGGACGCGTCCGCGCGGGCGCATCACGGGATCGGGATTGGCGAGTTCGGCCGAGAGGGCTTGTACCAGGTGCATCGGGGTGTTGGCCGTGAAGTTGGCCGTCCAGCCGTTTCCCTGCTGGTCCTTCGCTCCGGTCCACCACATCGCCGTGCCGTCGGGGCTGTGGTGGTACTGCATCCACGCGGTGCCGTCGGGGCTGGTCGCCGTGTAGTGCTCGCCCTTGGAACGTGTGTGCCAGTTCTGCTCCTGCAACGGTGCCCAGACGTTGGGGGCGTGGGCGGAGCGGGGGCGGGTGAGGGCGTCGGTCAGGCCGGCGACGATCTCCACCGGCGTCTGCCGGCCCAGGTGCGCCGCCCATTCGCCGTTGGGGCCGTCCGCTTGGCCGTGGATGGTCCACCCGCCGGGAAGGACGTAGGGGTCGTAGGCGACACGGATGGTGCGGTCCGGGCTCTCCATGAGCAGAGGGCCGCCCGTCTTGGACTTGTCCCGCCAGCCCGAGGCGCGCAGGAACTCCGAGACGTGCCGGACGTCGCCGCCGCCGGCGAGGGCACGGGGCTGGACGAGGTAGTGCTGCTCGGCCTGCTCGCCTGACCCCCAGCCCTGCCATTGCTTCTTCTTCACCGGTGCCGCCGGACCACGAGCGGTGCGGGTGCCGGGGGCTTCACGGCGGTGGTGGCGGGCTGGGTGCCGACGTGCTGCAGGGTGTCCTTGTGTTCGTCCAGGTCGAGGGTGATGTCGTGCAGTTCGTTCGAGGCGCGGCCCAGGGCGAGCCACACTTCCGCCGGGAGGGCGCCTCGTTCGGCCTGGTCCTTGGCGAACACGCTGCCGGTGGCGACGAGGTGGGTGACGCCGCCGAGGACTCCGGCGTCCGGGTCGAGGACGCGGGCGATGACCTGCGCGGCCTGGGGTGGGGGGAGCTGCGAGAGGTGGTCGGCGAGCTGGCCGAGCTGGCGGGTGATCTCGTCGGCCAGTCTCACCGGGTAGGGGGCGGGGTGGGACATGCTCCTCCGGGGCGGGGTGCGGTCAGTGGTGGTGGCGGTGGCCGACGCGCTGCGTCTCGGCGAGGACGGCCTCCGGGCGGGCGCCGGCCAGCGGGGAGGCGCGGTCGGGGCCGGTCGGGATGCAGGCGCGCAGGTAGCGGCGGAACAGGGCGGTCGCGAGTCGGGGTTTGAGCCGGTTGCTGATGGGTGGGGGTGTGCGGGCTGTTACGGGTTTCTCCGGGGATCGGGCGGTGCGTTGGGCGGCCCCCGCCGGGTGCCGGGGCCGCCCGGGCGGTCTTACGGGGTGCGCCGGGCCGGTGCGGGGCGCGAGGGGGAGCCGGCCGGTGCCGGATGCTGCGCGGCGGGGCGGGCTGCGCGGGTGCGGGCGTCATGCACGGCTTGTCGGTAGGCGGCTTCGTCGAAGACGTCGGGCGTGCAGTTGACGTCGTACCCGGCCAGGAGCAGGGCGGGGATGGCACGGGTCGCCAGGCGCTTCTGCTCGTCGGCGCCGAGGTGTTCGGGCACGGTGTGCCAGATGTACAGCGGCGCGCCCGTGGGGTATTCGTGGCGTTCGAGGCCGAGCTGTTCCAGCAGGTCGTGGAGCTGGGCGGGGGCGCCGGTGGGGGTGTCGGCGTGGATGGTGGTCGTCAGGGCCTTGATGTAGATCTCGACGTCCGTGCCGTATTCGTCGGCCAGGTTGGCCATGTGTTTCTCTCCGGGTTCAACGGCGGCGGGAGGCCGAGGGCTGGGCGGTGCTCGGCGGCGGTGTGGGGGCCGCCGGTTGCGGAGCGCGGGCGGCGTGGTTGCGGGCGTGGAGGATCACGCCCGCGGCCTGGCTCATGGAGTTCGCGGTGTCCCTGAGCCGTGCGAGGGGTTCGGGTTCCTCGCCGGGGGCGGCCCCCTGGAGGTCACTGGCGGCGATCCAGGCCCGGACGACCACTTCCCTGGTGAGGGGCAGCAGCCCGTTGACCGGGGCGGCGATCTCGGTCAGAACCTCGGCCACCGCACTGCTGGTCTTGGCGGCAGAGGCCCGCTCGGCGAGCTGGGTGAGGAAGCGCAGGGCCGCGTTGTGTTCGCTGTCCGGCACGGTCAGCGCGTTCAGGGCGGGGTCGAGGTGGACGCTGTGCCCGGCGGCGAGCAGTGCGTGCGAGGCGGCGGTCGCCTTCAGGCGCTGGTGCTCGACGGGCAGGCCGTGGGGAAGCCGGTGGTAGTCCCCGCTCGGTCCGGGAGCGGAGAGGAAGCCGCCGGTTCGCTGGAGAATGTAAGCCGCCTTCTCGGTGCCGCCGATGGCGACGACCAGGCCGGTGCGGAGGTCCTTGGTGATGGTGATGTACTCCAGCACCGAGAAGTCGGGCTCCGTCTGCTTCATCGAGCCCTGGTGGCCGGCGTGCGGGGGCCGGCCGGGGAGGGCGGCATGGAGGCTGGGGCGGAGGTGGGCGCGGTGCGGCCTGCGGGGTGCTGGAGGGCGGTGCCGATGCCGAGCGCGTCGAGCTGCGGGCCGATCTCGCGCAGGGCGTGCGCCTGCGCCCTGGTGTCGTCGCCGCTGAGGCGGTAGATGCCGCTCTGCGGGTCCTGGACGAAGCCGTGGGCGATGAGGATCGCGCCGGCACGCTCGTCGACGGGGGCGGTGGCGACGCTGCCGTCCGGCTGCCAGGTCAGGACGACGCGGTCCGGCTGGGAGGGCTGGATGCCGCCCAGGGCGTTGTGCCGAACCTGAGCGAGCGCGCTGTCATAGCGGGCGAGCAGGTCGCCGGCGACCTGCTCGGCGCCCAGGAACGGGTCGTCCGCCAGGGCGATGCCGTTGGGCTCGGGGACGGCGCGGTACGCCTCGTCGGGCAGGGCGCGGGGTGCGATGGCGGCGATGAGGAATCCGTCGCGTTCGTCGTGCCGGTCCAGAAGGACGAGCTGGGCGCCGTCGGGGCGGCTCAGGACGGCTGCCTGCCGAGGCGGGTGCTCGGCGAGGGAGGCGGCGACCAGGTCCAGGTCCCAGATGCGGTCGGCGAGTTCGGTGAGGTCGTCCTTGGCGTCCGGCGGGAGGTGAGTGCTGGTCCAGGTGTCGGGGAGTTCGCCGGCGAGGACGTCGGCGTACGAGGCGAGGCGCTCGGAGGTGTCGTGGTCGTGCATGGTGTCCTTGGGCGAGGTGGGGGTCAGCGGCGCAGTCCGGCGGCCACCGGTGGCGGCGGGGCCGGGAGCGTGCGTGGCGGGGGCGGGCAGGCGCACACGGCGGAGCGCTCGCGTTCGGTGGCGGGGACCTCCCCGGTGCAGGTGCTGCGGCCGGGGTGCGGGGCGTGCCGGTCGGCGAGGTCGGTGCGGATGATGTGGAGGTGCTCGTCGGCGAGGTAGCGCAGCCGCCGGGCGATGTAGGGGTCGGCCGCCTGGCCGAGCCCGTCGTGGAAGTCGGCGGTAGCGGTGAGGACTTCCTCCAGCGCGGCGAGGATGCCGTCGTGGGCGGCGGTCAGCTCGGTCAGGGCGTCGGCCGCCTCTTCGGTGGTGGTGGCTTCGCGTATGCGCTCGGCGAGGTGGGCGACGGAGGAGCCCAGCGGCAGGTAACTGGCCGGGCGGTAGTCGGTGTCGAAGTCCGTGTCGCAGTCGACGTGGTATCCGGCGGCCCGGAGGCGGGCGACGGCGTCGGTGGCGAGATCGGACTCGTCGTCCTCGGTGAGGCCGGTGGGGGGCGCGGTGGTAGGTCTCGTGGACGCGGACAACGGCGATGAAACCCGCGCGCTGCAGGACGCTGTGAGCCTCGGAGTCCCCGCCGCGGGCGAGGAGTTCGTCGGAGTGCGGGTCACGGCGGATGTCCAGGAAGCGGTCGGTGCGGGGCAAGGAGACGTTTCTCCTACGGCGATCGGTGGGCGGTGTGCCGGGCGGCGGGCGGTACGGCGGCGATCCGGGGCTGGGCCAGCTGCGCGGCGGTGCTGTCCAGGTCCTGCTGGATGGCGTGGAGGCGGCGGGCGATCAGCTCCAGGCGGTGCGCCGTGTGGGTGCCGACGGCGCCGGGCTGGCGGGCGATCCGGTGCGCGGTGTGCTCGACGAGTCCGCGGACCGTGGCCAGCGGGCCGACTTGCTCGTCGGCGAGCTGCGTGAGGACGCTCGCGAGCTGGGCCGATGCCGTGGGTGCCGTGCGGATGGCGGGCCGCGCCGTGGGTCCGGTGCGTCCGGGGATCAGGTGGAGGTCCTGCTCGATGCGGCGTGCCTCGTCCGAGAGGCGCCGCAGGATTTCTGCGGGCGGGGCGTGCCACGCGCCGTCGAGGTGGATCAGGTTGGCGATCAGGTCGAGGCGTCCGGGCTGCGCCTGAACGGCGATCCACCGGCAGCCGTGCTCCTTGCCGGGAATCTCGATGCCGGCGGCCCGGGCGAGCCGGTGGGCTGTTTCGGCCCACTCTGGTCCGGTCAGCTCCCGGTCGTCCGGGTGAAGCCGGATGTCGAGGTGGAGGATCGCCCGCCGGTCATCGTCCGGGCTGGCTGCGAACGGGTGCTCCAGGTACGGGTCTTCGAGGTGCTCGGCCCACTGGACGGAGGTCCAGATCTTCTGCTCGTCGTCCAGGGTGAAGTAATCCAGGCCCGGCCAGTGGGCGACGACCGTGTACTTGGTCAGGCCCTCGTTCGGCGAGACCGGCCGCCCCAGCGCCTCGGCGAGCGGGTCGTGCGGCGTGTGGGTCCGCTCGTGCAGGCGGGGAATCACCGGCCGCCCCGGATGTCGGCGATGTGCACCAACTGGTTGAGGGCGGTGGTGGTGTACCAGCCGCAGTCGATCAGCTCGTTGCGGCCGGCGTACCGCGGCAGGAGGGCGGCTTCCATGGCTCGCAGGTGGATCAGGCAGTCCGGGCAGCGGCGCGAGAGGTGCACGAGGTAGCGGGGGTGTGCGGTGACGTAGGACTGGGCGCCGCCGGTCGCATCACGCAGCCGCCACCCGTCCTCGTCGGTCGGGGTGTGCCAGGACGGGGCGACGACGCGCATCGCGTCTCCCCACAGTTCCCCGCCCGCCACCCCCTTCAGGACGACGACGGTGTCGCCGGCCTGGAAGTGCTGGTGCGTGATGTCCCGGTCGGGGGTGAGCGGGTCAGGCGTCGGCGCGAAGGCCGAAGTGGGCGGGGGCTGGGACATGCGGTTCCTTCCACACGAGGCGGGTGGGGTGGGAGGAACAATGGTCCGGAGGAACGCCGGTTTGGCTAACCGGCGTTTCCCGGCTATGTTCCCCCGCCGTCAGCGGAACGGGTTCTCCGTACCGCGGTCGTTCTCGCCTGCAGCGTCGAGGAGTTCGAGCAGGTCAGTGCCTTCGGCGTCGCGCTGGTCAATCCACCATCCGGCGGCGGTGATGGCGCGGGCCTTCTCCTCCAGCTCCGCCCAGTCCGCCTCGTCCCAGGTCCCTTCCACGACCAGCGCGGTGTGCGCGGCCGTCATCAGCTGGTGGCGGGAGCGCTCGCCCCAGTCCAGGGCCTTGGCCGGGCCTTCCAACTGCGGCATGTCGAACTGCTTCGCCCACGCGACGGCAGCCTCCTGCTCAGCGGCGCGCTTGGCCGCGAGCCACTCCTCCTTGGACTCGGTGTCGGCGTCGCGCGCCGCCTTCCAGCAGTCGGCGCAGTCCTTGGCTGCGAGCCAGCGGGCGAACCCTGCCCGCTTGTCGGCAGGACGGCTGGACAGGTCATGAACCACCTGGTGGGAGCACGCGTGCTCCACTGTCCAATGCGTACGGACGGTCATAAATGGATCTCCTCAAAAGGGTTGGAAAGTGGGGGTGTTGCGCCCGGATCAGGGCGTCTTGTGCCGGCCTCGGTGCGGGCGGCGGTGCCGGCCGCACTGCATGTGTCCGGTGGGGCCGAGACGTCGGCGAGCGGCGAGAAGGACGGTGAGAGCGAAGGCCGCGCCGGCGGCGGGGAGCGCAGCGCTGGCGAGAGGCTGCTCGGCGAGGCGTCCGGCGAGGGCGGTGCCGGCGGACTGCCCGGCGCCGATCGCGAGGATCAGCCACGCGTACGCCTCGCTGGTGCGGCCTGCGGGGGTGAGGGCGTCGGTGGTGACGTAGGCGCAGGCGACCACGATGGTCAGGAACGCACCGGGCACGGTGACCGCGGCGGTGGCCGCATACGGGGCCGGAAGGGCAAGGAGCGGGAGCCACCCGGCCAGGAACGCGGCTGTGGCGATGATCAGTCGCCTGGTGGTGGTGCCGGTCCAGGTGCGGCTTCCGTAGATGAGGCCGCCGAGGAAGGCGCCGGTGGAGAACGCGGCGGGGATGATGCCCGAGAGCATGTCCTGGTGGTGGTGCTCGGCCATGGAGATGGACCACACGTTCATGGCTCCGATCGCGAACCCGATGCCGGTGAGGGAAACGAACAGCAGCAACGCGGCAGGGGTGGCCAACTGCCGAGCCGGGGCCGCGTCCTGCCCCGCGAACGGTTCGGGTCGCCAGCGTCGCGACGGCGGAGCGAGGGCGACCGCGGCGGTGCCGGCCAGGCCGAGGGCTGCAGTGACGGCGAGCGCGACGGCGGGGTTGTACGCGGAGGCGAGCGCGGCGGAGAGCAGGGGGCCGACGATGTACAGCAGGCCCTGCGTGCCGGTGTCGAGCGCGAGCGCGGCGTGCCGCAGCCGAGGGTCTGGCAGCACGCTCGGCCACAGCGCCCGGAGTCCGGCCTCCAGGGGAGGCGTGGTCAGGCCGCCGCCGACGACGATGGCCGTGGCGAGGCCCGGTCCGCCGTACGGTCCGGCCAGGGGCAGAGCCACCAGGAGGGCCGAGTTGAGCAGGGCGGCCGGAAGGTGCACCGCGCTCTGGCCGTGGCGGTCTATGAGGCGTCCCTTGACCGGCTGGGCCAGCGCGGAGGACAGCCCGTACAGGGCGCTGAGCAGCCCGCCGAAGGCGATGCTGCTGCCGCTCGCGGTGGCCCACAGAAGGATGGCGATGGGCGCCATGCCGTTGGGAAGTCGGCCGGTGAGGGTGCCGCCGAGGAGGCGGGCGACGTACGGGCTGCCCAGCACCGCGCCGTAGGAGATGCGCGGTGCCGGGGCCGGGGATGCGGTCAGGGACAACGGGTGCTTTCTCGGTGCTTAGCGGTGGCGGGCGGTCGTGCTGGCGCGGGGCGGCTGCGTGGGTGGTGCGGTGTCCACGGCCGGACGCGGGCGGACGCGCAGCACGGGGGTGCGGTGCGGCGGCAGGACGGCGACGGTCGCGCCGAGGTCCTCGGCCGCCTCCTCGACTTCGCGGATGAGGAACTCGATCTGCCGGCCCAGCGCCGAGAGGCGGGCGGCGATCTGGCGGCCCTGCACGCTCTCCAGCGCGCTGGCGAACTGGCTGCTCGTCTCCAGAAGTTCCTGGAGACGGACCATCGGGCCCGGGGGGTAGCCGCGCTGGACGGCGCCGAGGAGAGCTTCGGAGGCGTCTCCTGCGGTCTGGCCTTCGACGACGTCGCGGATGAGTTCCTGCAGCGACACCTCCGGGACCGGCGCTGGGCGGTTGAACCGGGAGACGTCCGCGCGCAGCACGCCAGGCGGGACCGGGGCAGGTAGCACCTTTCCTGCCTCGTATTCGTGGGCGTAGTGCCCGATCACCTGCCAGCCCGGTGCGTCCGGGTCGCCTCGCAGCGCGACCAGCGTCGAGTCATCGTTCTCGATGAGGTGGGCGAGGGTGATCGGCTGCCCGTCGGCGGCGTACCACGACTCGGTCAGTTCCAGCTCGCCTCGCCTCTGCGCGGCCTGGGCCATCTCGGTCCACATCTGCTGTTCCTCGTCGGTCAGCGGGGCCTTGTGGTGGTGGTGCTTGTTCTGGTCGGCGAGGTCGCTGGCGATGAAGCTGTGATCCGCCCAGGCGGTGAGGTGAGGCCACAGGGCCGAGTGCTGAGCGCGTTCGGCCGGGGAGCCGGGGGCGGCCGGCCGGTCGAGGGCCCGGCGGATCTCGGCGGCGGAGGCGGCCAGGCCGTCCAGCACGGCCCGCCACCCGGCCAGGTGCCGGGCGGGTGGCAGCTCGTTGAGCGCACGGCGGGCGGCGTCGAGCAGAGTGTCGGCGTGCGGGGCGAGGTGTGTGGTGTACGCCTCCACCGCCGCCCTGTTGCGGTGGGCGCGAGCGGCTGCCGCGGCGTCTGCGTGGACGGTGCGGCCGTAGCGGTCGCATGTCATGTCGAGCGCGACCTCGCTCTCGCGGTCGATGACCGCCATCCGCAGCCGGAAGTTGCGTGCACTGTCCGTGAGTTCCGGTGTCACCGGGACGGAGCCGTCCGGGGTCGGATTGCTCGCGGGCGTCATCGGGACCGTCCACTGCCCGAGGCCGTCAGGTGGACGGTCGGTGCGTAGGTGGGCTTCGGCGGGATCGGCCGGGCCGAGGGCGGGGAAGTGGTGGGAGGTGTGGCGCGCTGCGTCGTCCGGCCGGCGGCGGCTTGGGCGAGACGGCTGCGGCGCTCCTGGAGCCCGTTCGGGCGGACCGGGCGTGGTGGGCCGGCGGAGAGGGACGGGTCGAGGCGAATGTCGGCCTGCACGGTGTAGCCCTGGCGGCGCAGATCGTGGACGGCCTGGCGGGTGCGGCGGGGGCCGTCGCGCTCGGGCTCGCTGAGCCGGTACAGCCCGGGTTCTTCGGGAACGGGCTCGAACTGCTCGCGTTCCAGGTACCAGTGGGCGAGGTGCGCGGGCATGGAGGCGGTGAAGGAGGCGACGAAGCCGTGCGTGTCGTGGCCGCCGAAGACGAAGTGGGTGTCGGGTTGCAAGGGGGCGGGGTTCTCCTCACGTTGTCGGGGTGGAGCTCTCAGTGGCTGCGGTGCGCGGGGCGTGCCGCAGCGAGGGGGCGGACCGCCGCGGCGACGGGGAGGGCCGGTCGGCGGTGGGGCGCGCTCACGCGGGCTTGGCGCAAGAAGATCTCGCCGTCGGTGAGCCAGGTCTCGATGGCTGGCCACGCGCGGGCACGGCGCTCCTGCGGGGCGAGGGGGCTGCCCTGGACGACGTCGTCCAACAGGGTTTCGGCATCAATCACGGCGTCGGCCAGGCGGGACAGCGTCGCGGCGTCGTCGGGCCACGGGCTGCTGGCGGGACGGCACCGGTCGATCAGTGTCGGGGCGTGGTCGACGACGGTGAGGAAACGGCGCCAGGAGTGGTCGAGGAACTCCTCGGTCGCGGCGCCGAGGGCGGCGGCGCTCAGTGGAGTGGCGTCGCTGTGGCGGCCGGAGGCGACCATGGTCTGCCAGGTGTCGTGCTCGGAGCGGATGCCGCTGAGTACGGCGGCGATGGCCGCGGTCCGGCGGGCGTGGACGGCCTGCTCGTAGGAGGGCAGGTACCGGTCGACGACGGCCTGGGCCGCCCGTCCGGCGAACGGCGGCACGACGACACTGCGCGGGATCGCCGTAGCCCTCTTCGAGCCCTTCCGGAGCGAAGGCGCCGACCAGATAGTCGAGTTGACGGCCGGGGCGCTCGACGAACAGCAGCATGGTGCCTTGCACCATGTCGGTGAGTATGGCGGCGTAGGGAATCCGCTCGCTCTGCAGGGCACGGCCGAGTTCGCCGCTGTCCCAGATCCAGGGCACCAGGTCTTCCTGCCAGGCGGGATGCGAGTAGATCTCGACCGAGGCGTGCCACTGGCCGGGCAGGTGGCGCGCGAAGTCGCGGGCGGCATCGCCGATGAAGCGCCGGCTGCTCGTATGCACGCTGGTGCGGTGCCGTTTCGCGCACTTGACCAGGTCGACCACGGTGGTCCCGGTGCCGTCCGCAGGCAGGTGGTAGACGCCCTCGTCGTCCCGCCGGAATCCGCTCTCGGCGAGGGCGGTGTGCGCCCACGGGTACTGCTCGCCCGAGGCGATGGCGACGATCCCGGACTCCCGGCTGTGCGACAGGATGATCTACGCCTCAGCCATGGACCAGGTCCTCACCGCGGCGCACGACGGAGCGCAGGCTGCGGCCGTAGGCCCAAGCATGCTCCCGGGCCGCCGCCTCCAGCTGGTCGTATGCGACCTGGGCCGTCATCTGCCCGTCCCATTTGCGATACCTGTACACGGGGACCGGCAGCAGGATTCCGGGCGCGAGAGCGGTCACGCCGAGGGCCGCCACGTAGTCCTCGCCCTGGACGAGGCCACCCATCGGCGCGGCGCGCACGAGGTCGGTGCGGGCGAGAATCGTGGTCGGCCCGATGGGGATGGTGTCCGCCGGCGACTTCCAGTACGTCCACACGTCGCCGGCCTCGTGGCGGCCGGGCGGTGTGGGACATCGCCACAGGGTGGTCGAGCCGTCGGGGTGCTGGTCCTCGCTCCAACCCGCACACCAGCCGACCCCGGTGGACTCCAGGGCGTTCAGCCGCACAGACATGGCGTCGTCGGTGAACTCGTCATCGTCATCAGCCCAGTTGGTGTACCGGGTGCGGACGTGGGCGAGGGCCAGATTTCGGGCGCAGGCGGCGCCGACCGGACGGGGCAGCACCAGCGTGCGGACGCGGGAATCCTGCGCGAGCGGGGCCGGCAGGCGATCAGGTGAGGCCCCGTCGAGCGCGATCACGGCCTCCCACGGCACGGACTGCCGGGTGAGGCTGGCGTGCATGGCGGTCAGGTAGTCGAGCCGGTCTTCACGCAGGCGGCTGGCGATGACGACGGTGATCAGGGGCGTGGTGTGCGGGGGCAGGGAAGGCTCCGGGGAGACGAGAGGGGGACTAGCGGCGCGTGGCGGGGTGTGTGGTGCCGGCCTTCGCCGGGGCTGCGGCGGGTGCGCTCGGGGGCGGCGTGCTGCGCGATGCCCGGATAGCCGGTGCGGGGTCGAGGGAGGACCAGGCCGCCGGGTGGTCGTTGAAGGCGGTGCGCGGGTCGATGGCCCAGGCCACGACGGGGCCGATGTCCTCATGGAGGAGGCTGATCACCTCGATGCCCTGCTGGTGCAGGACGTATCCCCACTGCATGTCCTGCTCGTCAGCGGTCGTGTCGGTGACCGACATGCGGACCGGCGGCGAGCCGTCCGGGGTGATCAGGTGGTCGAGAGTACGGCTGGGCCACTGCTCGCCGCCGGTCAGCACGGCCACGAGCGCGGGCGGGGCGTCATCGAGGAGATCGGTGCCCAGCTCCTCCCAGCCGACGGCGACGTCGTCGATGAGGTGACGGGACATGGCCTCCACGTCGCGACCGAACTTGTACTGGTAGGCGGCCAGGAGCAGCGGGAGGCGGTGGCTGGGTACGCCGTCGAGCTGGACGTGGATGCCGCTGTACCCCGTGCCGGTGGTGGGGCGGGCGATGAAGGAACGTGTGGACAGGGGGGATCTCCAGATCGAGCAAGGAAGCGGGGGACGTTGGGCGGCCGTCAAGGTGGCGCGCGGCGCGTCAGGGTGGTGCGTCTACGCGCGGCCCGACCAGGAGGCGACCGGGGGACCGGAGGCGTCGGTGCGGGCGCAGGTGTAGCCGATCAGTCGGGACGGTTCGGCCTTCGCGGGGACGGTGGCGGCGTCATTGCACACGAACGTGTACTGGATGGAGCTGCGCGGCACGTCGTGGAGCCACGCCCGGTCCTCCTTGCCGGGGTTGATCTGCAGGCCGGAGTGCGCGACGGCGTCGGTCTGGGTGTGCGTGTGAGAGAAGAGGATCAACGCCCCGCCGTCGGTGGTCTTGAGCGCGTAGGCATCCTTGTAGCGGTTGGCGGTACCGGCGAAGACGGTGGTGCCCTGCTTCCCGAAGCGGCTGCCGGTCTTGTCGTGGACCTCGATCTGCCGCTTGCTCGCCTTGGTCGGGGCGAAGACCTTCGTCCCGGTGTTCGCGCCTCCGGTGGCGAAGTTGTCGAGCACGGCTGTGCGCAGCAGGTCGGAGCCCGCTGCCAGCTGCTTGTTGCCGTCGGCGGGAACGGCCGTCGCGTACCCGTCCCGGTCGAGGGCGATGTCCGGCAGTTTCTGGCTGTCGAGGTCGACGACGGAGACCATCTCCCAGCGCTTGTGCTGGGGGCGTTCGGCGAACACTGCCAGACGCGAGGGTGCCTTGCCCTTCTGGCTCGAGAGCGCGGCGGCGAACCAGCGGTCCTGTCCGGCTCCCAGGCGCGGGATGTACAGCTTGGCGTTCGCCGAGTCGTAGGACCAAGGCTTGTACGGCCTGCGGCCCGCCGCGGGGAGTCCCTCGGTCTCTACGTAGTCCGAGATCGACATCGCGTACAGCGGGCCGTCCTCGATGGTGTCGAGGAGCTTTCGGTTGTTGTCGGCGTTGGCCTCGTTGTTGATCTTGGAGTAGTGGGCGATCTGGGTGAGGGCCTCCTTCTTCGTCAGCGCCGGCTCGGCGGTCGGCGTGGGGGAGGCGATGCGGGTGGCCGTGGCTGTGGTGTCGGCGTGCGGGCTGCCGGAGGTGGCGCAGGCGGACGCGGTCAGCGCGACGGATACGGCGGTGAGCAGGAGGGCGGTGCGGCGGGCGGAGGTGTGCAGGGGAATCAGGGGGCTCCGGGGAAATAGCGGGTTAGCGGGTACGGGATGCGGTTGTGGATGCCGCTGGCGGGGACGGCGCGGTCACGGCCGGTGTCGCCCGGGTGTCGGCGGCGGCACGCAGGTGCTTCGCGGCGCGGGCGAGGCAGGTGCGGCTCTCACCGAGTCGGTCCACGAGACCCTGGTGCGTGGTGGCGATCGCCCGGGTGCGGGCGGGACTAGGCGCTTGGTGGCTGAGGTCGGCGTGGAGGCCGAGGTGGTGGACGGCGGCGCCGAGGGCGGCGAGCGCGGCACCGGTGGGCTCGGCCGCTTGGGCGAGCGCGAGCGTGGTGCGGCGCACGGTGGCCGTGACGCGGGTCGGGTAGCGGGCGGCGGCCCGGTGGCGGAAGGCGGTCTCGCCGGCGAGGTAGGTCAGCAGCCGGGTCAGGCGGCGGACTTCGTCGTCCAGGATCTCGCTCAGGGCCGGGTCCGGTTGGATCTGGTCGGGGAGCGGGAGATGGTCGGCCACGGTGTTGAGCCGGTCTGCCACGTCGTGCAGCAGCATCCGCTGGTCAGGATCGGACAGCGGCAACTCCAGGATGGGTGGGGGCGTCTACCGCCGTGCCGCGGACGGCGCGCCCGCCGGAAGCTGCGTGCCGAGCGCCGCTGTGGGCGGGCGGGTCGGTGGGCACGCGGAGGCGGGGGTGGCGTGGCGGAAGTTGACGCCGATGCCCTGGGCGGTGAGGAGCCGGACGGCGCTTTGGATGAGCAGGGCGCGGTCGCTGGTGCTGTAGGAGGCGGGCAGGACGAACGCCGACTCGTGCGGGCTGTACTGGAAGTAGCAGCCGTACAGCACCATGCGGGCGTCTTCGGGCACCGACTTATACGGTGCGCCCACGACCCCGTCGGGGTACCAGATCAGCGTGAGGGTCTGGGCGACCTCCGGTGCGGGCAGCCGGTGCGGGGGCTCGGGCTGGGTGCGGGCGTTGTGACGGACCGCGTCCATGGCTTGGCGGTAGCGGGGCAGCACGCGGCGAGTGACCGCGGCGGCGGCTCGGACCGGATCGTTGGGGACGGCGATGCCGTTCGGCTCGTCCACCATGCGGAAGTGGTGTGGCTTGAAGCCCTCGGGCTCCAGCGGGGCGACCAGGTACTGGCGGGGGTAGCGGGGTCGTTCGATGACACACAGCTGTGCGTCGTCCGGCCCTTCGAGGAGCGGGAGGGGGGCGTCGGGGAAGTCCTGGACGGCCGAATTGGCGGGACCGCAGTCCCACACGCGGTCGGCGATCAACTGGTGGTTTTGGGGAGGAGGGAAGCCTTCGTACTTGCGGTACCACTGTCCAGGCAGGTGTTGGGCGAGGGCGGTTGCGAAGGCGGGCAGGGCTGTGCGGGATGCGGGCATGGGTTCCTGAGGCGGCGGGCGGCCTGGTGGTAGCGGGGCAGGAGCCGTCGGGTGACCGTGTGTGCGGCGCGGGCCGCCTCGGAGGGGACCGCGATGGCGTGCGGGGCGTTGTCGTCGCCGAAGTAGTCGTGGGTGATGCCGTGCAGGGACAGCGCGCCGACGAGGACCTGTTCGTGGTGCAGCGGGCGGTCGATCACGACGAGCTCAAGGCGGCTGGGGCCGGTGAGAATCGCGGCGCGGGGAATGCGGAATTGCATCCAGGCGCTGGCCAGGCACGCGTTGTCCCACAGCTCGTCGAAGAAGTCGAGCTGGCTGCCCGGATCGACGAAGTCGGTTACGTGGAACGTCCATTCGCCGGGCAGGCGGCGAGACAGGCCATGGGCAAGGGATTCCAGATTGCTGCCGGAGGTGACGATCCGTGCGGCCTGGCGCTGTGAACGGCGGTACTCCCGTTCCTGGTTATCGCGCCATAGTTCCTCGACGCGCTTCCCCGCGGCGGGAGAGCCGGCGTTCGGGAGGATGCGGGGCAGGTGGTATTCCACGCCGATGCCCTGCCGGGCGGCAGCGGCAAGGAACCGCTCGAGCCGGGCCGGAACGTCGTGGTCGTACCTGTCGTGGATCAGGATGTAGCCGAAGACGCCTCGTGGGCGCCAGAAGCCGTGGTCGGTAAGGAGCGTGTGGGCTGCCGCGGGAGCGTCGTTGCTGGCGAGGGCGATGACACCGGTCTGGTCGTGATCGCCGAGGCTAATAGAGGGCATAGGGCTTTTCTGTAGGGCCGTCAGTGTCGGACAACGCCAGCCCGTGCGGGTGGAGTTGATGGTGGACGATGAAGGTCCGGCCGGCGACCCGCCATCGTCCGTGTCCGCGACGTGCGCACGGGCAGGGGACGGGGACGTGGCCGGTGTGGTCGAGCAGTCCGAGGGGCTCGGAGGCGCCGCGAGGTTCGAGGACAGCTGCTGCAACCCGGTGCGGCCTTCGGCTGTTCAGCGAGTTTTGGCACGTGGACCTCGTGGTGTCGGGAATGCGGGGGCTGCATCGCTTGTCGCCGTGGGCGGGTGTTTCTTCGATCTCATGGCAGCCTCGTGACCTGGCAGTGTGCGTCGTCGGAGGTCTGCTTGCGGGGGCGGAGCCGTCGAGGTTGCGTCGGGGACGGCGAAGGGTTGTGTGCCGCCGATGAGGGAGGGGTGGCCGTTGAGTTCGGCGAGCCAGTTGAGGAGCTTGGGCAGGTTCTTGTCGGGCCCGTACGCGAGGTAGGTGCCGTCGGCGCTGTCGCAGCCGAACCACTCGGCTATCCCCAGACGTGTCCGGGAGTTGACGCGGCCCATGTGCACGCCCTTGCCGCGGGGGGCCAGCCGTTCGGCGACGGGCCCGAGTTTCCACTCGGTCGATCCGGCCAGGAACAACACGTCGAAGCTGTCCCACGGCAGCAGCCCGGGTGCATCGCAGCCGTCCTGGGCCGCGTAGGCCGCGGGGATGCCCAGTTCGCGGATGCGGGCCAGCCACGGCAGGGACTCGGTGAGGGTGCCGGCGGCGTCGAACGGCTGGTCCGGGGCGAGCGCCCACAGACAGCGATCCGGCCCGTACCGTTCAACGGTCCGGTACAGCCAGGCGAACCACGCTTCGGCGCCGGGCCAGTAGCGGCCCTTGCCATCGCTGCCGAACTTGGAGTTGTCACAGGCATACAGCGCGCCCTCGGGGATCCGGCTGCCTTGCGCGGGGGTGGTCATGCAGCCGATGCGTCCGGCGCTCATCGCGGCCCGTATCTCAGGCCCCGAGGGAGTGCCGAGGTAGCGCAGTATGCACCTCCCCGGCGGCGACGCGGACCGTCATCCGGGCCACCCCCCGGCCAGGCGGGAGGCCACGACGTCGGGCCCGCGGCTCGTGGACCTCACCATCCCGGGACGGCGACACGTTCCAGGTCGTCGAGTCAGACGACTGCACGGTGAGCGTCGGGCGTGCCTGGTTCACCGGGTGCGACCCGGCGTGCGGATCTTCGGCGTCGGCAGCCCCGGGCTTGGGCCCGAAGGGAGGGCAGTGCTGGTGGTCTGGCGCGCGGGGGCCAGGGCACGCATGCGGTCGACAGCGGTGTGCAGGTCCTCACCGAGACTGCGCACGGTGGCTGCGGCGTCCTCAAGGTCGTAGTGGAGGTCGAATCCGTCGTCCTGTTCGGCTTCCTTGGCTTTCTCCCCGGCTGCTTCGAAGAACTCGCCGAGCCGCTCCAGCAGGCCGCTGGTGGGGTCCAGGATCTGGTGCAGCAGGGCGGCGGCGTCCTCATGCGACTCGGTTGCGTTGAGCCGGTCGGTGAGAGCGAGGAGCGCGTCGCCGTAGACGTAGACGGAGGTGCGGTCCGCGTTGTCGGAGACGGCCGGGGTCTTGGGCGCGCGGAGCGTCGGCGTGGCTGCGGACACGAGCGCGCTTGCGGTGGACGAGGAGACCGCAGTCAGCAGCCCGAGCTGGATGAGCCGCTGGTCGATCGCCTCGATCAGCTGCGTGGCGTTGCCGCCGTGGCGGGCTTCGGGCCGCTCAGGGGCACCGGCGTCGGCGGAGGGAGCCGAGTCGTAGATCACTTCGAACAGCGCCTGGTCGTCGGGATGCTGGCGGGTCACGATCCACCCCTGCGGGTCCCCTGGCGGACGGTCGCAGGAGGGCTCCTGCGGCGGGCCGATGATCAGGTAACTGTCGTCGGGGAGTGATACGCGCACGATGTACGCGCTGAGGCCGAACTCGATGTCGCACTCCAGCCCGCGCTGCCGCAGCGGCGTGGTGATGCGCGCGTGGCGGCGCCACAGCTCCTGCCACCAGGCGGTGTCCACGTTGAGGTGGTCGGGGAGCGGCGCGAGCGCAGACGCGTCGACGGACGTGCGGCGGACGTCGGCGTGGGAGGCGGTCGGGGTGTTCTTGTCCTCAGCGACCACGGCTTCTCCCGCGCGAGGGTGCGTGGCGCAGCGGCGGGGTCCGGCGAGTGGGACTGGGCTTTGGCTCCGGAAGAGGGGTGAAATCGAATTCGTACTCGTCGTAGGCGTTGATCAAGCCGTGTTCCAACTGGGCTTCGCGCTCGGCGACCTGCGCCATGAGGTCGTCGTGCTCTGCCTGGCACTGCTGGTACTCGGCCCAGTCGGCGTCGCTGAAGTGGGCGGGGCGGTTCAGGGGACTCCTTGAGAGGGTGATGCCGGCGTGGGTGCTGCGGTGCGGGTTAGCGGTGGCGTGCGCTCGGCCTGGGCGGCGGGGGCACCGGGTTCTCCCGTCGGGGAGGCGTGGGGAAGAAGCGGTGGAAGTCGAGGTGGGCGTTGAGCTCCTTGGCCGTGTCGCGGAGTGATTCCGAGGTGCGCCGCAGATAGGCGCGCGCCGTGGCGTGGTCGATGACCATGCGGTTTTCCCGGTGGTGCCGGTCGGTCACGCCGGAGGACCGGGACAGGGATAGGGCGGTCTCCGCGGTCTCGGCGAAGTGTGGTGCGGCGTGGCTCGACAGGGTGGCCGCAGTCGCGAGGTGGGCGAGTACGGCGCTGCCGGCCCGGTTGGTGCTGTGAGCGGTCCGGGCGAAGTCGGCAGTCAGCTGGACGATGTCGCGGGAGAGAGCCTGCGCGTTGGCGGCATGCTGGAGCAGATCGGCGTAGGACGGCGCGGCCGGCACCCGGCCGGTGTCGTCCAGCAGCTGCCACTGCTCGGCGGCGTCGAGGAGTTTGACCTTCATGTCGTCGAGCGCGCCGATAAGGTGGAGGGCGGCGTCGCGAGGTATCAGCTCGCGCTGGGCATCGGAATTCATGAGCCTCTTGCTTTTCAGTGCATGCGGGCGTCGGTGTCGAAGAGCGCCAGCTCGTGGCTGTGCAGGAGGTGCTGCACGATGAAGCTGCGCCCGGCCACTTTCCACAAGCCCCGGCCCCGGTTGAGGTGGGAGATCGCGTCGGTCTCCACCGAGGTCAGGCCCAGCAGGGCGGCTGCGGCGTGGAGTTGGTCGGTCTCCTGCCGGTAGATGATGCGGGTGGAGCAGTCGGCGAGCAGACCTTCGGCCAGGGCGCGTCCGCGGGATCCGGCGTCGCCGGCGGTGAGCAGGTCGGACAGCCGGTGGATCACCATCAGGTTCGCGATGCCCAGGCCGCGGCTCAGCTTCCACTGGGACTGCATGCGCTGCAGCAGGCCGGGGTGGCGCATCAGACGCCAGGCTTCGTCGTAGACGATCCAACGCCGGCCGCCGTTCGGGTCGGACAGCGCGGACTCCATCCATGCCGAGGCGCAGGTCATGGCGAGGACGAGGGCGGTGTCGTCACCGGAGCCGCCCAGGCGGGACAGGTCGATGGTCAGCATCGGCGAGTTGGGATCGAAGCTCACGGTGCTCGGGGCGTCGAACATCCCGGCGAGGTCGCCGTGGACCAGCCTGCGCATGGCGTGGGCCAGGTCGCGGGAGGCGTCGCCGAGGCGGCCGGACATCAGGCCGCCGGCCGTGTCGAGTTCGTCCGGGTTGTTCAGGGTGGCGGCGATGTCGCCCAGCAGCGGGGTGCGTCCGCTCTCGGCGGCGCGAGTGACGACGGCGTCCAGAGCGACGTCGAGACCGGTGTGCTCCATCGGCAGCAGGTCCCGCCCGAGCACGGTGCGGGCCAGCGAGCCGAGCAGCAGCAGACGGCGCTTGCGGATCTCACCCGCCCAGTCCGCCTCGGACACGCTGTTGGGCCGCGGCGCCGCGTCCAGGGGATTGAGCTTGCCGGGCAGCCCGGGACCGAGCGCGATCGAGGTGCCGCCCAGCGCCCGTGCCACGGGAGTCCATTCACCCTTGGGGTCACAGGGGACGTAGACCCGGTATCCGAAGGCGATCGACCGCAGCGCGAAGCTCTTGGCCAACGCGCTCTTGCCCTGCCCGATCACGCCGGCAAGAAGCACGTTGGGGTTGGTGAAGCCCTCGACCTTGCCGTACAGCGCGAACGGATCGAAGACGAAGCTCGCTTCGGCGTGGACATCGCGACCGATGTAGATGCCCTCGGCGCCGAGGCCGCCTTCGGCGAGAAACGGGTACGCCCCGCTCGCGGTGGCGGTGGTCATGCGGTGGGCGGGCAGCTTGAGCCTGTTGTTGCGGGAGGACGCGGGGCCGGGTCGCCCGGCGGGCGGGAAAAGAGGCGGCGGCATCTCCCGCTCCTCCACGCCGACGCCGCTGGTGTGGGCGGCGGCTTCGACGCGGGCCTTCGCGGCGGCCTCGGCGAGCTGCCGTCGGGCGGCCCTGCGGGAGGCGCGGTCGGTGCCGTGCGGGGTGAACAGAGGGCTGGCGCTGGCGCGGCGGGCTCGGCGCGCGGGCCGATGGCTCATAGCGGGGCGACTTTCACGTGACGGCGGTCTGGACGCGGTGCTGGGGTCAGACGACCGGCGAGGCGGTGAACAGAATCGGGCTGCGGTAGCTCTTGCCGTCGCCCGACCAGTCCAGATGGATGTAGCCGTCGGCGAGGTAACGACCGGATCCCGCCGCATACTTGAGGGTTCCGGTCGAGTAGGAGCCGTTGCCGGTGCGGCTGCTGTGTTCGAGCGCGTACTCAAGTCCGGTGTAGGCGGCGGACTTCACGACCGGGTCCGTGCCGCTGACGCTGCGCTTGGTCTGGAGCTGGAACTTGGCCTTGTTGAAGGTGTAGGTGTTGCGGTTCTTGGCCGTGTACGGGCCGTCCCTACACGGTGGCGGTGGTGTAGATGTAGCCGCCGGACCTCATCGCGCAGAGCGTGACGTCCAGGTCCCAGTTGTCGGAGTCGGGGCCGGTGTAGGACGGGTCGTCGACGGATTGGCTGCTGGTCTTGCAGTGGTAGCTGGCGGCGGATGCCGGGGTGGCGGTGGCCAGGGCGGCGGTGCCGGCGAGTGCGGCGAGGACGACGGCAGCGGAGGTGGAGCGCTTCAGGGCGCGCATTCAGGGCCTTTCGGTGGTGGGGGTTACTGGCTGCAGGTGGTGGTGTGGCCGTGCAGCGGGGTGTTGAGGTCGCTCGGGGTGGTCTTGCGGCGGACGACGTGGCCTGCGGCCAGATGGCGCTGGCAGATGGTCAGGACGGGCGGTCCCTCGGGCAGCCGCTCGGGGTGGCAGCCCGTGTCCGTCGGGGTCTCGTCCGCGACGGGCAGGAGATGGAAGGCGTCGTGCACGCCGGCGGCGGCCTGGAACAGCCGGGTGCGCGCGGTGGCGAGGTGTCGTCCGGCGGCGGGGTGCGGGGGCCGGGTGGAATCGGCGAGCTGGTCGAGCAGGTGATGCAGCGCGGTCAGATGGGCGTGCACCACGTCGAGGTGCACGCGATCCACCGGCGCTGGGGAGGGGGGCGCTGACCGGGCCAGGGCCCGGGTGTGATGGCGGACTCCGGCGCTGGCGGCGCGGAGGTAGGGGTGCGCGTCGAGTTCAGTGGTGCGGGGTTGGGTCAATGGGGGTCCTTGCCGCCGGGGAGGCGGGGGCAGCGGCCGGTCGTGGACCGGTGGCGGGAGCGTTGTGACGGGCGGCGGAGGGCGCTGTGGCGTTGGCCGGGGACGGGCGCGGGCTCTGTTCGCCGCGAAGGTCGACGAAGTGGCCCGAGGAAGGCGGGCCGGCATGGCTCTGCTCCGGCATGTAGATGACGTCCGCGCCTTCCTCGGCGCGGGCGGCGTCGGCTTGGTACCACTCGTGCCAGCTCGGGAGGCCGGCCAGTACGCGGGCAGCGTCGTCGAGGTTGGCGGCGTTGACGACGAAGCTCGTCGGGGCCTGGCCGTCGTGCCGCTCGCGTCCGGCGAAGGTGAGCGTGAACGCGCGGGGAGTCGGCGGGCCTACGAGGTCGGCGAGGCGTTCGAGCATCGTGTCGAATCGGTCGCTGGCCTCAAGGGCGGTATTGATCCTGGCCTCGTCGTAGTCGGCGTACTTCCCCTCGGTGACGTTGCCGTCGCTGTCGCGGTACTGATCGAGGGTGGCGCGGTGGCGGGCGGCCAGTTCCTGGCAGGAGGTGAGCAGGGCGCGCAGTTCGCGTCTCAGCTCGTCGTCGTGGATGGATGTCAGCGCATGTCCCGGAGTCTGGAAGGGCGTTACAGAGCGGTGCGGGCGAGGGGCAGGGCGGCGAGGGTGAAGGCCGTCGGCTGCTGGTAGTTGAGGCGGCGCAGGTCGACGCCGGCGGTGACGGCGGCGGTCTCGATCTGCGCGCAGGCCGCGTCGAGGAGGGCATCGGTGTCGGCGGTGACGGTGACCAGGCCGGTCAGGGCGACGTCGGCATGCCCGGCGATGAGCTGGCGCTCGCGCTGTTTGACGTCGGCGTACTCGACGGAGTCTTCCTCGCTGTCGACCTGGCCGCGGCGGGCGCGCTCGTTGGCGTCGGCGATGATCGCCGCCTTCTTGCGCTGGACGTCCCGCAGCGCGGACTCGAGCTGCTGCGGCACGTATATAAGGGAGAGGCTGCGGCGGACCCCGGCGGTGAACATGATCTGGTGCAGGAACCCGGCCCCCATCTCGGTCCGCGGCCAGTTCTCCACCCAGTACGTGGCGTGGCGGGCGGTGTCGGTGGCGAGCCGGTCGTACTCCTCGACCTGGACGACGGGCCCGGCGGCTGCCGGGTCCGCCTCGGCGCGGCCGGTGTCGGACCACTGCTGGAGCGCGGCGAGGGCCTTCGGGTCGTAGGCGGTGCGGATCACGGCGGCGATCTCCCGGGCGCTCAGCCACCCGGTGACCAGCAGTCCGGCGTTGCGGGCGGCCTGGGCGACGGAGGCGGTGGTCTGCTCCATAACGGTGAACGCGCCCGGCAGCCCTCCACCGGCCTGCGAGATCAGGCGTTTGGCGGCCTTGAGATCGAGGGAGATGGCGAGGTACGTCTCGTGCGGGGCGGCGGCCGGGCCTGCGGATGCGACCAGCTCGGAGTAGATCTGTCCGGCGACCGGGGTCTGGGGCTGGCCGTGCTGAGTCCAGTGGCGGACGAGGGTGTCGCCGGAGTCGGGGACCGTGCGCTCCAGGACCTGCACGGTGGCGACGTGCCCGGTGCGGGCGATGCCCGCCAGCGCACGCCCCCAGCCGTTCACGTTGTGGTTCTGCGTCGCCGGGTCTAGCAGGGCGAAGGCTCGGGATGTGACGCGGGCTACGGCGGTCAGGGTCTGGCGGTGCGGATCGTAAACGGCGGCAGCCTCGTTTGCGGAGTCGCCGGGGGTGACGACCTTGAGCGAGGCGGCGGTGCCGGGCAGGTGAAGGATGCCGTCCTGCCGGGGCCGGGTGACGGGCCGGGCGAGCCAGAGCATCTGGCCGGTGCGGCGGCGCTGCGCGTAGCGGGCGACGATCGGCGCCCAGTCGATCAGGGAGCGGCCGTGCCGGCGGATCGTGACGAGCGCCCCCGACGCAGCCCACAGCGGGGCCAGGGCGACGGCGCCGAGCAGTCCGGTGGAGATCACCGTGATCAGCAGCAGCGCCAACGTGCACGACACGAGGACGAGTTGGGGCAAGGAGAGGCCGAGGAGGATGCCGCGGCGGGACCGGTGCGGGAACTTCACCGTGACCGGGGCGACGGAGAGATCAGTCAAGGGGTGGGTCCTGGAGGCGCGGGTGGAACCCAGGGGTGGGAGGTGGTGTGCACATCCCACCCCCGGGAGTCGGGCAGGGGATCAGAGGCCGGTCGGTGGCGGCGGTGAGGCCGACCCGCTGGACGTGGCGTTCTGTGAGCCGGAGGACGGGGGTGCGCCCTGCGGCGGCGGAGTCGTGGTCGGCGGAGCGGACTGCCATCCGCCGCCCTGGCCGGACGCGGCGCTCGCGCCGGATCCTCCCGGACCCGGGCTGCCGCCCACCTGGCCGGTGGTGTCGTCCGACACGCTCGTCGGTGCGGGCTGGACGGCCTTCTCCAGACCGGACTTGATGGCATCGCCACCGGGCGAGACGCCCGTTCCGCCGCCCTGCGAACCTTCCCTGCCTTCTCCGCTTCCACCGGTCGGGTTGGCGGCGACGTCGCCGGGGAAACCGCCCCCGCCAGCGGCGTCGGGCCCCTGCGGTGCGGCGCCTGCTCCGGCTGCAGCGCCACCGGTTCCGGCGGTGGCCGCAGCGGCGGCGGCCTTGCGGGCGGCCTTCTCGGCGTGGGCCTTGGCGATCTGGGCTCCAGCGCCACCGGCCCGGTGGATGGACTCGCCGTCGGTGCCGTCGGCCGCCCAGTGCACGAACTTGAAGACGGCGTACGGGCACAGCAGGATCAGGATCATGATCACGATGCCGGACATGACGTCGGCCAGAGCGGCGATGCCGTCCTTGGCCTCGGTCTTGCCCATGGCGGCGATACCGAGTACGAAGATCACGGTCATCAGGAGCTTGGAGACGACGAGGGTGGCGGTGGCTTCGATCCAGCCCTTGCGCCAGCGGCGTGCGACCTCCCACCCGCCACCGGCGGAAGCGAAGATGGCCAGGGTGACCATGACGAGGATGCCGACCTTGCGGACCATCATCACGCACCAGTAGAGGAAGGCGCCGATGGCGGCGCCGAGACCGGCGACGACCGCAACGAGCCAGCCCAGTCCGGACAGGCCGGCGATCTGGTTCACCTTCACGATGCGGCGCACCGCCGACGCGATGTCCAGCTTCGCGGCTTTGAACAGGCCGTCGGAGACGGCGTCGACCACCTCGACGGCAACCGTGGTCAGGGCGATGGCGCAGAAGGCGAACAGAACGCCCGACATGGTGCCGGTGAATGCCTGTGTGAGGGCTTGTCCGTCGCGTCTGACGGCGGCCCGCACCAGCTGCGCGCAGAACGTCGCGACCAGCAGAACCAGGCCCAGCGGCAAGAGCATCTCGTAGTTGTCGCGGAACCAGCCGGCGTTCAGATCGACCTTGGTGGTGGTGTTGACCGCCTCGGCCGCCAGATCGGCTGCGGCAGCTGCCAGTTCACCTGCCGACTTCGCCATCCAGTCGCCGATGGCCTTGCCGGGGTCCGAGGCGAAATCCACCGCGTCACCGACGGCGCACAGCTTGTCTGCCAGGGGAAAATCACAGAAACCCACGGGGAGTTACTCCTCCATTCTTGTGTCAGGCGCGGGTCACTGCGTGACGCTCGGAGCGATGGCGGCCAAGGTGCAGTCGTGATTCGGGCGGCACTGCACGGCGAGGGTCACGGCCCGTTCCTCGGCCCCACCGCCGCCCTTCTTCCAGGCGATCTGCTGCTTGCCGTTGACGGTGACGACGTAGATGTACGCCTCGGTGATCGCGGACGGGTCGTCGGCCAGGGCCTGCTTGAACGCGGAGGGGTAGTGGCCCTCGGTGACCGTGCCGGTGGCGTGCTGGTCCTGGTCGGCCATCCGCGACCACAGCACCGGATCGGGAACCTGGCCGGAGACCGAGGCCCAGTCGGCGTACTTGGTCTCCGTGGTCATCCAGGCGCGCATGCCGGCGAGCTGCTGGTCGCGGCTGGTGTCGCGGGTGTCGTAGGACCACAGCATCTGGGCCACCGCCGTGGCGTAGGCGACCGGCTCGGCGATCTGCGGAGGCTTGGGCACCGACCCGGATCCGGAGGAAGGCTTCGGGGCGGCCTCGGAGGAGGACGGGCTGTGAGCCGGGGCGGGCACGGCGGCGTCCGGGGCTTGGTGGCCGTTCCCGCTGCCGGTCAGCAGGGCGACGATCCCGGCGATGGCGAGCAGGACGGCGACGACGCAGGCGACGATCGCGATGCGCCGGTTGGCCGACCAGCCTGCGCCGTACGAGGACAGCGAAAAGGAGGGGGATCGTTTCCGCATCAGTGGACCTGCGACCCGAGGGTTGAGAAGAAGGCGACGATGCCGTTCGCGGCACCCAGACCGAGGGCGGCGCCCGCGGCCACGACCGCGCCTTTCTTGCCGTTGGCCTCGGCCTGGTGACCACCGGTGTGGTGGCCCCAGGCCCATACGCCGAGCGAGACGGCGAGGGCGCCGACGACGGCGATGATCCCGAACAGGTTGATCGAGTTGACGACGTTCTTCAGCACACTCAGGCCGGGCAGGCCGCCGCCCTTGGGCGAGATTCCTGGGTCGTAGGCGAGCTGGATGACGCGGTCTGCGAGAGGGACGGACATAGGGGTGGCGGGGCTCCTTGCATACGCGGGCCAGGCGAGGGCCCGCGGGAAGGGGGAAGCGGAGGGGGAGGTGCGCTCGGGGCGCGGAAGTGGCCGCGGCGGCCCGCCCGGAGCGGTGCCGGGCGGGGGCGGCGTCAGATGACGCGGCGGGCGGCGAGAATCGTCCAGTCCTTGATCGGGGTGATCCGGACCGGCTTCGATGTGCGCGGCGCCTCGATCACGAGGCCCTCGCCCATGTACATGCCGACGTGCTCGGGCCGGGCGGCCGTGCCACGGCTGAAGATCAGGTCACCGGGCTCAAGTTGGGCGGGCGAGACCGCCTTACCCTCGTTGACCTGTGTGTACGTGGTGCGGGTGAGTGTGACGCCGGCATGCGCGTACGCCTGCTGCATCAGGCTGGAGCAGTCGCAGCGGCCCATGGGGTCAGGCCCATGCGAGTTCGTGCACGAGCCGCCCCACTGGTAGAGCGTGCCGAGCTGGTGCATCGCCCACTCGATGGCCTTGCGTGCCTTCGGATCGGCGTCCCTGGGGATCGCGTAGCCCTTCGGGACGCTCCCCTCGGGGATGCGGCCGAAGCCGGAACCGTCCTGGCCCGGAACGCAGCCGCTCGTGCCGGTCGACGGCTTCTTGCCCTGGTCTGCATCCTTGCCGTCCGCGTCGTTGCCGCCGGGGAAGGTCTTGGCGATGGCATCCTGCAGCGCGGTGGCCAGGTTCTCCCACTGCGCATACGCGTCCGGAAGGCCGGACTTCTGCACGGCTTGGGCGGCCTGGGTGATGGTCATCTGCTGCCAGCCGCTCACCTTGAGCAAGTGCTTGTAGAACTGCTCGCTCGCGTAGACCGGGTCGCGGATCTGCTGGGCGCTGCCCCAGCCCTGGGAGGGACGCTGCTGGAACAGGCCGAGGGAATCCCTGTCGCCGTAGTTGAGGTTGCGCAGTCGGCTCTCCTGCATCGCCGTGGCGAGCGCGACGATCTGTCCCTTCTTGGGGACGTCGAGCGAGAGTCCGGCGGCCACGATCGTCGCCGCGTTGGGGATCTGCTCGGCGGGCAGGTCCAGGCCCTCGATGTGGACGTTCTTGCCGGACGCGCCGTCGAGGATCTTGGTGACCTGTTCGGCGACCTTGTCGGTGTCGATGTAGGTCAGGCAGCTGCTGAAGGAGCCGCTGCTCTGCACAGCGTCGGCGGCGGAGGCCAGCATCATGCCGGTGCCGGCGATCAGGATCGGGGAGAGGAAGACGACGCCGATGCCGGCGGCGAGCGCCTTCAACCGGAGCGGACCGCTCGCAGGTCAGCGTTTTCGGGCAGGGGTGGGTAGCGAGACGTCATGAGCGTGTCCTTCGGGATGCGGTGTCCGGCGTGCCGCGTGCGCGAGGCGTGATGGAAGGGCGCGGCGGCCGGGGTGGGCGATCGGAGGCGGGCCGGTGCGGGCGAGTTGCCGCTCGCTCCGCGTGGCCGGGCCGTGAGCTAGGTGTGCCGGGGCAGGGGGTACCTCCGTGAGGTGTGGCAGGGGAGTAGCCAGCGGCGGTGTGCGCCGGGCGGTTCAAAAACAGTAAGCGCGAATCGGCGGTTGACCAAAAAGTCGGCGTGAGGTGCCGGAATCCGGCACCTCAGCAACGCACTTCTTGGTCGTCGGCGCTTTCGCCTCTACAGTTTTTGGACTCCCCCTCGCCCTCCTCGGTCTGCGGCCCTGGGCTTCTGCATGCCCACTCCCGGCCCGCGAGGACTCCTGCGCGAGGCGGTTAGTTCCCTCCGCGACTCCGCACCCGAATAGGGGTTCCTCTTTGCCTTTTTCTCTGCACCAGGGCGACGCCCTCAGCGTTCTCGCCGGCCTTCCGGACGACTGCGTCGACTCCGTCATCACCGATCCGCCGTACAACTCGGGCGGTAGGACCGCGAAGGAGCGCACCACCCGCTCCGCGAAGCAGAAGTACACCTCCGCCGACGCCAAGAACGACCTCGCCGACTTCACCGGCGAGAACATGGACCAGCGGTCCTACTCGTTCTGGCTGACGCAGATCATGACCGAGGCCCACCGCCTTACCAAGACCGGCGGGACCGCGCTGCTGTTCACCGACTGGCGCCAACTGCCGACCACGACGGACGCGATCCAGGCGGCCGGCTGGCTGTGGCGTGGGGTGCTGGCCTGGCACAAGCCGCAGGCCAGGCCCCAGCGCGGGAGGTTCACGCAAAACTGCGAGTTCATCGTCTGGGCCAGCAAGGGGCCGATCGACGGCTCCCGGAACCCGGTCTATCTACCGGGCATGTACTCCGCGTCGCAGCCCTCGGGGGCGAAGCGCCAGCACATCACGCAGAAGCCCGTCGAGGTGATGCGCGAGCTGGTCAAGATCAGCCCCGAGGGCGGCACGGTGCTCGACTTCTGTGCCGGCTCCGGCTCCACGGGCGTCGCCGCCCTGCTGGAAGGCAGGGACTTCATCGGCGTGGAGAAGACCGAGCACTACGCGTCGATCGCGGCCGACCGGCTCACCGAAACGATCCGCGAGACCCTCACGCAAGACGACGTGATTCTCACCGCCTGAGCCGCGAGCGCGCTCCCCGTCAAGGCGACCGGCGCCCAAGAACGGCAATCCGGCGAAGCGGACTTGTAACTCGCTGGCCGCTCCGCGTGTCACCGCTTTCGCCCTTCTCTCATTCCGCGTCTCGTAGGAGGCCAACCTTTCATGCCCGAATCCACAAAACCATCTGACGATGGGGAGTTGGAGCCGGTACGTATTCCCGATCGCCAGCTTGAGGGAATCGAGGCGAGCGTCCGACGGCTCATGGAGCAGTCGGCGCAACAGGCGCAGCAACTGGACCACCTCGCGTCCGCCCCGGAGCCGAGCGGATCGCCGTTCGCCGCGTTCGGCATGCCGGGGCTCGGCGGGCCGCCTGCCGCCGCGCCGCCGGAGCCCCGCCCGATCCTGGAACTCGACGGGGAGGAAAGGGAAGACGAACTCGACGCCTTGTCCGACTGGGTCGACGACTTCTTCCTCCCGGTCTACGGGGCGGAGGTCACCACCGCGGCGCCCTGGTGCCTGCAGTGGCAGGAGCACGACGACGTCGTGGCCTGGCTCCACGCCCTGTGGCTCGCCTACCAGCAGCACAAGGACCCCGAAGCCGGACTCTCCGGCCTGTTCGTGTGGCACCGGGACTTCCTCACCCACGCCGTCGCCGCGATCCGCGCGCCGGGCGGACCGCTGTCGGCCTGTATGACCTCTCCCGACCGGCCCGCGCATCGTCTTCTGCCTGGCCCGCCGCCGTCCGTGCGCACGGAGACGGCGGCCACGGCGGAAGCCGCCGAGCCTGACGAGCCGACGTCATGACCGAGGGACAGGGACAGCCCGCCTTCGGCTTGAGCTTCGACCCCCGCGCGCTGACCGATCTCCTCCAGGCCCCCAGCGATATCCGCGACCTCACCCTCGCCTACCTGCAGGAAGTCGTGAACGCTCAGCGCTTCGGGCTACGCCTCGACGGTGACCTGGAGGGTTATCGAAAGCTGTTCGTGGACTCGCGCAAGGACTGGCGCGTCGTCTACGGCGTCCGCCCGGCGCCCGCGGAGTCCGCGCACCCGAAGGAGATCCACGTCGTCGCGGTCCGGCCGCGTGCGGGCAACGACGTCTACGACGAGGTCGGCCGCCGCCTGGGGATGACCCGCCGGCCGCTGAGCGCCCGCACCCACGCAGCACGCTCCCGTTCCCCGCAGCTGACCACCCGCACTCCCGTGCCCCGGCCCGGTCCGCCGCCCACCGCACTGCCCGGTCTGCCCCGTCCCGCACACAACCCCGCGCACCATCACACCCGTTGAACGCACGGAGCCTCGCCCATGCCCCCTGAACCCGCGCCGACACCAGCCCGGCGCGCGGTCAACCCGCTCGACCACCGCCTCGAAGCCGTCACCGGCCACGACATCGACACCCTGTGGGCCTACCGCGACCGCGGCGTCCTCGACGAGCCGCACGCCCGCCTGGTCGACCGGCACCGCGAGCTGGCCAAGACCCAGACCGGCGTCACCTTCTACCTCCGCCTCCTCAACCGCCTTTCCAGCGGCGAGTTCGACGTCGATGACGCCCTGTTCACGCGTATCGACCGCACCGTGGACCAGCTGGAGGAGGCCACCGACGCGCGGGACGCCGCTGCCCGGAAGGTGCTCGCCGCCCTGGAGCCCATCGAGGCCGCCGCAGCGGCCTTGGCGCCCGACGCGAAGCCGCTCTCGACGGACGACCAGGCGGCGCTGCTCGCCATCGCCGGCGGCGCCAAGCTCTACGAACACCTGCTGACCGGCCGGATGTCCGTCACAGCCGCCTCCGGCACCCGTATCCCTCACGCCACGCTGCAGCGGCTGGAGGACGCCGGCCTGGTCGTCCGGGACACCGGCCACCCCGTGCACGCCGGCCAGCCGGTCTCACTCACCGACGCCGGACGCGCCGTGCTGTTCGCCGCCCGACGGAAGCCCACGACCCAGGCGCCGAAGGTCCCGGCTCGACCCGGCACATCGCCGTCCACCCCGGCGCAGCGGCGCTGAACTCCATCGAAAGGCCCTTGTTGTCTCCCACCGAACCGGCGCCGGCTCGGAAGTCCATCCCCCAAGTCGACTTCGCATTGGACGACTTCGATGCCGACGAGGAGATGTACCTCGACTTCTACCGCCAGGTCGCCGTCCGTGAGGACATGCTCGTCCCCCTCGCCGAACACCACACCCCCAACGGCGCGCACAGCTACTACGTCCTCTTCGACCGCACCGCCACCCTTGGGCGACCGGGCATGCCGCACTACGTCGCCGTTCACCTGAAGCGGGACCGGGAGAAGGAGACGTTCGACTTCGAGCAGGCCCTGCTGCCGCTGCCCGCGATGGCGCAGTCCTGGCTCATCCACCGCGGGTGCCCGCACGATGCCATCGGCCTCAACGCCGAGTTGGGCCCACCGCCGGCGGACGAGGCGACTCGTGCGCTGGAGCGACGCCTCGCGGGCGACGGCGACCACTACGCCATGGGCTACTCCTACACCTGCGACGACCCGGACGACATGGTCACGGTCGTGGCACTGCGCGCCCTGGACGAGCGAGCCCCCAGCCCGTTCCGCGTTGTGGTCGAGGAGGTCGACACCGACGCGTGGACGCACACCTTGCGCGAGGGCGGCTTCGACACGGTGGGCGAGGCCCTGCAGTGGTGCGACGACCGGCTTACCGGAGAGGCCGGTCCTCTCCCACCGGTCCGCCTGGCAGCCGCAGCCAGCCGCCCGGCCGGTGTGCCGAAGGCCCCTGTTCCGCGCCCGCCCGGGCGCTCGCGCTGAGCGCCAAGGCCGACGCGGGCGGCGAAACATAGCCGACGATCGCCGGTTAGCCAAACCGGCGATTCTCCGGACTCTTATACAGCCGCCGGGACAACTCCCGCGGCGCCATTCCACGCAATCCCTATGCCTTCACGGAGGTTTCTTCCGCATGCGCTCCACCCGAATTGCCATATCTGCGGCGATGCTCGGAGCAATCGCTCTGCCGATGCTGTCTACTACGCCCGCGAGTGCGGCCCCCGCCGCTGCTGCCTCGACGGCCACGAGCATTGTTACGCCCTGCCCGGACCTCCCGCCGCTGCCGTACAAGGTCCACGCGTCGGCAGTGACCATCCGGTCCAAGGCCACCACGAAGTCCACCGCGGTCGGCGTGCTCTACAAGAGCCACAAGTTCACCGTCCACAAGAAGAGCGGCAACTGGCTCTACATCACGGATAAGTCGACCGGCGTCAAGGGCTGGGTGTCCGGCACGTACGTCTACCGCGACACCCGCATGTGCCTGGACTGACAGGTATTCAGCAGGTGCCCGTAAGCGACTGACCCGCCGGGTACGACCGCCCCTCACATTCCCCGGCACCGGTCTTTCCAGAACAGGAGTTTCCCTTTTGTCCGACGGCATATCCGATGACGCTGAGGATGTCGTGGGCGTGCTCACCGAACGGATCGAAGCGCGCTTCGCCATGGACATGGACCAGTTGAAGGCCGCGGTCGCCGCCGCGCCGACCGCGAACCCTGACGCCACCGACGTCGTCAAGTGGCACGGCCTTCTCGTCCAGGCCCAGTCCGCGCTCGACCGCGCGGAGGACGACCTCCTCGCCGCGCTGGAAACCCAGCCCAGCGAGGTCGACGACCCGACGATGGGCCTCGCCCACCGCGTGAACGCGGCCGTCACCGCACGCGACGGCCGGGCCATGGTCGTGCGGTGGCTCCTCGACCCGGACGCTCCGGGCAAGAAGGACCTCGCCGCCGAACGGCTCGCCCGCCTTCGCCCCCGAACCGGGCCAGCGGTGCAGACCAGCGCTCCCCACCGACCCGCGGGTACACCCGCGCCGGCGTCGGCCTGGCGGGCGGGAAGGCCCGCCCGATGAGCCGGGACAAGGCCAGCACCATGGACGGCGACCTGCAGAAGGTCTTCGGGAACCCGGTTCCCGAGCTGTACGAGACGGCTGCCGGCCACGATGCCTCTCCCGCCCTCGCCCGCGCCCTGGAACTGCGCTCCTTCCTGGCCCTGACCGAGGAGCAGGTCGCCCGCGTCCGCGACCGCGTGCACGCGGACATGGATCCGAACCGCGACATGGGCGAGTTGTCGGCGGACAAGCTCCGCTTCGACGCGCAGTGGCTGGACGCGGCACTGAAAGCCCGCGATAGCTACCGCGCCGCCCTCGGTGAGCTGCTGCGCACCATGCCTCCGCCCGACCAGCGGGCCCGTCCCATCCGCACGGCACAACTCAGGGCCACCGCAACCCTGCCCCCGTCCGCCGCCCCGGCACCCCAGCGTGCCGGGGCGGCCCGGGCCCGCCAATCCTGAAAGCCCCCGATTGCCCCACCTCACGTCCACCGAGATAGCCGGAGGGATCGAGGACCTGTACGGCGCGCCGCTCGCCGACCTCGAAGCCCACGCCCAGGACCAGCCGCCCGGCCTGCTCGCCGCCCTGCTCGGCATGCACGACGACCTCGCTCTCGCCGAGCGCAGCATCGCCTTCCACCGCGACCACCTCGCCCGGCTCATCCACCCCGAGCGGCAGATCGGCCGGCACGAGGTCTCCCACCTTCTCGACGGCTCCCGCCGGCTCGCCGAGGCCGTCGCCGTCCGCGACGTCCAGGCCAAGTCGGTCCTGGCCGTTCTGCAGAGCCTGGCCCGCGTCCCGGCCCCAGCGCCGTCCCCGCCGGCTCCCTCGCTGCCCGTTCCGGCTCCGCCTCTTCCGGCCCAGAGCACGGCACCCAGCCGCTGACCCGCAGGCGATCCCCCTTCATTCACCCAGGAGTTCCTCCCTTGGCCATCACCGCTCTGCCCCCTGACACCGACGCCGACATCGCCCGGGTCACCGAGGCCCTCGCCATGATCACCCCGCGCTGGAACGTCCGGATCCTGCTGGCACTCTCCGGCCCGCCGCTGCGTTACAGCGAGCTGGCGGCCAAGGTGTCCTGGCTGCAGAACGGCCAGCTCCACCCCAAGCTCAAGTCGCTGTGCGACGCCGGTCTTGTCGAGCGCACCGAACACACCGCACGGCATGTGACCTACGGCCACACCGAGCGTGGGGTGGCCCTGCTGCCGGTCCTGCCGATGATCGTCACCTGGGCCGAGGAACATCTGGAGAAGGCGGACCGTCCGCTGCCCGCGATCGAGCAGATCGAGGACAGCCTCACCCTGCTCACCCGGCGGCACGCCGCCGCCATCCTGTGGGTGCTCAAGTCCCGCGAGGAGGTCAGCGGGCGGGCCCTGGCCCGGATCGTGATGCCCAGCAGCGACTGGACCAACGTGTACCCGCCGCTGAGGCAGCTCGTCGCCGACGGCCTGGTCGATACCGAGGGCATCGGCCGGCCCTACCGGCTGTCCGCAGCGGGCGACGGCCTGAGCCCCGTTCTCGGCGCCCTGTCCGCCTGGTCCGCCGGACAGCCCCTCAACCAGGCGGCCCACCACCCCGTCTGGGGGCACCCGCAGGCGAAGCCCGCGCCGAGGCCGTGGGTCAGCAGCCAGTCCCGGCCGGCCCCCGCGGCGCTCCCACCCGCTCGGGCAGCCGGGTCCTCTCCGGCGTGGCACAACCGCGATCTCTTCTCCCACGCCACGACCGCCCGCCCGAAGGCAGCCGTCCAGGTGGGAGGCCCTCGCCGATGACCACCCTCTACACCACGGCCGAAGTATGCAACGCGGTCGAGCTGCTGGCGTCGCGTTCCTTGATCCGCCTGGTCACCGAGATCGACGACAACGGGGCGATACCGCCGCGGCGGCTGGCCGGTACCCTTCCCGACCTCTCCTCGCACCAGCTGCGTCGCACTACCGAAGCGGCCCGCGCCCACGGTTTCGTCCGGACCGCGCCCGGCGCCGGTTTGGAACTCACCGAGTCGGGCTCGGAGTTGGCTGACCTGTACGACGCGGCTGCGCGCTGGGCCCGACGCCACGCCTTCCCGGCACCGGTCTGCGAGTTCAGCAGTCGCATCCGCCACGTCCTCGACCTCCTGGCGCCATCGCTCGCCACCGAGCCCGCCGACGGCCTCTCGCGGCCGTCCGCCGCGCGGCTGCCCAGCGACGAGGCCGAGGCGGACCTTGCCCGTCCCCGCGCTCTTCTGATCCAGTGGCTGAGCGACAACCCGCAGGTCACCCGGGTTTCCGAGCCCGAGCCGGTCGCGTGAGCGCTGCTGTCATGCCCCGGCATGCACGCCACACCGCCGGGCTGATGCGCAGCATCTACCTGCCGCGCACGGCGGACGCTCTCGCGTTCGCGATGTCCACCTACGGCATCCCGCTGCTGGTCCTGGCCACCACGCGCTCCGCCGCGCTGACGGGCGCCGCGTTCGCCCTGGAGTGGCTCCCGCGGCTGGCGGCGTTTGGGTGGGCCGGATCGATCGTCGACCGGCGCGGGGCGGCCGTCGTCTTCCATCTCGCCTCCCTGGGACGCGCGCTGGCCCTCGCCGTCGGTGCGGTCCTGCTCCACCTCCACCCGTCCGGCACCGTGGCGAGCGCAACGGTGATGGTGCTTGCGGCTACGACCGGCGTGCTCACCGAGTTCAGTTACATCGCGGCCGAGACGGCGGGCGCTGCCGCCGGCCGCCGGGCGGGAAGGCGGGCCCACCGCGTCCAGGCCGTGCTGCTCGGCATCGACCAGACCTCGACCCTGGCCGGCCCGGCGCTCGCAGGGGTACTCCTGCTCGCCGGTCCGCCGCCGATGCTCGCGGTGATCACCGTGCTCTCGCTGCTCGCCGCGCTGCTCGCCCTGCGCACACCCCCCTCGCCCGTCGCCCCGGCCCGCGCGCCGAAGGCGCGGTCCGGCGCCGGACTCCTCACTGGGTGGCGCACCATCCGCGCTCTTCCCGCGCTCGGCTGGCTGGTGACCGGGCTGACCCTGTCCAACCTGGCCACCGGGCTCCTCCAGGCGGCTGGTCCGGTGATCGTTGTTAAGCACTTCGGGCAGTCCACCACTGCCGTCGGCCTGGTCTGGTCCGCAGCCGCGGCGGCCACCCTCGTGGCCGTCACCATCTGCCGGTTCGCGCTCGACCGCCTGGGCCTGTGGCCGGTCGGCGCCGCCTGCGCGGCCCTCGCCTCGCTCGCCTGTCTCGCCGCCGCCCAGGCCCCCGACTACCTGTCCTACCTGGTCCTGGTCGCGGTCCTCATGGCGGCAGACGGCGGCATGACGGTGGTCCTGCGCACTCTGCGCTCCCGCCTGATCCCTCCGGAGAAGTTCGGCAGCACCCTGTCGGCGACCATCCTCATCCTCCTGCTGCCCTTCCCCGTCGCCGGCGTGCTCACCGCGTTCACCCCGCCCGACGCGCTGGGCCACGTCATCACCGTGTGCGCCGCCCTGCAGGCCCTCGGCCTGTTCTGCGCCTTCGCCCGCCTGCGCACCGATCCCGCCCTGCGCACCTGACCCTGCTGCGCCCCCAGCCTGTGGAGAACCTTCATGCCCACCGCCGCCCTCGGGACGAACCGCGCGAGCGGTCGCACCATCACCGAACAGTTCCACGCCTTCGACGCACACAACCCGCACGTCTACCGCGCCCTGGAACGCAGGGCCGCCCGCCGCCTGGCCGCCGGCGCGACACGGGTCAGCCTCAAGGACCTCTTCGAAGACCTGCGACGCCAACTCCCCTATGGCGTCGCCGGGCTGAACAACAACTTCACCGCCCTCTACGCCCGCCGCCTGATCGAGGACCACCCCCACTGGGCCGGCGTGTTCGAGCTGCGCCGCCGCCGCGCCGCCTGAGACACCCCCCTTTTTTCTTCCCTCGTCCTGCCGCCTACCGACTCGGAGAACCCCTTCTTGTCCGCTCGTGTTGGTACACCCGGCTATCAGAACGTGCGGAAAGGCGAGTCAGGTAGCTGCGGGGCGGTGAGGCCCGCCCTGGAGCATGTCGGCAGTCATTGCCCATCGTTCGTGGTCCAGCCACGCACCGTTGATGTGCTGGAAGCTCCGGGCCCGCCTCGCCTTCGCCCAACACCCCACCGCATTCCCGCCACCACCGATAGGAGATCCGCCTTGCCCGAAGCACCAGCAGAGCCGTTTATGACGATCCGGCACACCATCACCGGCGAGATCACCACCACCGGCTACAACGCCGCCGCCCGGCGGATCCTGCTCCAGGCCGGCTTCGAAGAGACGCCAGGCTGCGCCTGCCGAGCGACGGAACCCGGTACGGAGCGGACGCACGGGCCTGCTCGGCAGCCAGCGAGCTGCTCGTCGCCGGCCATCCCCTGCACCTGGACCGAGCCCTCGGTCGGCCGGTGAGCGCCGACGGTACGCCCCGGTTGGCCCGGTCGCCGATGTCGGCACAGTCCGTGATCCGCTCCGAGAGCGGCCAGCCTCTCCAGCGCATCGCCAACCCCGCTCGCATCCGCACCTGTTGAAGGGTCCTCGTTTTGACCACACCCGGACCGCCTACCAGTCCAGCGCGCACCAAGGGCGGCGAACTACGGGCCAAGGTGGCCCGACTGCTGGCCGACCGGCCTGCGGACACGCTCACCATCGGGGACATGGCCAGGCAGCTGGGCCACTCCCACGGCGCCGTCCGCAACGCCGCCCTCACCCTGGTGCGACGCGGCGAGGCTGACCAAGGCGGAACCGGACAACCGGAGTTCCGCGCGAACGCGAAAACCGCCGCAGCCGCGCAGACCGCTGTGATCAGCCCACCGGGCACCCACTCTCCCCGCGCCCAGGCGGCCACGGCCCGCACGACCATTCCCGCCGCAACCACGCCGAAGCAGACCGGCCCGATCCGCCGCGCGGGGGGCCAGCTCTACCACCCCCGGGAGCTGGCCGATCTGCCCGACGTCGAGGCGCTGAATCGCCTGCGCGACGCCGACGTGCCGGTGCTGCTCTACGGCCCTCCGGGCACCGGCAAGACGAGTCTGGTCGAGGCGGCGTTCCCGGACCTGCTCACCGTCGCCGGCGACGGCGACACCACGGTCGGCGACTTGATCGGCGAGTACACACAGGACGACGCGGGAGCCTACGTCTTCCAGTACGGTCCGCTGGTCACCGCGATGACCGAGGGCCGCGCCCTGCTGATCGACGATGCCACCTTGATCTCACCGAAGGTCCTGGCGGCGCTGTATCCCGCGATGGACGGGCGCAGGCAGATCCAGGTCAAGGCCCACAAGGGCGAGACCATCAAGGCCGAGCCGGGCTTCTACGTGGTGGCGGGCCACAATCCCGGCGTCCACGGCGCGGTGTTGACGGAGGCGCTCGCGAGCCGGTTCAGCGTGCAAATCCAGATCGGCACGGACTATGACCTCGCCCTGGCCTTGAGGATCGATGCCCGGGTGGTCCGGGTCGCCCGACACCTCGCCCACCAGGTCGAACTCGGCGAGCTGGGCTGGGCCCCCCAACTGCGGGAACTGCTCAGCTACCAGAAGACCGAGGCCGTCCTCGGCACCAAGGCCGCGCTCGCGAACCTCGTCGGCATCGCTCCTGTGGAGGATCGCGACGCCGTCGCCGCCGCCGTCATCAAGGCTGCCGGCGTCAAGAAGATCGCGCCCCTCACCCTCGGCAAGCAGCTCCCCGCCTCAGCCGCCCGGCAGCCCCCGGGCAGCACCGGCTCCGCACACCGGGGCCGCTCGCGATGAGCGCCCACCACCACGTCCAGTCCCCCGCCACCACGCCGGACGACGACGCCGACCTCGCGCGATGGGACGACGACGGCGCCCCGCCCGCGCAACCCCGTTCCTCACCGGACGCGTGGCTGCGCGTGGGAGCCGAACTCGGCGATCGGCTGGTCGACCTCTCCGGCCGCCAGGACCTCCTCGTCACCTGCCGCCCCGGCACGCGCAGCGGCGCACCGGCCGCGTTCTTCCCCACTCTGGGCGAGGTCGAGTTCGACGCCGGCCTGTTCGCCCCGCTCCAGCCCCACGAGATCAATCCGCGGATCGTGGGCGACGAGGAGCGGTATCCCGCCGCCTGGGGAGTGTTCGTCCACGAGGCCGCGCACGCGGCCCACTCCGTCTGGACACAGCCTGCCGGAGCGGACCCCCGTGTCGTCGAGGCCGCGCTCCTGCTGGAGGAGAGCCGCGTCGAAGGCGCACACCTGATCACGCGGCCCACGGACCGCACGTACCTGCGCACCAGTGCCCGAACCCTGGTCATGCCCGACATCGCCCACCCCACCCTCCAGGGCATCGAGCACGCCGCCGCCGTGGCGGCCCTGGTCCTCGGCCGCCGTGACGTCGGCATCCTGGACGCCGGCGAGACCCGGGCCGTCGCCGATCTGTGCGAAAAGGTGCTGGGCGCAAACCTGCTGGCCACACTCACCCGCATCTGGACCGCAGCCCACCAGTGCGCCGACCACGACGCCACGACCATGCTCGTGCACGCTCAAGAATGGTGCGACGCTCTGGACACCGCGGCCCCCGCCCTGCCCGTGCCAGAGAACCTCACCGATCTGCTGTCCGGCGCCGTGGGGGTCGTCATGGACAGCACGGCAGCCACCGACGCCGCCGACCTCGCGGCACAGGCCGCAGCGACCAACGCCATGGCCGCGCAGTCCAAGGCGCAGGCTCAGGACCGCGCCCAGCGGGCCGGCCAGCGACGCAAAGCCGCCGCCACCGCCAAGTCGGTCTTCAACGCCCGTGGCACCACCGTCACCCCCGACGGCACACCGGCGCCCTCCGGCAACCCGGTCACCGGCACCCGCAGGCCCACCGCCGCCGAGCAGAGTGCCGCCGCGCGCCTGAGCCGCGCCCTGCGTGCCGCCGCCTACCGCGAGCGGACCGAGGAACGGACCACCAGCCCCACCCCGCCCGGCCGCCTCAACATGCGCGCGGCCCTCGCCCGCGACGCTCAGCGCGCGGCCGGGTCGGTCCCCACCGCAGAACCGTTCACCCACACCCGCCGCCGGAACTCCCCCACCCCACCGCTGCGTGTGGGTATCGCCGTCGACGTCTCCGGCTCCATGCGTGCCGCCTGCGCGCCCGTCGCGTCCGCTGCCTGGATCGTGGCACGCGCAGCAGCCCTGACCGACCACGACTCCCGTACCGCCACCATCGCCTATGACAGGCACCTGACCGCATTGACCCGACCCACCCACCGAGCACCAGAGCGCGTGACGACGTTCGATGCCAACGGCGGCCACCACAACCTCGGCGACGCCATCGACGCACTCGACCACGGCCTCGAACTCAGCCGCCCCGGCGCCGGCCGCCTCCTCGTGATCGTCACCGACGCCCGGTACGGCAGCGACGAAACCGCTCAAGCCGTCACCCGCGTCAAGCAACTCACGACCGCCGGCTGCGCCGTACTCCAGCTCACCCTCACCGCGGAGTCCCGCCACTTGCCGGGGACCACCTTGCTGCACCTGCCCCAGCCCTCCAGCGCTCCTGTCGCCATCGCCACGGCGGCCACAGACGCCATCCGCAGGACACGCTGAGACGACGCAGAAGGCGGAAGCGTCCCCGAGACCACCGCCAAGCACTCCAGACCACCTCCGTTCGCCGCATGAATCGTGCATCTGATGCACGACCCTCCGCAACGACGCAGGCCACCACCCCAACCGCCAACGAAGGGCACTCGATTTGAAGCCCCAGACCAGCAGCCCGACCTCGAACGTAACGCCCATCAAACGGAATTCCCCGGGGGTCCCCCTCGTCCTCGTCGTCTCTCCGGGCGATGAGGCGGATCGCGGCTACTGCCTTGAGCAGGTCGCCGCCGCATACGACATCGTCCTGCTGACCGGCGCCGAGCCCTCGTGGGAGAAGCCGCACATCGTCGACCACGCCGTCGCCGATCTGAACGACACCACTGCACTCCTCTCCGCCGGCCGGGCTCTGGCGCAGCGACACGACCTTGCCGGCGTCGTCACCTGGGACGAATGGAACCTCATCCCCACCGCCCGCCTCGCCCGCGCGCTCGGTCTGGCCGCGAACTCCGTCGAGGTGATGCGGGCCTGCCGCAACAAGGCCACCGCCCGCACGCTGTTCGCCCGCCACGGAGTGCCGTCGGCCGCCTCGATGAAGGCACGGACCCTGCGGGAGGCTGAACTGGCGACGCGGACCCTCGGCTTTCCCGCCGTCATCAAGCCCGCCGCAGCAGCCGGCAGCATCGGCGTGATCCGCATCGACCGGCCCGAAGAGCTGCCCGCAGCCTTCGAGTTCGCCTCTGTCGGCGCAAGCCGGAGCCGCGAGGACACGGGCGTCCTGGTGGAGGAGTACCTCGACGGCCCCGAAGTCTCCGTCGAATGCGTCACCCACCGCGGCACCACCACCGCCGTCTCCGTGACCCGCAAGAACCTGGGCCCCGCACCCTACTTCGACGAGACCGGGCACACCGTCGACGCCGCCGATCCGCTCCTCGCAAAGGTCGCACCGACCGCCGCTGCTGCCATCAAGGCCCTGGGAATCACCGACGGCGTGCAGCACGTCGAGATACGCCTGGTCGGCGGCCGGCCCCGGCTGATCGAGGTCAACGCACGCCTGGGCGGCGACATGATCGGCCACCTCGTCCACCTGGCCACCGGCGTCGACCTCGCCCGGGCCGCCGCCGACATCGCCTGCGGACGCACCCCCGACCTGACACCCACCCGCCACCAGGCCGCAGCGATCCGCTTCATCTACCCCGCCTACTCCGGCACCCTCACCGCCCGCCGTGTCACGAAGACCACCGGGGGAGTGGAGCGCGTGCGCTTCCAGCGACAGACCGGCGACCGGCTCGTACTGCCACAGGACGGCGGCGATCTGTACACCGCCCGTATCGGCTTCCTGATCACCACCGGGCTGACCACCGCCGTCGCCGAAGCCCGCGCCCAGGAGGTGTACCGCAACCTCGACGTCCAGGTTGCCCCGGTCCCGCCGGCGGCCCTGATTACCGGGGAGCACGCCGCGTGAGGCAGACCGCAGCGCCCGAGCTGGTGCGCAGCCGCCGCCTGCTGACCGGGTACTTCGCCGGCCTGGGTGTGGTGATGGCCGTCTGGGGCGCGCGCATGCCCGCAGTTCAGAACGCCGCCGAGGTGAGTACCGCCGGGCTTGCCCTGGTCCTGCTGGCCGCCGCCCTCGGCATGGTCGGCGGACTCCAGGCGGGCGGACGCCTCGCCCGCCCGGCCCGTCTGCCCGTGCTGCTGACCGGCGGTGCCATTGCCCTGGCCGCCTGTCTTGCCGTCCTCGGGTTCTGCCGCAGTCTGGAGAGCCTCCTGGCGGCGGCGTTCGTCTTCGGCGTCGCGCACGGAGTCCTTGACGTCGCGGCCAATGCCGCGGCGGTCCGCTGCCAGGACGCCCACGGCCACCCCATCATGGGCCGGCTGCACGCGAGTTACAGCCTCGGCGCCCTCCTCGGTGCCGCGCTGGCCGCGGCCACCGCCCACACCTCACACGCCGTTCTGTTTGCCGCGGTGGCAGCTTGCGCCGCTGCGGCGGCAGGCGCGACCACGCGGCTCACCCGCACCGTCGCCAGCCCTGCACTCGAGCCCGTCCACCACGGTGCTGCACTGGGCTCGGACGGGCAGAGGGGGTTGTCCCGGCGCCGATTGTGGCTGCTGGGTGCGCTTGCTGCTGCCACGCTGCTGGGTGAAGGAGCTGCTGCCGACTGGGCGGCTGTCCACCTGCATGACCTCGGCGCGACGGCCGCGACCAGCGCCGCGGCGTACGGCTTCTACAGCGCCGCCATGGCCGCCGGCCGTCTCGCCGGAGACCGGCTCACCGCCCGCTTCGGCGCTCTCGCCGTCGTCCGCACTGGTGCCGCGCTGGCCGCGCTCGGCTTCGCCACCGGCTTGGCCGGCTCCACCATCTCCTTCGCCCTGCTCGGCTGGACGGCCTTCGGCCTGGGGCTGTCCGTCACGATCCCCAGCCTGATCACCGCCGCCGGCATCGGCGGACCCCGCGCGGTCGCCACCGTCGCGGTCACCGGCTACGTCGGCCTGCTCGCCGGCCCCGCCCTCATCGGCGCCCTCGCCACCATCACTGCTCTACCGATTGCACTGCTGCTGCCCGCCCTCCTCGCCGCAGCCGTCGCCACCCTCGCCCCCAAAGCCCTGGAGAGAACCACCCCTTGACCCGCACCTCCTCCTCCCCGACCGGCGTGGACGCCCTGATCCTCGACTACAACGGAGTCCTCGGCATGCAACCCAGCACCGCCATGTGGACCCGTCTCGCCGACCTCGCCGAGTGGCCCGACCGGCATCTCCCCTCCTTCCAGGACGCCTTCTGGGCTCCCCGCAACGCGTACGACGCAGGGGAACTGAGCGACCTGGCCTACTGGGCCAAGATGCTCGGACACCACCCCAGCCCGCGCTGGCTGCGCACCCTGATCGCCGCCGACACCGCCATGTGGACCCGCACCGACCCGCGCGTCCTCGACATCCTGCACCGCGCCCGGGCCGCGGGGCTGCCCATGGTGCTGCTCTCCAACGCCCCGGCCCACCTCAGCAACGTCCTGGACGCCACCGACTGGCGACGCGAGCTGATGGACGACGCCCTGTACTCCGCCCGCCTGGGCCTGTGCAAACCCGATCCGGCCGCGTACGAACACGCCCTGGTCGCTACCGGCATCGCCGACCCGGCCCGTGTGCTGTTCGTCGACGACCGCGAAGACAACTGCCGGGCCGCCGCCGAACTGGGCCTGCGCACCCTGCACTACACCGGCCAACCCACGGATCTGGAACAGCAGTTGCTGCCCGCCCCGGTCAACAACCTCTGCGCCTGACACTCATACCGCGCCACCCACCACCGCCCCGACCCCCTGGACTTTCGTGCCCGACACCAAAGAGATCGACGGCGACGTCTACATCTCCCCGCGCCACCTCGCCTCCACCACCGGGACCGGCGACCCCGCCCTCGCCCCGCTGCTCGGCCTCGGCTGGGACCTTCGGTACGACGAGGACTCCAACGTGTACCTGAGCGCTCCCGACCGGCGCGTTCGCCTGGGCTACCTGCCCGAGGGTGAGGACGACGGGCTGTGGCGTATTAACGCCTACAAGGACTCGTTCGGCCCGCCGGCGTGGGGCGTCTGTTTCAACGACCGCGTCCCCACCGAGTTCGTCCAGGCGTTCACCACCGTCCTCGCCACGGCGTACGAGCAGGGTCCGGACACCTACCTCGCCCGGCCCGTCTCCGGGAGCGACGAGCACGACCCCTTCCTCGCCGTGGTCCCGCTCCTGAAACAGGGCTGGGAGATCGACCGTCCGCGCTGGGGCGTCTTCGCGGTCCAGGCCCCGGACGGACACGCCGGCATGGAGTTCACCACCGGCGACCTCGATCCGGAAGCCGAACTGACAACGCGGGACGCCCGCTGGCAGCTGTGGGCGGGCAAGTCCATCGACCGGCCCGTCTGGTACGCCACGGCCAGCACCGACACGCCCGTCGCCCTGCTCACCGCCGTCACCCGGAGCGTTGCCGATCCGGCGCCGCTGCCCCGGTGGCGCGAGGAGACCTTCAGCTACATCAAGGGCATGGCCCAGCTCACCCCGATCCTTCCGCCCGGACCGCCGGCCCCCACCCCGCTCGACGTGCAGCGGGCCGTCGCGTCCCGCCGCCCGGCCGCGCTCCCCGCGGCCAGCGTCCCGCGCTGGAGCACCACCAGCCGACCGGCCCTGCCCGGCCCACGCCGGTAGGACCAGCCCGCCCCCCCCTACCGGAGACCCCTCTTGTCCCTGCAGGCCCCTGAGTTCTTCGCGGAGCTGTGCCTCCCCTTCCACGACCACGCCGTCGTGGGCAACACCTACTTCGCCGCCCCCGTCCCCGGCGTACCGCTGCGGCTGCGCATCGATTTCACCCGCACCATCCACGCGGACACCTACGGCGGGTTGCGTGCGGCGATCGTCCACCCGGAACGCGGCGAGATCGACGCGGTAGCGCTCAGCTTCGTGGATCACGGAACTTTCCACCGCCGCGACGAAGCCACCAACACCCAGCCGAACACCAAGCAGTACGGCACCTTCGACACGTACCACCGCCCCGGCCGACCCCCGTGGGACGGGGCCGTCACCACCGGGCTGCGCGACGCCATCGAGCAGTACACCGCCGTCTGGTTCCCCGGCGCCTGGACCGCGTCCGAGCCGAGCCGCGCCGCAGGCCGGACCGCGCGCACGGCTCCCGCCATGCCGGTCGCCCGCAGCGGCACCCGCGCCCGATGAGCCGCGCCTACACCGCCAACTTTGCGTGTTCCGCACTTTTCCACATCTGTTGCCCCGCCGCCTCCCGCCCCGGTTTCAGGCCGAACCCGATGACCTTTCCCGCAACCTGATCCAAGGAGTCCTCCACCTCGTGCACGCACGTTTCGTCCGATCCGCCGCCGTCGCCATCGCGGTGACCGGCACCCTCACCTGGGCGCCGGCCGCGAGCGCCCAGCCCTCCGAACCGACCCACTCGCCCTCCGCCGCCCCCGCCGCGACACCGGCTCCGGACGCGGGCAGCGTCGAGATCACCACCAAGGACACGGCCGGCGACGCGCTCTCCGGCGCCGCGTTCCTGCTGCTCGACTCCGTCGGCGAAGAAGCCGGACGCGGGACGACCGACGCACAGGGGAAGCTGACCTTCGCCGACCTCGCGCCGGGCGTCTACCGGCTCAAGGAGACGGCGTCCGGCAGTCCGCTCCATGAGGTCGTCGCCGACCAGGACGTCATCGTCACCCCGGGCGCGACCACACGGCTGACGGTCACCGACCCGTTCAAGGCCGCCAAGGTTCTCCTGCAGGCCAAGGACGACAAGACCGGCAAGCTCCTTCCCGGGGCCACGGTGAACATCGGCACCGGCACCTCGACGCTGCTCACCCTGACCACCGGAGCCAAGGGCACGGCCTCCGGAGAACTGCCGGTGACGAGCCGGAAGACGCAGTTCTGGGTCAAGGAGATCAAGGCCCCCGCCGGGTACGACCTCTACAAGCCGTCCAAGACGTTCACCGCGGGCCCCGGCGCCCCGGTGACCGTGACCGTCACCAACGCCAAGACCGCGACCGACCCGAAGCCCGACTCCTCGGATAAGCCCACGGACAAGCCCACCAACACCCCGTCCGCCCCGGGCAAGCCGAGCAGTGGTACCGGCCGGGCCACGCCCTCCGCGCCGGGCACCGGCACACCGGATGCCGACTCTCCGTCCACCGCCGCCGTGACCCCGGCTGGCGACTCCACGCCGAAGGCACCGACGGGCTCCCTGGCCCACACCGGCTCCGACGCCACCCCGTGGCTGATCGGCGGCGCTGGAGTCCTGATCGCTGCTGGCGGAGGCGCCCTCTTCGCGGCCCGTCGCCGACGCCCGGACAACTCCACCGACGACGGCTCCACCACGAGCTGACCTCACCCGCTTCACTCCGCGAAGCCCCCGGAATCGGATCGTTCGATTCCGGGGGCTTCGTCGTGGGCGCTTACGTGGGGCCAGCTGACCCCCACGACTGTGACCACCACTCATGCCGACATGCCGCCGTGATGTGGTTCGAGCCCTGCGCCGGCCCCGATGACGGCCGCCGCTTCTACGCGTGCGATGGTCACGCGGGGCTGTTCGCCCGGAGCGTGGCTATGGCGTCGGCCGCAGGCGGAAAGGTCGTCTGAGAGAGGCTTTCCGTGCTCCCCGCCCTACTGTGGAAGGGCAACGATCTCTCCTGGGAGCACAACGAGTGACAGCGTCAATGGAGCGGCTCTGCGACTGGGTCGTCAATAAGGACAAGGTGTGGGTCCACGGTGACCGGATCACCGACGGCCACGTCGCTCTCGACATGCGCCTCACCCCGGGGCTCGACCCTGGCGAGGTCGGCAGGGACGGACAGTGGGTCCTCCGTAAAGCGCAGCCTTCGCGCTGGGTGGCTGAGCAGCACCCCGACCTCTCAGACGTCATTCCGGACCCGGCCGACGGCTCGGACTGGAGCGAGGTTGTCTGGTCGGCCTGGGTGACCCGGGGCCTACGTATCGGCGCGCTACGGGGCGCAGCGGTGGCCGTGGGCCACGGGTGGCTCTCTCGCCTCCCACCCGGCTACCGGATCGAGGGGGCTCCCGGACACGGGATCCTGCGGATCGTGACCAAGAAGCCCGAGCCCTCGCTGCTGTCGGGCGGTGCTGTTCACCGAACGGTGGTCGGTGTCGTGATGCCCACGTCGATCGAGGGTTCGGACGCGGTCCTTGAGGCCATCGTGCAGGACCTGAACGTCTAGGTTTACCGGGTGAGCAAGCGGCCTCAGCTTCCAGGTGATCCCTCCGACCTGTACCTGCGCATCTACTACGACGACGAACTCTGTGACACCCCGCAGGCCGACACGCTGGAGCGATGGAGCGTGTCCGTCCTCCACCGTCGGCCTGTGCACGACGGAGGCCAGGGGGCGGCGGCCACGAGCAGCTGCGTCACCGTGGAGTGCCCCGCGTGCACGGTCGAGGACGCCACCGTGGGGTCGATGACGTTCTACCGGGTGCACCTCGACCGCGGACGGAATGCGTACTGGGCTATGGAAGAGGTATCCGAGGAGCTGTACGAGACCGCCCAGGTCCTCCTCGATCCAGAAACGGGCTCCTTCACCAGCGAAGTCAGCGAACTGCTGGAGTACGTCGGCTCCGCGCTGCTCGTCATGGACCGAGTGACCCTGGATCCCCTGTGGCGCGGGCACGGCCTGGCGGCCGTACTCGGCTGCGAGGCGATCCACCGGCTCATGGCCGGCTGCCGGGCCGTCGCCTGCTCGCCCGGCATCACCGACCTCAGCAGCCAACGTCTGACGGACAGGTCCGAGTGGGACCGCGTGAACGCCAAGATCGCCCAGGGGTGGGAGAGTCTGGGGTTCCGCCTCTACCGCGACAACGTCTATCTCCTGTCGCCCGCCTCGCAGGACTTGGAGGAGCAGCGCGGCGCACTGCGGAGGCGCCTTGCGGAACTCGGTGCGTCCTGGCGGATCGGCGCATCATGACCGGCCTCGCCGCCGCGAGCGACGGGCACTCCAGGGAAACCGCGAACCATGGCAGCGGCCCGGCGCCTCATCCTGGTCTGGCTGCGCCTTCGGTAATGGGCAGCGTGTTGCTGTGGAACGCCGCTTCATCCTGACGGGAATGCGTGAAGCTCCTGTGCTGGTGGCCATCTCCGAGGAAGTTCCCAGGCGCCGTCCCGTACGGGTGGAGTCCTGCCGTACCAGCGCGGTCCATGCTGCTGCCCTGCGAGACTTGTCCGCACCACCTCAGGGCGAACGGCAGGACGGACGACAGATGGGCATCACGGCAGCTGGCCCCTTCGGCGCTTACACCGAAGAGGCCGAGTTCTTCGACGAGCTGCCCGACGGCGAGCTTGACGAGTATCTCCGGCCGTTCGAGGCCGGGCTGCTGATGGCGGCCGGCCGCATGCTGGCCGTCTGCGCCTACCGCGACGCTGGCGACTACGCCGACCGCCCCTTCGACCGCGGCGAGAAAGACGCCGCTGCCACGGTGCTGAACCTGCTGCCCGAGACGTGCGACGGCCAGGGACACGCCTTCCGCCGGGATGTGGCGCGCGCCTTCTGGGACCTGGCCGACGACCTCGTGGCGGGGCGCGCCCCGCTACCGCGCTGCCAGGCTGAGACCTGGGCCCTGAAGACCATGCTGGACACAGCGCCCCGAATGTGTGCCGCCGACGACGAGGAACTGACCGCGCTCGGCGTGCCCATCCCCTCGGACACGGACGAATCCTCCTACCGGGCACCGTACTTCGAAGAAGAAGCCTGGGCGTTCGTCATCGAGGACGCGAAGTACACCATCCCCGAGGCCCAACCGCCTGCCCCCGCCGAGGAGACAGCGGACGGTGCCGAGGAGGCCGACGCGGTTCCGGAGCCCGAGGGCGGCTGGGACGCCCCCGCCTACTGGTTCTCCCCTTACGGCATCACCCGCTCCCGAAACGCCGAGCGAGGCCACCCGGGCTGGTCCGACACTCCGGAGCAAAGCCCTGCACCATCGGGACTGGCCAGCACCGAGCGGGCAGCGCACCTGCTGGGCCTGGGCGATGACTTCGACCCATGGGAGGCGGCAGAGAGCGATGTCCTGCGCCCTCGGGTGCGGACGATGGCGGACACGCTGACTCCGCTGGCGGCCATGCTGCTGACGGTGGCCGCCGAGAAGGTGGGCGAGCGTGGCTGGCATGACCTGCTCGCCCACGGCGACCGGGTCTTCGCACGCCCCGACGACGAGGAGGACGCCTGGGAGCTGGAGGAGTCCTTCCTCCTCCAGCTGCCGCCGCTGTGCGACGGCCAGTCCGCCGCCTGGCGCCTGGCCATGGTGCGCGCAGTGGAGAACCTGGCCGACGACCTGCGCTGCGGACGTGCCCCGCTGCCCACCTGCACCGCCGAGGAACTCGCGTTCCACCTGATCCTTTCCGAGGCCCGGACCATCCTGGACTACCTCGACGAGGACGATGAATACGCCCACGCCGTGGGCCTGCCGACCGGCGACCGGTTCACCGTCCGCCACCGCACCTTCGACCATTGGCGGGAAGCCTTCCTGCAGGACGAAGACGTCCTGCTCCACTACGACCAGGCCCTCGCCGGCATCGCCGCCGACCCCGACCACCCGGTAAGCCAGCAAGCCGGCACCGGAGACCTGCGCCCCCGCGCATGGTTCGACCCCTTCGGCAACATCCGCCCCCGCACCCCTCGCCCCCTGACCGACCAGCACCGTGCTCGCCTCGCCGAAGCGGATCCCGACGTCTTCTTCGCCAGCACCCCGGCCCTGGCCAAGCTCACCATCCCGTCCGCCGAGGCGGACGCGGCCACCGTGCTGCCCGACGGGCTCCGCGACGAATTCGAGCACTTCACCGGCCTGGCCCAGCGCCGATTCTTCGACGAGCCCTGCGCCATCGCGATGGCCGCAAGCCTGGACCGTCTACTTACTCGCCTCTTCGACACCGACACCGTGGTGCCCTTCCACATCTGGCCGCTCAACCCCCGCGCCAGCGCCGTCAAGACCGGGCTGCTGCTCGTCGACCACGACTTCTGCCTTCAGGGATACACCCGCACCTGGCGCCTGAGCGCCGACCGCACGGACCGCGAGGCACGCCAGTGGGCCGTCGACCTCCTTGAAGACTGCGCCAAGTACATCCTGGCCAACTACGGGCAGAGCGCCATGGGCTTCCTTCGAGGCGGCACGCCCACCGCGCCCCTGGACCACCACCTCTACGACGTGCTGCCCGCTCGCCTGCGCGAACTCGCACGGGACCTCACCACAGCCGGCCTGCTGCGCCACCGCGCCCGCCACCTTGGCATGAGCAGCGCCCAGCTCGCCGAGGAAGCCATCCTCCCCGAACCCCTGGTCACCGCCTGGCTCGACGGTGCCCCCGTCATACCCTCCCAGCTCCTGCGCTGCGCCCCGGCCCTGCAACTGTCCGAGGACGTCCTGCTCGCCGCGCTGGAGGGCAAGCGAGACACGGCGTACTGGCCGCTGCCTGTTCCGCCGCCGGACCAGCAGGGCCGCCCCGAGTGACCAAGTGCGGATAGGCGCATCGGACGCCTACGCAGAGCCCCTCCACTCTCGTAAGTCCAGAGGCCGTACGACGGGGAATCGCGGACACGGTTTCGCGCACCCCCCCCACGCCGTGGCCTGCAGCGACTGGATCGGGCTGAGTTCGATGTCAGCGGACAGCAGTTCTGTCCTGTCTCGCGCAATCGAGTCGTGTTCTCGCCGAACCGAGTCGTCTTTGCTTCTGCGTCAGCTCGCTCAATCTCGAAGCCGAGTTTCGGGGAACGTCAACTGCGACGAGACCAAAAGGGTGGAGACAGCGGAGCGATCCCCGGTGGCGCTCTCGCCGATCGGCTAGGACTCGCTACCGTGCAGCCATGTCTGTGGGCACCAGCTTCCTTGTCGTTGGTGGGGGTTTGCAGCTGCTGGGAGTGATCATCGCGGGCGATGGCGTGCGCAGAACCAGAGTCCAGTACGCCCCGGAACGGCTGGGGGCTTGGCGGCAGATCAAGAAGTGGGTTGGCTCCCTGGGCAGGGGCTTTCGTCGCCAAGCGCCAGTCGCGGAATCCACGGTGGGCGCCATGTCAGCGGACGCTTCCGCACGCGCCTTCGACGCCCGAGGAGTAGTCGGGCTCGGCCCGGAAGCGACGACAGAGCAACGTGTGGACTTCCTCATGACACAAGTGATGGCTTTGCAGACGGAAGTCGGCCGTCTCGACGAGAGCCTGGCGACAGAGAGCCGTGAGTGGCATGAAGCTTTCGCCACGCTGGGCGCAGCGGTCAGCGAGGAAGCGGCCAAGACCCGCCGGAGGGTCAAGGAATCCAAGGCGGAAGGCTTGGCTCAGGAAGCCATCGGCCTGTGGTGCGTGGGCGCCGGAGTCGTGCTGGCCCTCGTAGGCTCCCTCATGGGGTGAAGGCGACGGGAAACGTCTCGGTCCGTAACGAGCGGTGGCTTCAGCGTGGTCACCTCACACGGCTGAGTTCGCTGTCAAAACGCCTCGACTGGATGGTGTAGGTTCTCAGGCCGCGTGTCATGTGCCGACGCTGTGACCTGCGGCCTTGCTCGGTGTCTCACGCCGTGTCATCCGCCATCCGTCTCAGCTTTCGTGTCATTTCCTCAGCTCTCCTGTTCGATGCAAGCCGCTGACCTGCGACATGACATCGGCGTGAGACTGCGGCGGAGAAAATGACACGGGAAATGAGATCCCACAATGTCGAAGGACAAAAGTTCGCCGGGGGCAGACAGGAAAGATCGCGGAAAGACTGGCCAACGCGGGCGGAGGCATGTCAACGTAGACGACCTTGCAAGAAACCCCAGGTCAGAGAGGTGATTGCCCGTGACCGTAGCGCCCGTGGGCCCCGGTTTCTCTACCACCGTCGAAGCCCTGCGGCTGCGCGAGTGGCAACTCGGCCCCGGCCAGCCCACGCTCGTCATGGACCAGTTCTCCGCAGAGGACTTCCACCTGATTGTGGACGACCGCGCGGACGTGCACGTCAGCTCGAAGGACGGTCGCTTCTACCTCGGCTGGTTCCCGCTCGGCCGCCCCGGCACAGACGGCGAGGGATGGAAGATCGCCGTCACCGGCACGGCCAAGGTGCGTGGCTACCACCTGTCGTTCGACACCGAGACGCCGGCCGACATCGTCGCCGCCGCCGTGGCGCGCGTGCTGGAGACCTCACGTCGCGTACGACAGCCAGGCGCCCACGAGTAGCCCTCGCTCTGGCGGGCGGCCGGTCGGCTGTCGGGCTTCCGCCCCTTCATCGCTCACCGTTTCCCCTCACCCCAGGAGGCTGTTCGTGACGTCCTCGGAGATGACCGTCGGTGATCTCATCGACCTGCTGTCCGCCTGCGACCGGGATGCTCCGGTCCGCCAGGCCATGAACCCCTTCTTTCCGATGGCGCACCGCCTGACGCAGGTCGTGCAGTCCGTGGACGAGACCGGCCGCACCGTCGTCTACCTCGCCGAGGGGCGGGACGAGGACGCACAGCTCGGCCATCTGCCGCCCGAGGTCGCCGTCGCCCTGACCTGGCAGGGCCCCGTCCAGGCACCCCCGCGCCGCCCCCGCCGCCGTGCCGGCGGCAGCTAGACCCGCACCGAGCCCTTGGAGGCGCCCCTGTACCCCGACTTCTCGCTCGCCCCGTCCACTCCGCCGGGAGGCCAGCCCGCGTTCTGGGTCGGTCCCAGGCATCTGGCCGGTGACGATGGGCGCCTCTACGACACCGTCGCCGACACGCTCGCCGGCCTGGGCTGGACGAGCCTGACGATCGTCCGCGGACGGCACGAGCTCGACGAGGCGCCGGAGGACCGCCAGGTCCTGCGCAGTACCGTCCTGCACATCAGCCCCGACACCCTCCGATGGGCCCAGTGGAGCCTGGCGGACGAGCCGTTCCACCTGGGAGATTTGCCGATCGCCTGGCAGATCTCCGCCCGCGCCGAGACGAGTACCCCGCTCGCTCAATGGTCGGCCTACTTCACCCCCGATGTCCCCGGCGAGGCCGTGGCCGACTTCCTCGTTGCGCTCGACGCCCGAGACCAGCCCGCCGTGCTGCTCGCTGGCCCCGAGCTGGTCCTCGACGCCGTCGCCGCACACGGCTGGCTCCGCGACATCGACCAGCCCCACGTGGCAGCGACGGACCCGACGTTCACCTCGCACATCAGCCTCGGCGAGGTACCGCCCCTCATCCAGGACGCCGACCCGCGCGCCCTGACGACCGAGGCCGACGAGGCGGGACCGGTCGGATGGCAGGCATGGGCCGAGCCCGCGCTCGGCGCACCCTGCCTGTGGGCGGCCTCCTTCGGTTCCAGCGTCCCGCACGACCTCGTGGCAGCCTTCGCCGCCTCCCTCAGCTCGACCGCACCGGTCCTTCGCCGGATGCTGCCCGAGGCCACCCGGGATCGATTGCTGCGGGCGCCGGCCTAGCGACGGCGCCCCTCAGCCAGACGGAAGAAGCCCGGTCCTCCGCCGAATGGAGGCCGGGCTTCTGGCATTTCCCTCCGGGCTCGGGTGAGCCAGCGAGTTGGAGGAGGGCGACCCGGGCGACGAGTACAAGGTGTCGGGCCTGCCCGGCATCGGTGATCGCTGCCGGCCTCAAGGCGGCGAAGTGGGGTCTGCTCGGTGTAGCAGTGGGGATTTCTCACGTGGTAGCGCCAGCGTCTCAAGCGGGGCAGAGTGGCCACGTTTTGGCGTAGTGGTGCCACGTTCCTGTGCGGCTGAATAGCGATATGCCTCGAACCGAAGAGAAGCAGCAGCCAGCCCTTGAACTCCGGTGCGGTGGGGTGCACGTCATCGTTCAACGCATCTCGCCCTGGCTGGTGGCGGCCTTTGTCACAACGGTGGGAGTGGACTCGCAGCATGGTTCATGTCCTGTTAAGAACCTTCCGGACTGTGCAGCGGGGCGAGTCGCACAGCACTGCTGCCCCCGACCATCTTGGTCGGGGGCAGCAGTGTGTCGGGGTCGGTCAGCTGGCTGCCGTGGCCTTGGTGAGGGCCTTGTCGAGGTGGCGGTCGACGAGGGCCGGGGAGCCGGAGACGATCAGCAGCAGGCTGCCGTCGCGGATCGCGGTCTGCTTGACCACGGTGCTCCGTCCTGCGGTGGAGAACGTCAGGAGCTGGCTCCATTGCTCGTCACCGAGGCCGTGGGGTGTCGGCAGCTTCTGCGAGGCCATGTCGATCGGGGTGCCGCCCGCGACGACCTGGTAGGTCGGGCATCCGGTCATGGCGTCGAAGATCCGGCCGATGCCGTCGGACAGCTTGGTCGCGCTGTCGCTGTACAGCTCCTCCGAGAGCTCTGAGGAGCTGCCGCCGTAGGTGAAGGTGGCCTTTGCCTTGTGCGGGAAGGTGAGCGTGCCGCCGGTCGCCGCGTCGCCGCCCAGCTCGCTCAGGGCGGGGCAGCCGATGACGGTGATGTCGTCGTGCTGGGTGGGGTGCTCCGGCTTGCGCAGGTAGTTGCTGCCGAGGTCGCTCTGGTCGAGCAGGCGCGTCTCCAGCGCGGCCGACGTGAGCGGAGCGGCCTGCTGGGCTGCGTCGGCCGGCTTTGCGGTATGGGCGGAGGCGGCGGTGTCGGGCTTGGTGCCGGTGGTGTCGGTGGAGCAGGCGGGCACGGCGAGGAGGGCGGCGGTGATGCCGAGGACGGTGGTGGTGGCGACGCGAACGCGCATGACGGAACTGACCCCTTGGTGCTAGGCGACGGGTGGTCAGTGCGGGCCGGCGGGCCCGGTGGGGTCGTAGGAGTGGGGGTCAGTGCCCGAGGTGGCGCAGGCAGTCCTCGAACGTGGCGTGCGTCGCGTCCGCCGGCCCGGAGTTCCGGTTGAACCAGGCGGTGTCGAGGCGGGTTTCCTGCTGCTGGTGGCCGACCCGGCAACGCAACCAGATCTGGTCGCGGGTGGAGAGGATGAGCCAGTCCCGGTACGCGCCGCACTCGGCGCAGGCGACCATCTCACCGTCGAGGACGAGCGGCTGCTTCCACGGCATCATCTTGCCGTCGAGCTGGTCGTGGCTGGGCACCCGCAGCTCCGGCGGAAGGAAGTCGTCCACCACCGCGGTCGGCTCGATGTGTTCTGGCTCGACCGGAGGCACTCCGATCCCGGGCGGGACCTGATTCTGCAGCCGCGCCGACAGCTCGAAGAATCGGCGCTGCGCCTCGCTGGGCTCCTTGGCCCGGCGGCGTATTCGGTGAAGCACCCTGGCGTCCTCCTTTGCCTCGTCCTGCTCGCTTCATGATCGTGCCTTACGCCCCTGGCGGTTTCAATTCACAAAGTCCACAGTCGTCTTCGGGCAGGTCATAGGGCGTTTTCCGCTTCCTGTGGTCGCGGATGACGAGTTGGCCACGGCGCGTGTCTCCGAGCGGATGAGTGATGTCTCCTCGGTGTGCCCGAACCACACCTCGTCCTCTCCGACCGCCCAACTTCGCGACGCCTACTGGCTCGAGTCGCCGCACCTGCGCCACTGCCTCCCTCCTGCGTGTGCACCAGCGCCCGCGACCTACAACGCGGGCCTGAACGCCGCCGGGGTCCGCTGTGGCGTACGACCATGCTGTGGGCCGCGAGCGGGGCGGTGGCGGTTTGCCTACTCGCGGTGGTGCGCTCAGGCTGCACTCCGGCACTCGGCATGCTCACCGGGTCTTGCCCGATGTCTCCTCCCCGCTGCGGCGCCTGCCGGGTGCGTTGAGGCGGGGCGCCGTTCTGCGCGTAGAGGACTTGCGCCCTGTGGTGCCGTTCTCGGACAGGGGCGAGGCGTCGGCGGGCAGATCGGCCGTCCGCCGCAGCCGCCACACCAGGACATCGCTGACCGAGTCCGCGGTGTCGAGTTCACGACGCTCTACCGCGTCGGACAGGAGAGCGGCCGGATCGTGGCCGGCGGTTTCGGCTTCCGCGATGGTCGCGGCCAGGGCGTACCAGCCGGGCTCGGCGAGGATCTGCTCGGCCAGCCCCGGCAGCGCCTCGCGCAGTATCACGGTCTGCCGTTGGAGCAGAGGCCGGTTCAGGCGTCGGCCTCGCTGGTAGAGCACGCCGAGCGGCTGGGCGGCGGCGGCTTGGTAGGCGGTGCGCAGGTGCTCGGCGGCCTGGGCGGCGGCTTCGGCCTGCTGGGCGTGGCCCTTTCTCGCGTGCCAGTGGGCGGCGGCGGTGATGAGGAAGAACAGCATGTCGATCGCCATCGCGGTGGTGGCACCGTCCTCACCGCGGCCGAGGGCGGGCCCTCCGTGGACGAGGTCGCGGGCGGCCTGCCGCAGCGCGCGGTCGTGCCCGCGTACGGCGCGTACGTGGGAGCGGGAGGCCCGCTCGAACGCTGTTGCGGCGTCTCGCAGTTCGCGGCGGGTGTGTGCGGCGGAGGTCTTCGCGAGCGCGTCCAGGACTTCGCCGGCGGCGGCGATGTGGGCGGCGGCGACCGCGTCGTCGCCGTGCTCGACGATGAGCACGGCCTGCCACGCGGCCGATGCCGTCCTGCGGCGGGCGGAGGCCGGGGCGCCGGGCCCCGTACGGACCGTGTCCTCCTGCCGTGGAGTCGGATCGGTACCGGTGTCGCCGGACCAGCGCTCCCGGATGCGGGGCAGCGACAGGTCGGGGGCCAGGCGTGCGCCGGGGTAGAACACCGGCTCGCCGTCCTTGTTCAGGTCGTCGGGCAGGGCGACCTTGTATCCGAGGAGGTCTCCGGAGGGCGCGGCGCGCTTACGGATCAGGAGGCCGGCGGCGGCGAGCCGGTCGAAGAACTCCTCGTCACTTCTCGCACCGGATACCGCGCGCCGTACCGTCTCGCGCAGCTCCTCGCGGGCGGTGCGCTCGCGACCCTGGCGTTCGGCCTTGTGGCGTTCGGCGCTGGTGGGCCGCTGGGCGGCGGTGCCGTCGCCGGGGGCGACCTGGTGGAGGCCGAGTTCCTTCTCGATGAGGCGGCACTCGGCCTGGGCGCGTTTGCCGGAGCGGAAGTCGTCGGGGCGGCTGCCGTCCTCGCACACCAGGGTGGCGACGATGTGGATGTGGTCGTCTGCGTGTCGTACGGCTGCCCAGCGGCAGCCAGGCTGCCCGTCGCCGGGGTCGATGCCGGTGGCGGCCACGATCCGCCGGGCGATCTCACCCCATTCCTCGTCGGACAGGATCCGGTCGTCCGCCGTCGCGCGCACGGAGGTATGCCAGACGTGCTTGGCCGGGCGGGCATGCTCGGCGAGGGCCATCACGGGCTGGTCTAGGAGCTGCTGCAGGTCTTCGAGGGTGGCGTTCGGGTCGCGGCCAGGGTCGGGGGCCATGCCGTCGAAGGAGGCCACGAGGTGGGGGTCGGTGTGGTCCTCGTACTTGCCCGTGTCGTAGAGGTACTTGAGGAGGCCGAAGGTCCGTGATCCGGCGTTGTTGACGCTGGGGATCATGCGCCGTGGCGTTCGATCAGGCGTGTGGCGGCTGCATGCGCGGTATCGGCGGCCCGCCGTACGGCGGCGACGGCCGCACCGAGCTGGGGAGCGTCCGCGCCGGAGTTGAGTGCCTTGACCGCCTGGTTGAGGTTGCTGCCAGCCCAGCCGAGCCGACGCCGGCTGTCGAACAGGGCTGTGATCACTTCGCGTTCGTCGGCTATCTCGGCGCTGGTTCGGTCGAGGTCGCGGGCTGCGGCGAGCGCGGCGCGGGCGAGGAACCCGGCGACGGACAGGTTGCATCGGGCGGCGGCGGACTTGATCAGCGCGAACTCTTCTTCGTTGAAACGAGTGTTGGGCTGGTGCAGGCGCTTCGTGGCGCGCGGCTGACGCGGACGCTGACGGGCGTGGGCAGCGCGCTCGCGGTGGCTGCGGCGCTCGGTCGGCTTCTCCTCCGGTCCCGGCTTCGATCCGCCCTCGGTCGAAGCCTCCTGGACCTGCGCCCCCTGGTGCAGGTCCTCCCCGTCCCCCTTGGGGTCGGGGTTGGCGGAAGCTACGCTTCCGCCCCAACTTGCTCGCCCCGAGACCGAGTTGGAGTCGCGAGCAGGTTCCGGGGTGGTGCCGTTCTGAGTGGGGTTCGTCATCGGATTTCGGGCCTCATGGTGCGGGTGCGGGTGCGGGTGCGGTGCTGGATGGTCGCCGCCAGCGCGACGACGTCGGCCGGTCCCAGGAGGACGCGGACGGGTCCGCCGGGCCGGTCCTGGACGAGCCACTGGCCGTTCGGCGTGAGGACGGCGGCGTGCAGGAGTCGCCGGCGGACCAGGACGTCCGCCCAGGCGCTGGCCTCGGCGGCGTTGGGCTCGGAAGAGCGAGGGGGACGCGAAATCACCACGTGTCTCCTGAAGCGGGGCGGTGGCCCGGCACGGAGCCGGGCCACCCTTTGCGGATAGGGCGTTGAGCTGGGGCTTTGCCGGGTCAGCCGCACTCGGGGCAGCGCCCGACGTGGCTGTTGAGCGCCCGGGCCATCCGCTGCTTCGTCGAGGCAGCCTGCTTTGCGCTGGACTTCGCCGCCGGCCTGCCCTCGTGCCGCTTGGAGTGGGCGAGCATGAAGCCGATCTCCCGCTCGTACTCCGCACGGACGGTGTCGAACTGGTGGCAGGTCTTCATCGGGCGGTGCTCCTTGTCTTGGTGGTGTCGTCGCTCCGCAGTTCCTGGAGGACGAGGCTCAGCCGGTCGTTCCGGCCGCCCTTCAGGCCCTCGCGGCGGAGGATCTCCCGCAGCTGGACCCGGGTGACGGACGCGTTGCCGTCCCGCTCGAGCAGGGCGGGGACGTGGGGGCGGACCTGCTGGACGAGCTGGTCCACCGACTGCTCCGGCTCGCGTGGCGGGCGCTGTGTCTGCGGGGTGCGGGACCGGCCGCGCTTCCCCTTGTTCTTCGTCCTGGTCTTCGTGGTCGTTTTCCGCCGGAGGGGGACCTTGTGTCCCCGGTCCCCGGTGGGCTCGGTCCCCGTGTCGGTGTCGGTCGGTCCCCGGTCCCCGGTGGGCTCGGTCCCCGTGTCGGTGTCGGTCGGTCCCCGGTCCCCGGTGGGCTCGGTCCCCGTGTCGGTGTCGGTCGGTCCTCGACGTGAATCAGGGCCCTGAACAGGCACTTCTCGCGTCAGGCGCTCAGTCCCCACGCCTCGGGCGTCCCCCTCCGAGGCTTCCGGATTGGCGGGACCGGTCCCCGGGACCGCGCCTGCTTCTGGGGCCTCGGTCCCCACCCCGGTCCCCGCGTTCTCGCCTTCGGTCCCCGCGCCTGCCGACGCCTTCGAGTCCGCAAGCTCGGGGACCGGTCCCCTAGGGGCGCTCGGTCCCGGGCCCCCGTCCGACTCGTCGGGACCGTGGGGACCGGCTACGGGGACCGGCGTCTTCGAGGCCGATTGCGAGGGGACTGTGGCTGCTGTTGCGGTGCTCTGCACCGGGGACCAGGGCGAGGGCAGCGGGACCGTGGCGAGCGCGAGTGCGTGCCGGCGGGCGGCGAGCTGGTCGAGCAGCTGCGCGCGCTGGAGGGGGTCGGTGCCGACCGAGGCCCTGCCGACCGCCTTCGACAGGCGCCGCGTGAGCCGCCGGCCGCGCCAGCTCCGCTGCTGCTCGGGCGTGCGCTCGGCGAGGCGGGCGGCGAGGGCGACCGCGCGGGTGGTGGCCCGGTCCCGGGTGATCTGCGCGGCGTCGCGGTCTCGCGCGGCGATGCCGAGGCGGGACAGGAGACGCTCGCGTGCCTCCCGGCCCAGGACGGCGATCAGTCCGTGGGAGGCGGCGCCCGGGGTGCGCAGGCGCAGCTCGATCCCCATCGCGAGGTGCCACAGCATCGCCGCCATGACCGGCCCGACGAAGGCCCGGACTGTGCCGCCGATGGGGCCGCTCTCGGCGTAGGCGGGGATCACCTGCACTCCGGTGATCACCCAGACCAGGGTGCCCGGCAGACCAGGAGCGCCCTGAGTGGCCAGGTTCTGGCGTGCCATCAGCGCGGTCGCGAAGAGCGCCAGCTCGGCCGCGGCGAACATGCCGGCCCGCTCGGCGGTGCCGGCCATGTCGAGGTAGTCGGCGGCGAAGCGCCATGAGGTGTCGGCGCTGTAGGCGGTGCAGCCGAGGGCAGCAAGGGCAGCGACCTTGACCGCCGGACCGCCGAGACGTTTCTGCGGGCGCGTACCCCGGCGCCGGATCGTCCAGGCGGCCAGCACCAGCACGAGGGCGGCGGGCACGCCGGCGGCGAGGAGGAGAGGGAGGTCCGGAGCGGCGCTGAGGGCGAGGACGGGGTGGGTCATGCGGCCTTTCCGAGAGGGGCGTGCGCCGGAGTCGACGCTGCCGGGCGGGCTGCCGGCTGCTGTGTGCCGGGTGCGGCGGGGGCGGGGATGCCTGCTGCCGGATTGGCCTTCTTCCGCTTCTTCTTGGGCCGCGGCACGCCGTAGGTGCGGTCGCGGTCGAAGACCTTGTTGGCCGCCTGCCGCAGCAGGTCTCGGGCGTGCTTGTGGCTGATCTGCAGGGCGGCGGCGAGCCGGTCGGGCCGCCAGCCGCGCACGTACGCGTGGTCGATGACGACCTGCCGCTCGGCCTCGGTCAGATGCACGTCGCGTCCCTGGAAGAAGGCCGTTACGCGCCGGTAGTCGAGACGCTGGGGCAGTCCGTCGTGCAAGGGACGCCTCTCGGCTTCGGTGAGGCCGCCCCAGACGCCCTCCTTGAGGACGTTCTCCAGGGCGAAGTCGAGGCAGTCGCGGCGTACCGGGCACCAGCCGCACAGCTCCTTCGCCTCGGCGATGTCCTCGTGGTCCCGGGGCCCGGGGAAGAAGACGGCGTCGGCGTCCTCGACGTCCATGCCGTGGCACGCTCCGCGGGTGTGCCAGCTGGTGTCTCCAATGCCGCGCAGGCCGCTGGCCGGCGCGTCGTGGGTGGTGATGTGGCGCAAGGCGATCTCCGATGTGCTGCCGCGTCGGCGGGCCGGGGCGGTGCTGGGCGGGCGCGGCGTCGGGTGCCGGCTGCGGCGCGCGGGCGTGTGCCGCAGCCGGGGCGGGACGGTGATGTTGGGAGGCGGTGTATCGGCCGGGATGCACACGCCGGATGCGCCGGTCAGGCCATGGCGGGCTGTTGAGCCTGCTCCGTCTGCTGGGCCTGGGCGGCGGCGAGGTCGAGGCGGCCGGGGTGTGGGGTGGCGCGCGGGGCAGTGGTACGTACCCCGTCGTCGGGGCCGATCCGGCGGCGGCGACACGGCTCGCCGGGCTGGGCCAGGCACCACTCGCAGCGAACGCTCAGGGCGTCGGGCTGCCCCAGGGCGACGGCCATTTCGCGTGCTGCTCGGGCGGGCCGGTAGGGCGCGAGGGCGGCTCGGGCGGCGGGCGGTATGCAGGAGCCGATCTCCCGCAGCCGCGCCTCCAGCCTCGGGTCGATCCCGTCGCGACCGCTGGTGATCGCCCGGGCCTGCGCGGGCTGCGCGGTGCCGGCGGCGACGGCGCGGCGGGTGCCGACCAGCTCGGCGGTCCAGGCGGCCTGGTCGTCCGGGTCGACGGACGGCGTGGGATCGGTGTGCCGGGCCAGGCGGTCGCGCCGGTAGCTCTCCCAGGGACGGGCGACGTCCGCGGGCAGGATCTGGTACGGCGAGGTGCGGATGTGCTGGCGGGCGGCCACGCAGGCGTCCCACCCGTGCGGAGTGGCCATCGGCACATCTCCGAGCAGCTCGTGCCACTGGGCGAGCTGGTCGCGGGCCTCGCCCTGGTCGGTGCGGATGGTGCGGGGGTCGAGTCGGCCGATGTAGGCCAGCAGGGCGGCGGTTTCGCGGCGGTCCACGGTCAGCCCTCCGTTCCGGTCGGCTCGTCGAGGGCGGCGAGAAGGGCGGCGGTGTGGGCCTCGGCCCGCGTCATGCCGCCCGGCACGGCGGGGCCCTTGCCGGGCACGGCGTAGAGGTTCGGGCGACCCGGGGCGTGCTCTCGGGCAACCCAGGAGCGCCAGTCGGCAGCCCAGGCATCCGCCGGTCTCGGCTTGAAGGCGGCCCGGTGGGCCCGCCACTTCGCGTCGGCCGCCTGCAGACCTTGCTCGCCGAGGCGGTCGAAGTGTCCCTGCTGGCGAGTCCAGGTGTGGGTGGCTGGGTCGACCTGCCACTCGGCAGCCGAGATGACGCCAGCACCACCACTGCTGTACCTACGGTTCAAATCCGGTTCACTACGGTTCTGTGTGCCGGTTTCCGGTACATCGCTGTGCCGGTTTCCGGTACGTCGAGGTGCCGGTTTCCGTCGGGACCTGCCGGTTTCCGGTACTGCCGGTTTCCGGGTCCTCGCGGGGGATTCCGGCACCTCACGGGGGCGGATTCCGCACCGCCGCAGGGCCGAGATCCGGAGCGCTGGGGTGGCCTCGGGTCCCTCCGCCGGCGCCTGGTCGGCTTCCTCGTCCTCCGCGGTCTGTGCCGCGGCCTTGGCGGCGAGGGGGAGGCGGTAGACGGTGCTGCGCTGCGGGCCGGTGAGGTCGTCGAGCTGCTCCAGCTCACCGGCGTGGACCAGGCGGTCGATGGCTTCGCGCACCGTGGAGACAGAAGCGCGCGTGCGCTTGGCCAGGCTCGACAGCGAGGCCCAGGAGACACACTGCTCGTCGGCGACCCGATCGGCGATCGACAGCAGGACCAGACGCGCGGTCCCCCGGCTGGAGCTGTGCTCCCACACCCACTCGCGGGCATCGCTGCTCATCGGCCGCTCCCGATCGCGGGGCGGGACCGGCGGCTCGTCGACGCCGGGGTGGTGTGCTCCGGCCCGGGGCGGGAAGGCGCCGAGACGAAGGTGGCTGCCGCGCAGGCCAGGCGGTTCGGCCTTTTGCGCAGGGCAGGAGGCATGCAACAATCCCCTTTGCAGTGTTGCCACGTTGAAGCGCCCCTCGGAAGGACTCAGCGTGGTGATGGTGGGCAATCTCCGCCCTTGCCGGGGCGGATATGCCGCTTAGCGTTCGGCGTCCGGGAGTTCACTCTCGGGCGCCGTCGCTGTGTTACGGGACCTAGTCGGTCCGGTCCGTGCTTGCTGGCTCCTCACATCCGTTGTCGCGGGCGGGCTGCCCGGCGGACAACGAACATACGCACGACCCTGCGTCAAGATCCAGACTTGGTTCTTAAACTCTGTAGAAGTCGCGCGGCCGAGCGCGACGCGGGGCGGGTCATCATGAGCGGTCCTCGGGCCTAGGGGTATGGCGAGCCGCAGGGAGCGATGCGCTCTGCCGCCTCCCCCGACGTTGCAACACTTTGGTGTTGCCGTGGCTGGAACATACGCCAAAGTGATCCCCGCCTGTCAACACCGTAGTGTTCCGTCTCGCAGGTTGGTCTCACATCAACACTGGAGTATCGTCAGGTCTCCAAGGTGTAGATGGGAGGGGTCGGGTGATGGTGGAGTCCAGCGGATCGGCGGAGGTGCCCTCGGGGTCGTCCGGCGGTCGGCAGCTGAGCCTCGCCGACAAGCTGAACCACCTCTTCGAAACGGTGAAGAACCCGGCGACGGGCAAGAAGTACACCAATGCGGAGGTGTCTCGCGCGATCCGCGAGGCCGGCGAGGCGGACGGCCTCACTGTCTCGGAGAGTGCCATTTCGCAGCTACGCTCCGGAGCCAAGCCGAACCCGACCGTGAATACCGTCGAAGCGCTGGCGCGCCACTTCAATGTCACGCCCCAATACTTCTTTCCTGACTTCGACGCCGAGGAGTCCGAGAAGATCCGGGCCTCTATGGAGCTGATCGCGGCAGTGGGGGACAGCAAGGTGCGAGGGCTCGCGATGCGAGCCAATGGACTCTCGGCCGACAGCCTCAAAATGATCACGACGGTAATTGAACAGGCGCGTCGACTGGAGGGCCTTGATAAGCCTGATAATCCCTCAGTAACGTGACCTCCCTCACCCGCTATCCCATTTTGACGGATATGCCTTCAAGATCCTTTTGGTCGCTCGGCGAGGCTGTGTAAAGCTCCGCTCGGTCACGGGGAATTCTCGTGTCGAGTAAGAGTCGAGTAAGAACCGCGTACTGTGCTTACTCGGGGATCACAGCAAGGATCTCGTTCATGTTCAATCGGCGCTATGCGCGAAAAGAAGCGCAGCTGAGGCGACAGTGCGAGGAGCAACTGCGGGGAATTGAAATATCTGACCCCTACGCGGTAGATGAAGTATGCCGCCAGCTGGCGGTCAGGCGTGGACGCCCGCTGCACCTCCACGAACTGCCCGACCTGGGGGGCGTCAACGCCCCGTGCGGTCTCATGATCTCCTTCGACAGCGGAGATCACATATTTCATGTGACGGCGACAAGTGAGCGGCACCGCGCGCAAATAGTCCGCCACGAACTGGCGCACCTACTCCTCGGGCACGCCAGCGAGAACACGAGCGTCGTGGAGTCGCTCCTGTCGATCATGCCGCAGGGCGTCGACCCCTCGGCCGTGCTCACAGCGCTCGGACGGACCAGCTACGACAGCGAGACCGAGTACGACGCCGAGATGGCTGCCTCGTCCCTCGGTGAGCTGTTCGAGGAACTGGCCTACTCGGGCCGAGAACCAGGGCGGCCAGGCGCCATGACGCGTCTTGACGACGCCCTCGTCCATCCCCGGAGGAACCGCCGCTCATGAACACCCCGACCCTCGTCGCCGGCTCCCTGTGGCTCGTGACTCTGTGGCGTCTGCCGTCCATCCGCCACTCCCACAAGCAGCGGAGCCTTGCGCTCACGTTCGCGGCCCTGGCTGCGGCCATGACCTTCGAGGTGCCCGCCGTCAAAGCCGCCATCAGCGACAGCGCTGGCGTCACCAGCCTTACTCCGCTGCTGAAGCACCTGCTCGGCGTTACCTCCGCGGCCTTCCTCCTGGACTTCATCGTCGCCGTCGTCCGCCCGCAGGGCCTGGCCCGCCGCACCAGGCTGGCAGCGATCGCAGCCACGCTCCCCCTCATGGTCCTCTTCTATGCGCTGGCCAACTGGATGCCAGGTGGGCCAGTACGGGTCGGCGAGGGCGAGCGCGCCATCTATCCGGTTCTCTACACGGCGGTCTTCACGCTGTACATCGGCATCGCCATGTTCGTCGCCACCTGGCTTTTCCTCAGCGGCGTCCGGCACAGCCGCACCCTCCTGGGCGGGGCCGGCCTCGGCCTCATGGGGCTCGGCACGCTGCTCGGCAGCCTCTATGCCCTGCAACGCGTCGGCTTCGTCACGCTGAACCTCACCACCGGAGTCCGGTATCCCACGCTGGAGGACCAGATCTCCACCGCACTAAAGCAGTTGGCGATTCTGTCGATCGCGCTCGGCAGCTGCCTGCCACCGCTCTCCGTGGCCGTGGAGTACGTCAGATCCTGGATCATGCTCAGACGGCTCCAGCCTTTGTGGAAGCACCTGACAGAAGCCGCTCCCCACGTGGTGCTCTCCACATCGGTTCCAAAGCAGCGTGTCGGCTTCCGACTTGAACGATGCGTCATCGAAATCGAGGACGCATGCCTAGCACTACGTGAATACGTGTCAGTAGATGTCCGCGAACGGGCTCGCGCCCTCGCCCTCCAAAAAGGCGTAAGCGAGCAGGAAGTTGATGCTGTGACAGAAGCCGCCTGGCTGTGCGTGGCCGCTAGCGCAGCTCGGACAGGAAACCAACTTGAAGATGTTGAGTACCCGCCCCTCGGTGTCACTGGAAGGGACCGGCCGAGTGAACTCGCGTGGCTCCACGCGGTATCCCGCGCCTACGCTTCTTCACCCGTCGTAACAGAATTCACCCACCAGGAAGTCGCGCTTGCGCCCTTGCCGACAGGCGGACCGGAAAAGGACTCCTCCCATGACAACTGACGTGCACCCCGCGGAGTCCAAACTGGCGCGCCGCATCACCGACTGGCTTGAGCCAAAAAACTGGATTATCGCCGTCACCCTCCTGATCGGCTGGCGCACGGCGCAATGGACCGGCGTCGCCTGGGGAGCGGTCGGCGCACTCTTCGCCGCCATCATTCCCATCACCTTCATCAAGTACGGAATTCGGAAGGGCCACTGGGGCGATCGACACGTCGGGGCCAAGCCTGCACGGCTCGTCGTCATGGCCGTCATCCTGCTCTCCGTGGCCACCGGAATCCTCCTCATGGCCGCCGCAGGCGCCCCGCGGACGATGACCGCCCTCATCGTGTCGATGCTGGTCACCCTGGCGATCCTCGCCGTGATCACGTTCGTCTGGAAGATCTCCGTGCACCAGGCCGTCTCGGCAGGCGCCTGCGCGATGCTCATACAGACCTACGGTGCGTGGATGGCACTCGGGTTCCTCCTGGTCGTCATCGTCGGCTGGTCCCGGGTCGAGCTGCGGGACCACACGCGCAACCAGGTCATCGCCGGCACGATCCTCGGCACCATCGTGGCCGCAGCCGTATTCCAGTTGGCTCGCTGATCAATCGGCTGTCTCGGTAGCGGGCGTTCGAGGCGAACGCCTCCTCGCCCAACGCCCGCGACCCTCGGCGCCGTGCCGGGCCAGGCCCTCCATCTGTTCCTCGTCGAGTCGAGCACGACTCCTAAGCTGTTGCCCGCTCAACGAGCAGGTCCGGCACATTGACGTAGTCGCCAGGCTCGCGTACCTCGATCGGCATCGTGAGCCGGAGTAGCGGCGCCACGTCCGCGAGGCGTGCATACGTGATCCCATAGGTGTCCAGCCGATGACGCCTCGCCTTCGACATCGGGATCGCGTTCCAGGCATCCTCTAGCTGCTCATAGGCCGAGGAGACACGGTAAGCCGCCTCCCGCGCCAGCTCGATGTCGGTGGCGAAGAGCACCTTCCAGCGCGCTTCGTGCGGAGTGCCGTCCGGCGCGGGCCACCGTGGTGTCCCCGGCACGATGTCCCACCGGATCCAGTCAAAGAGCAGGCGCTGCACGTTGTCGAGGCACAGGTCGCCGATGGGCCTGTCCCACACGGCCATCGCGAGGCGGATCGACTCGGCGATGGCGAGAGCGAGCCCGTCCAGACCGAGCCGGGGATCGTACCAATATCGACGCTGGCGGACCGAGTGATCGTCATCGCGGGGAAGCGCTTCCACCCAGGAGACGAGTGCTTCCGCCCACGGCAGGCACTCCGTCAGCGGATGCCGGCCGCTGTGGGCAGCCGCGTACTGCTTCGTGTGCTCGCGCACACATGTAGCCAAGTCCACCGGCACCTGCCTCCTGTTGTAGGGATCACCGGCAAAGCCCCCGTCTGAACCTGGCAGAGCGGGGGTCCTGCTGCCCCTCGCGAGCTACTGGGGCGAGTCTGTGAGGGAAACTAGCTGCAGCCTAACCAGCGTGCCTGCGGCGATGCCCTCTGACGACTCGATGTGGCTGGATCCCAGCGGTCTCCTGGTCGGCTCGCCGGGTGTCGTATCTCGGCGGTCAGTTGCTCAGCAGGTCCGCCGCCGAGAGGCTCATGTCGAGCTGGTACCCGACCGTGCGGGCGAGGGGGATCGGCTCGGGCCGGAGCGCGGTCTCCGTGGTGGCGAGCCAGCGGACGAAGTGGGCGTCGATCTCGCCCAGCAGGCCCCGAAGTTGCCAGGGTTTGCGCGCAAAAGGCCGGCGGAGCGCCCAACTCATCGCATCCTGGCGCTTGGTCCGCGTATGCGGCGGTCGCCGAGAGCGAATGCCGGTTTACGGGACGCCGCGCTCTGGCAGGATTGCGGCATGAGTCCTTGGGAGATTGCGCTCATAGCTGTGGGTTCAGCAATTGCGGGCGGTCTGGCGGTTGCCTGGTTCACCAGGCCCATGAAGCTCAAGGCAACATCGCAGGCGCAGCCGCTCGCCGCGGACATCGTGAGGATGATCACTGGCGACGCTCGGGATCAGCGGGAGCGGGAAGTGCGACGTCCGGCCTACCTCGACTTTCTCGTACGCGTCGATGCCGCACTCGGTCTGGTCGGCCCGACCGGCGCATCAACGCTGGAGGAGCGAAGGGCTGTACGCAGTGCCCTCGACGTCTTGGTGTTGGTCGGTCCCTCCGACGTTGTCGAGGCTGCGCAGCGCCTTGCCGCGCTCGCGCAGCGCGACGACTGGCGCTTGTCCAGCGAGGTGGGGGAGGCGAGGGCTGCGTTCCTCACCTCCGCTCGCCGTGCCCTGGGCTCCTCCCTCGACGCGCTCTCGCGAGGGTGATGTCGGCCAACTCGTGCTCGCCGAACCGCTCTCCCTCGGCAGCGCCGAGGCACACGTCCGGGGAATCAACAGGTCGGCCGTGACCCGAGCCTTCGAGCAGGCCCGCGTGGAAGCTCTGGAGGTGTGCGCCAAGCACCCCGATGCCGACCTCACCAGCACGCAGGCGTGATGCAGTAGAGGAATTGCCCAGAAATGCTCGCGATGGGCATGGCGCCGGTTCTAAGGGGGCGCGAGAACTTGATGAAGGGACGGACACAGGAGTTCATGGCTCGTAGGTTGGCGGCATGGCTGACATGCGGGATCTGTGGTGGGCGGCGGGCCGAATGGCCTTCAGCGTGGCGGAGAACGACGACTGGCGGAACCAACGATGGACCGATTCCCTGCGCCGTTCAGCCACGTTGATTGAGCCGGTCTGGCCCAAGACCTACAGCAACGGCACCTTCACGTACGCTCTGCCGACCATCGCCCTACTCCTGTACGCGGTCCCCCTGGGCGATGACCCTGAGCACGTGCCGGTTGAAGACATCGTGACGGCGCTCACCCCGCGCCGGGCTGACCCGGGCGCGCCGTCGCTCGAAGACACCATCCGCGAGGGACTGATCAAACGACGGCACGACCTGGACGACGACTCCCCGCTGTCCTCGCTGTTCCGCTCGCTCACCACGTACCAGCCGCCGCTCGCCTACACCTCGACCGGCTTGGAGCTGACCTCTGCCGACCACGGGCCCGGCGGCACGCTAATGGGCGCAGCAGTGGAGTGGATACACCACACCTTCACGCACCACTACCTGGGCCGCAGCAGCGCATGATGACCCGAGAAGGCCGCGAGTCTCAGGCGACGAGACTCAGATCGAAGTCGGCGCTCACAGCGCCATGGTCCGACCACTCCTTGTCGACCGGTTCCAGGTGCACCTGGTAGCCGACGAGAGCCGGGGCCAGGGCCGGACTCATGAGGATGAGGTCCTGGCGCCGGGGCACGTCACCGTCACCGAACGCCGCCGTCGCGGCCGTCTCCTGCTGGAAGGGATGGCTGGCATCCTTGAAGCCGGCACGGGCGAGGAGTTCGGTCGCATCCCGATCGGAGACCTCGTCCTCACGGGGCAGGCGCAGGTGTCCGTTGACAGCGTGCGCTGGTAGCCGCGTCCAATCCGGCTCGGGATAGCGGAGGCCGATCGAGTTGACGTCCCCGACAACCAGCGACCGGCGGCCCGGGGCAGCAAGAACCCCCAGAGGCGAGACCTCCCGCGCCCGGTTACGCGGGTCGAAGGGGTCCAGGTGCAGGTTACGCAGCTCCAGCAGGCCCTCCAGGCCGGGCAGGATCAGGTTCGCCCAGCCCATGACGTGGTGATACCGGTCCCGGTCAGCGCCGTGCGCCGCGAGCTGCACGCGGCGGCTCAGCATGATCACGCTGTGGAACCGATGCCCGTTGGTGGTCTCGTTGGCGTACGCGAGATAAGCGCTGCCCATGCCGAGGGCGTTGAGGGTCTGGTACATGCGCCGATTCCCGAGGAGGTCCCAGAAATTGCACTCCTGCAACGCCAGGATGTCCGCCTCAAGGCCCTCGAGGAACGCGACCTGCCCGCGCAACCGGTCGCCGGCGCCGAGACCGAAGTCGTCGTGGCCGCCGAACAGGGTGTTGAACGTGACGGCTCTGATCGTGGTCACGTTCGGCCCTCCAGAGAGATCGTGGCCAGGCGATCCCAGGTCACGGTTTTCGATTGGTCGCGCGTCTGTGCGGTCACATCGACGAGATGGATTGCGTCGATGTGCAGAGGGACGTGACTGGGCCGGACGCGGCGCAGGATGCGCTGGGCCGCGTCGGAGTCGGCCTCGGCGTGGGCGTAGGCGGTCGTCAGGTGCTGCAACCCCCACTTGTACCGGCACGCTTCGTCCCCGAGTGCGGCCCGCACGCCTGAGCGGGCGGCGGCATGCAGAGCAGCAAGGTCCTCGTCCGGTGACAGGTCCGCGATGACCCCGCTGTGATACGAGAGCAACGACCCCACGGTCACGGTGAAGGGCTCGATACCGACGAGCCGGGCGGACACCTCATCCACCAGCCCGTTTCGCGGCTCCGGGCCGATCTGGTCTGCGGGGATGCTGATCTGGTCGACCGTGATGTGGAGCCACTGCAACTCCACGGGCGTGATGGGGAAACCGGCGTCCAAGAGCGCCTGGTTGGAGGTCGTGACCAATTCCCTCAATGCCTTGTGCCTCGGGTCGCTCCAATCCAACTCGACGTACCAGTGCAGGAGGGTCCCGGTCTGCCAGGGCTGGTCGCCGGCCTTGAACTCGAACGGCTTCATGGGTAGGAACGGTATCGACCGGTCACGGCGCTGGGATGCTGCTATCAGTGACGTGGCTGGAACTCGTCCCCTAGATCGTCACCGGAACAAAGGGTCCTCGGGATCGCTCACGTGACTCGTCGAGTATGACGAGGTGGCCCTGGCGGAAGTCGTGGATGCCCTCCGTGTGGAGCTGGCGGACACGCCCGCATTCACGACGGAAGTCGGTCCCCCCATCGGAAATATTGCGGGTGCTGTGCTGGACGTCTGGCCGGAGGCGGACAGTAGCCCTCATCGAGCGGATCCGGTCAGCGATCCGGAAGGCCCGTGGTGACGAGGCGCTTCAGTACTCCGGCGGGCGCCCGCATATCTCGCTCGGCTACAGCTACGGCTCGGCTTCGTCCGACCCGCTCAACAGCGAACTGCGCAACAGGGTGATCCCGCGCCGCGCCACGCTCTTCGTCGACCGCGTACACCTCCTCGACGTGGCGTGGACTTTCGACGAAGACCTCGGCGGGTGGCGCATGACGTGGGAGCCGGTAGCGGAGATCCCCCTGGCCGCTGAGCCCTCTGGTTTCATACCGCTGCGGTAGCCGCTCGCGCGGCACGGTGGGACGAGGTGGGCCGTGCGCGGCTCAGGAGCTGTGATCCGGTTTTTCCGTGGCGTACCAGAACGGATCGCGGCGTCCGGAGTCCTGGTGATCGTGACCGAGATCGGTCAGGCGGAATAGGTCCCGACGGGTCTGGAAGACGTCGCGTGACAGCCATTCGTGCCGTTTGCGGATGTGGAAGGAGGCCGTGTGGAACGCGCCGGTGCACCAGCGGTTCCACTCCTCGGTAGTGCAGTTCTCCAGCCGTGCGACGTCGGTCAGCCGCAGTCGCCCGCCCCGGGCTCTGGCGCCGGCCGGGCGAAGGGACCGCAACAGTTCCCGCTCGTTGACGCTCTGCGTCGGGTTCTCGCCCCGCCCGAGCAGGTCCAGGACGTCCGGCAGGGGCACCTTGTCGAAGGGGCGGACTCTGTTGCGCCAGGCGACCTCATGCAGGGCCAGTCCCAATGCCACGCTGATCATGTGGGCGTCGAGGGCAGACTCGTTGCGCGGGCTGAACACGGTCTCGAAGAGCCGGCCTTCATGCATCAGCGCCCGTATCAGCAGATGACGCGACCAGCCCATCGCCTCGTCGAACGGCGCCAGCGCGCCCACTGTGTGCCCGATCGACCAGGAGATCTGCTTCGTGGCCTTGGCGTCAGTGTCCTCGAAGTTCTCGGCGATACTGCGGTCCTCGTCGAGCGGAAGCGGGACGAACGCGCCCAACTGCCCCACGCGCAGAGGATCGAGATCCAGGGGGCCGTTCGGGCCGTAGTGCAGCAGGAAGAGCTTGCGCACCATGCCCGCGTCGATCTGCGCGGCGCGGAATGCGCGTCCGTTGGGGCACACGAGGTAGCCCACGTTATCGCGTGCGGTCAGCGTCAGCCCGGTGGTCGCATGACACTCGGGACAGGCGAGGGTGGCCGTGAATTCCTTCACCACGGCCACATCCCAGTCATCTACGCGGATTTCTCCGGGGACTTCAAGAGCGACCCGACCTGCGCCGGTCAGGTCCTGCTCCTTGGTGAGTCCGTGTCGCACCACTTGAACCCGCACCTCATTCACTGTGTCGCGCGCCGCCCGATCCGCCTTGTCAGGATGGGGCAGGCCCATTTCACCAGAGATGGTCTCGCCTGGGCCTTCGTTCCGCCGAACCCGGCTGGTTCGGCATCCTTACCCCGGATCGGCCGAGCTGCCGCCGGGCAGGACGCGCGATCGACCACGTTGGCCAGGGCATCGAGGTGAAGGGGCGGCGCGAGCCGGGTAGCGTGCCGTCAGGTGGCCTACACGCAGAGAGGTGGGACGTGGAGAGCTTCTTCTCCCAGAAACGCACGTGGGCGGACGGCCCGTACCTGCATTTCATCGCTGTGCTCGACGACCCGGAGTACGTGGCCTTCACCCAGGCCCACCACGATCTGCTGACCGGGTACGGAGACCGAGTCGGGATCGTGCCGGCGCCGTGGCTGCACTGGACAGCGCAGGGCGTCCACCACCAGCTCGACGAGGACCAGGTGGAGCGCGCGGTGCGGGCCGCCAGAGAGGCGGCGCAGTACGCGGCGCCCGTAACCGTCACGATGGGCCCCGTGTGGCCGGGCCCGAGCGCCGTGACCTCCGCCATGTATCCCGAGGAACCGCTCGCCGCCATCAACGCCCTTGTACGTGACGCGGTCTCGACCGTGCCCGGTGTGCAGCTACGCGAGGCCGGAGACAGGTACTGGCCGCACTCCACGCTCGCCTACTTCCGCGCCCCGGACGTGCACGACAGCGAATTCAACCGCCAGCTGCGGAAGATCAGACCGGAGCGCGTCGAGATCACCATCAGCCGTCTGCTGGCTGTCTACATGCACCAGGACCTCGACCTCGGCTACTACACGTGGACGCCGATTGCCGAGATCCCGCTCGGCGCCACCGCGGCCGACGCTTCGGCTCCCGAGGTGGTGTGCGGGAAGGCCCAGACCACGGCGACCTACCGTTCAGCGCCGCCCTGGGGAGACTCCGATGCGGAATATGAGATCGAGGTCGGACGGCTGGTTGTGCAGCCGCCGCTGTCCGAGTCGCAGAGGAGGTACGAGTCGTTCGTGGACCGTGCTCTCGACGACAGCACCTATTTCGAAGACGGGGAGCCTCCCCTGCCTGTGTGGCCAGATCCTGTCACGGTGGCCTGCGAGCGCCCGTCCGCCGGCGGTGCGTGCGGATCCACCCGGCTCCTGGTGCGCGGCTCGTGGACTCGTCCGGCCGTGATCATCTGCGAGCGCGGGCATAGCTGGACGGACACCGTCGAGACGATGCGCGAAGTGATCGTCGCCGCCGAACCGGCGCAGTGACCGGTACGGCGGCGATGACCAGATATCGAGAGCCGCCAGGGCCGCCGAAGAGGTCGCTGTCCGGTGCCACTGCCCCTTGACCGATTGCCACGGAATGCGTCCGTCACCGGCCGACGGGAATGGGCCACGCTGTTCCCCTTCGATATCGCTCCGACCCCCGTCCTCGCCACTCTCAGTGGCCCGGGCAGGGAGCAGACACATGATCGACCGGAGCTAGAGCAGAGGTGGTGGCCCAGACCACATCTGCGTCACCATGGTCTACAGAGCAGGACGAACGAGGGGGACGAATGCCCGATTGGTTCGGTATGAAGGCGCGACAGGCCACGAAGGCGAAGCGAGCAAGGGAGCGGGCGCTGGCGTGGTCTGCGCTGTGGGACGTGGCCACTCGCACGCCATTCCTCCGTAAGGTCGACGCGAGCGACCCGGATTCCTCTTTCCACGTCGCGGAGGTCCTGGTCGACAGCGACCCGATTATCAAATCCCTCGACGCGCTGGGTCACGGCGTTGCCGACTCGAACGCGCCGTTCGTCGGGCCGTTGATCGAGGCGGCGCGAGAGGTGAGGGTGCTCGCGGACATGCGCCCGGCCTGGATCCGGCACTGCGACGAATACTCTCCCGCGCCCACAGACGGGTCCCGTGACACCGTCTTGCGTTACATCAACGGCCCGGCCATGCGTACATGGTCCCGAGCCGAAGAGGCCAAGGCCGCTGCCGAGCGCGCCGAGCATTCGCTGCACCGGCTGTACCCCGCCCTCGTCGAGTTCTATGGCTACGACGTGACGACCGGGCGGGGAGCCGCTTGATGCGTTACGTCGAAGCGCCCGAGGAGTTCACCGGGTCAGGCTTCTGCCTGTTCCTTACTGGAGCACGCGTGGGTTCCTGACGGGGACCGTACGGCTACCACAACCGTCTGAGCTGGTCAGGGCTTTGCGTCCTCTGTCACCCAGCCGTGGGGAATTCTGGCGCTAACTCCTGGAATCCAGGAGTTAGCGGCGTAACTTGCTCGTTCGTGGCGGATTCCCAGACTCCCGCGCTCCACGCGGTCCCCGCGTCTGCCTCCCGGGAGCCGGGGCTCGCGGACGTGGTGACGCTGCAGCGCCGACGTCAGGCTGAGGCGAGCCTCGAAGATGAGGAAGGCTTCTTCTCCTCGGTCAGGGAGAGGCTGCACCCGACGAGCCAACCGGTTGCTCAGTGAGGCGCTCACGGAGCTGTGAGGGTAGAAGACCGTAACGCTGGAACGTCGTTGCGACGAAGGCGGTGAGGTCTGCGGTGCCACGGCCGGTCCGACCCGCGAGGAGTTCTTCCCAAGCGTGTTGGACGTCTTGGCTGATCTCCAAGACGATTTCCGGATGCACAAGGTGGGCGTGGTCTTCGGCCCCGATGGCACCTGTCGGGTCGACAGCCGGCTTGGGCGAGATGAGTACCGTAAAGCTGCCTTCAGGGATAACCGCGTGGTTGCGGTCACGGTTGAGGATTCGAAGCTGGTCTCCAACCTGCCGGACGTCCTTATGCGGGATGACGCCCTCGGGTTTCTGATCGGATTTGGCCTCGATGACTGCCCACAGGTGATTGCCCCAGCACCACGTTGAGTCACAGCGTCCTGTGCCAGCCGGCTTGCTGGCCTCAGCACCGAGGAAAATCCCCAGCTCGGTGAGGGCGGGCTCGTAGGACGACGAAGCAGTCTCTTTGAGTCCTTCGATCATGCTTGTCAAGCGCGCGGTGAGTCGGCCGGGGGCAACCTTTTGGAGGAGATTCGTAGCGGTTGCCACAGCCTGGTCGTCATGGGCCGGCAGGACAGGGGCTTCCATAGCGGGCAGCGGTGGCATGTACCTGGCCCAGGTGCCCTCGGCGGTTTGCTCGGCCTGGCGAATCAGGGCGTGTGCGTTCGCGAGACTACCGCTGGTGGCAGCTGTACCGGTGGAGGCGGCTCGGTAGGCCCAGATTCCGGCTAGGTAGAGCCAGAACCCGCGGTAGCCCTTGGCAGTGGCACCGCCGGAGGAGAGTGCTTGCGCGACCTGTTGCGCCTTGGAGCTGGCGTCGTTCCACCGGCCCTGTCCAGCGAGTGCACACGCCTCGATCTCAGCCGAGACAGCGGAGGCGAAGGTCTCACTGCCAACCGGCAGCGTGCGGACGGACCCGGCACGAAGCTGGGCAACGAGCGGCTCGCCGCCCTCACGCCAGGTGTCGGTGGTCTCCTGAGTCAAGAAGGCCCTGACGTTCTCCAGGACATCGGCCTCAGTGGTGTCAAGGCCACTGCTGTTCCGGATCCCGAACGTGATCTCGGCTTGCAGCTCAGCAGAGAGCGGCGTCCGGTTCTCCTGCTGGAGCAGGTACTTGGCTAGGTTTCCCAGGACAACGACGATGGCCCAGTCCGCTGAACCACGAGTGCAGCGGCCTACACCTTGGATGACACGGGTGCGAACCCGCTCAGACAGGGCCGCGCCGACTCGGACCCGAGTCGATAGGAAGCGCTCCTGCAAGTGGTCACGGTCGGGAACGTTCTCGATGACCTCGAGACGGCAACCCTGGTCGGGCAGGTCGAGGCCGTCATAGCGGCTGGCCAGCGCGCACACTGCGTTGGCCTGGGATACGAACGGGCCCATCCCGTGAGCGACGTGATCGATGGTGAGGAGCGGCCATGTCGGCTGGCGGACGGCGTCAGCGGTCCTGATGGCAGTCGCCCGGTCCGGCGCGAGCACGAGGGCCTTGCCAGCCAGCTCCACGATCTTCTTGGTCAGCTCGATGGCGTCAACGCCGTTGAGGAGACCAGGGAAGACGAAGAACCGGCGCCCGGAGCGAGGCTCCGGCGCGTTCGCTGGCAAGGTCAGTCGCCTTATGCCGGTACGGCCGAAGGCACGCTCCAACCCGCCAGCCTCGCCGAGCGTGGCCGACAGGTACAGCCGCTGGCGGGCCTCAGAGAACAAGGTGTTCTCACGGGTGGGCGGGATGTACGGGCGGATCTGGATGCTGCTGTGGGTGACGTAGGCCAGGCATGAGGCCAGCACATCCCGGAGCATCGAGTACCGGAACTGCCACGGTGCGCCGGCCTGGGACAAGGCGTTCGCAAGCCTCTCGGGCATCTGGTCGTGACGGGCAGGCACGATGAACTGGACGGCGTTGTGATGACCTGGCTCGGCATCGAGCTTGCGCAGTCGCTGCGCGACGATACCGTCCAGGCCGGGGGTCAGAATCGTCAGCAACTCGTCGTAGAGCTCGGGATTCGGCGAGCTGCCGCTCCACCTCTCGACGGTGACGCAGTACTGGTCCGCGACGTACTGCTCACCGTTATGAGCGTCATCGAAGATCAACAGGTGGGGGGAGGCCAGTTTCGGGCTGCTGTTGAAGACGGAGGTGTAGGTCGTGATGGCGATTGCCTCTCCCGACACATAGCGCGCCTCGGCCGTTAGATCCCATGCGGTATGGGAGCCCGTAAGCGTGACGGCGGGAATGCCTTCCCGATCCGCAGCGGCTGCAACCTGCTTGGTCAACTGCTCCGTCGGACAGGCGTATGCCACCCGCTCCCCACGAGTGCGCCTCCGCCATTCCGCGATCACCAACGCCGGGATTGTCTTGCCAGTACCGGTGGGTAGCTCCAGCGCGAGATCAGGGGTGGAGACATGGTCCTCTGCCGCATATCGACGCAGCAAGTCTCCCTGATGCACCAGCAGGCCCGGAACAGACCCAGGCTTGCGGGGCAAATCGGGATACAACACCTCGGGCGTTGCATACTCCGTCGTCCCCGTTGCGCCCCCTTTGAAGGCCACGGCGATCCCCTCTCTCGTAACTACATCACCACTGACAGTAGCGGTCGCCTGGGGGTGTGAATATCAAGTTTCAGCCGGGGGCTCCGCCTCGATTGCGCAGCTGACCGCGCCCCGCTACCCGGCGGCCTCATGCGCGACACCGACCGCAGACCAGGTCAAGCCCACCACGTTTGTTAGTTGCCCTAGCCGCTGGCCGCCAAGAGCAGCCCGGCGACACTGCTGGCCTCGGTGATGCGACCAGCACGCACGGCACCCACCGCGTCGCCGAGCTTCATCCAGTGCACCGTCATTCCGATCTCTGTGTCGTCCCGATGAACGACCCCAGGGCGCAGGTCGGTGGCGAGCAGGAGGTGGGTCCTCGCGGCTGTCGCGCCGGGGAGCGGGTCGATCACGCCCAGGAGGCACAAGTTGCCTGCAATGAGCCCGGTTTCTTCCTCCAGTTCGCGCATCGCTGCTTTGCGCAGCTCCTGGCCTCCGACTCCGCCGCCGGGAAGGTGAAGGAGGCGCTTCTCCTGCAAGTAGAAGTCGTCTTCCACAAGGGCGACCTGGTCCTGTTCGTCAACGGCGACCACGCGGACCCCGTCGTCGACGGTGACGTGCTCGTAAGCGCCCTCGCTCCCGTCAGGCCGGATCACCAAGTCGCGGTTCAGAGTGATGAAGGGCCCGCGGTGCAGCACCTCGGTTTCCTTCCGTGTCCATCCCAACGCGAGCCCTCCCCGAACTTCCCCCTGCTGGTCGTGGAGATTCACGCTAAGCCGGAACGGACGAACTCCGGTGCCTCTACGCTGAAATCGTGCCGCTGACATGTAAGTTCCGACGCCGACTGGTCTCAAATCCTCGGAACCCACGCGCTTCCGCCGGGGGCATCACTGATTGCCCCGACTGGCAGAAGACCGTGACAGCCGCGCTCGACGACCTCGACATCGCGGTGTTCAACCCGCGCCGCAGCAACTTCCCGCTGCACGACCCGAACGCGGAAGCTGCCCAGGTCGGTTGGGAGTACCGGCATCTACGCCGGGCCAACCTTGTCATGTTCTGGTTCCCAGAGTCGCCCACCAGCCACCAGCCGATCGCCCTGTACGAGCTGGGAGCGCTTGTAGGCGAGGGGGGCGCTCTGGTCGTTGGAACTGACCCCGGCTACGTGCGCCGCACGAATGTGGTGACACAGCTCGCCCTCGCCTGCCCCGAGGTTCAAGTCCACACCACGCTGGCGGACACGATCGAAGCGAGCCGCACAGCCATACGGGCTTCACGATGACCGCGGTCTGGGCCCTTCTCGGGGTCATCGTCGCCGTGGTCATCGCGGCCATCGGACGCGGATTCGTACGCGCGGCCCGGGTATCGATCAGGCAGGATTTGGTGTCGCTGGGCGAAATGCAGCAGCTTGCCGGCGCGCTGGCGAAGTCGACCACCGCCGCCTACGCCTTCGCGTCGCCTCTCCTCAAGGAGCGGACATCTTGGATCGGCTGGCTGTGGTGGCGCACCCGAATCGGGCCGGACGGGAAGACCGAGCGGGACATGGGCTGGGCCCTGACGTACCGGCGGGCGCGGAAAGCTGCTGGGGCACCTCTCGACTGGCGATTGCTCAGCGGAAGCGAGCTCGTTGTCGTCCCCAGGGACGCCCGGCTGTCGGCATGGGCCGAGGGGGAGCCGAACGACACCCTCTCACAGGAGCGTTGAAGCACCGGCACTCATCCACAGCCGGATCCCATGGCGCGGGCCGCTCTCCATCTGCGCCGGGCCCGCGCACACGCGGCGATTGGAAACGCCGGCGCATGCCACCAGGATCTGAAGGCGGCCGAGGCGACGCTGCTGACGGATACGCGGGACCCGGCGCCGTCCTGGTACCGGTGGATGAGCACTGCAGTTATGCGGTCTGTCAACCTGTTCCGGGGCACCGACGAATCTGAAGCGACCTGCGAATACGCCAGGCTGGCGAGCATGGTTTCCCAAGCGCTCGACGGGTGCCTCCCGCAGGGCTACAACCACCGCGCGTGAATCCTCGTCAGCCGGCGCGTTACTCCGGGGCTGGTTCCGCCGGGCCGGTGCTGTCGCCATCAGCCGGATGTTCAGCCTCCATCCACGCGCGCAGTCTGGCCAGCCCTTCCTCATCGAAGTCGAACTCGCCGCTGGGTGCCTTGCTCCCCACGAGGTGGAGCTGTGCCAGGACCTCCTCGATCGTCATGAACTGTTCAGGTGCTCTGTCGAGCCACGAATCGTTTGTGGGATTCAGTTCCATACCCATACATCTCCCGAGCCGCCCAAAACGTTTAGTCGATGTCGACAATTCAAGGGACCGTCCGAGGTGTTTCGTCGGCGCAGGGTGCTGACATACGTCGGTGCTCCCCGACCCGGAAGTGTCTCAACACGCCACTACTGCCTGGCCGCATGACGGACCCCTCGGCCAGGCAGGCGCAGGTGAGTTGTCAGGGTCGGGTGGCGATGATGGCTTCGGTGCGTACGACTTCGTCGAAGGTGCCGGCGGGGCTGAAGTCGGTGAGGGCCTGTCGGAGGTCGCGTTCGAAGGCGTCTTTGTGGTCGCCGAGTTGGGCGGGGCTGGAGTAGCTGTAGGAGAACTGCAGGCCGATGACCTCGTCCAGGGTGCGGGTGACGGTGCGGTCCCAGCGGGCGGTCTCGACGTTGGAGAACGGGGAGCGGGCCAGCACGTCCTGGTGGCGTTCCTTGGGGTGTGAGTAGGTGCCGGAGCCGGCCCGGCGCTCGGGCCCGAGGTAGTGGGTGCGGACGTCGGTGATGACCTGGAGCCAGGTGGCGGGCTCGATGTCGCCGGGGGCGCCGCCGGAGGCGAGGACGACGGCCCCGTTTGCTTCGATGAGTTGGTCGAGGTCGCGAAGGGTCTGGGCGCGGTCCATCCAGTGGAAGGCGGCGCCCATCACGGTCAGCAGCACGGGTTCCAGGCCCATGGTGGGCAGGGTGTCGGAGTCGCCCTGGCGCCAGTCGATGTTGGTGATCCCGCGGTCTGCCGCCAGCTTGCGGCCCTCTTCGAGCATGCCGGGCTCGGGGTCGATGGCGGTGACGTAGCCGACGAGCCTGGCGAGGGGGAGGGCGAGGACGCCGGTGCCGGTGCCCAGATCCAGGACGCGCTGAGTGCCGTCCAGGGCGAAGCGCGCGGCCAGCATGTCGTAGAAGGCCGGGTCGTAGCCGGGCCGGTAACGGGCGTAGTAGGGGGCGGTGGAGGTGAACAGCTCGTCAGGGGTGTAGGAGGTCATTTCGTCAGTCTTTCGCGTCCAGTTGGGCGAGTGCGGGGTCATCCCGAAGAACGAGCCGGGTCCGGGTTGAGGTGCTGCCACCAGGTGCGCAGGGGTGCGGCTCCGGCGCCTTCGTGCGCGATGGAGCCGTCTGGGTGGCGGTCCGGTCGGCCGAGCAGCTGACGCTCGATGTCGGTCAGGTCCTCGCGGTCCAGCAGCTCGGGGGCGGGGTCGTCGACGGCGGCGAGCCAGCGGTAGCCGTACTGCATCATCACCGCGAGCCGGGGGCGGCCGGAGGTGTTCAGCCCGCCCGCGTGCCAGGTGCGGTTCTCGAACAGCAGCACGTCGCAGGGCCCCAGGTCGGGAGTGATCGCGCCGGGCGGGTCGATGGCCCCGGCCGGGACGGTGACTGGTCCGGTCTCGATGTGGCTGCCGGGGACCACCATGGTGACGCCGGCGTCGGGGGTGAGGTCGCTGAGGAAGTAGGCGGCCTTGATCGACATGCGCGGGACAGCGCCGGTGCCGAGGTCGCGGTTGGTAGAGCTCATGTCGCGGTGCCAGCCGTGCCGCTCGGGGACGCGGATGGTGCGCGTGCCGCCGGGCGGGATGGACGGCATGTAGATCAGATTGCTGGACATCAGGTACAGGTTCGCGCTCAGCAGCGCGACGAGGGTGGGCAGCACCTTCGGGTTGGTGACCAGCGGCAGGAAGGTGTCGTCCATGGCGACGATGCCGCGGAAGCCGTCCTTGCCGTCGACGCTGCGGTCTCTGGCGAGGGTGCGGTCGCTGGCCAGCAGCCGCGTCGCCGCGACCGCGGCCTGCTCGCGCCACTCGGGCGTAATCACGTCGCGCAGGACGACGAAGCCTTCACGTTCGAAGGCGTCCGGGACCTTCAGGTCGGGCGGGGACGCCGTATCGAGGGTCGTCATCCGCTGTGCTCCTTGATCATGAGGGCGGCTTGGGCGGAGAGGGCGGCGGCCGAGAGGCCGCAGTTCTCCAGCAGGCCCTCGGGGGTGGTGGGGCGGCTGGGCTCCCGGTAGCCGACGACGTGGAACCGGCTGGTCTCGCCGCGGGCGGCCAGCAGCGCGCGGACGGTGCCGGGGTGGGTGGGGACGGCCATCAGGACGGGGGTATCGGTGCCGAACAGGCGGGTGAAAGTCCTCTCATCAAGAGCGTAGGGCCACCGCAAACCCGGACCGAGGACCGCGAGGTCGTTGACATGCAGATAGCGGATCTTGATCTCGGGATGCGACCGGCGAAGCAGCGTGACTGCGGCGGTCAACTCGCGGGCCGGGATGTCCCCGGCCGAGGCGAGGACGAGGTGCGGTTGGCCGCAGTGGCTCAGGTGGGGCCAGACGGCGGCGCCGTCGGTGAGCTCGTCGCGGAACGGGTCCGGCGGGAACGAGGGACCGGGGTGCTTGTCAGCGATCAGGAAGTTGACGCGGTCGTGGCCGGCCAGCATCACCGCGAGGACGGCGGCGGCCCGCGTTGTGTCCGCCGGGGTGTAGACGTGCACGAAGCCGTCCTCGGTCTCCAGCATCGACGAGACCAGGCCGGGGTTCTGGTGGGTGTAGGTGTTGCGCCAGCCCAGCGAGGTGATCAGGTAATTGACCGAGGGCAGGGCGCCCTGCCCGGTGAGGTAGCGCAGGCGCCGGTGCTTGAGGTGCTGGACGAGCAGGCTGGTGTTGACCGGGGCGAACGCCTCGTAGGTGGCGAGCAGCGCGTCACGGCCGGTCTCGGTGTAGCCCTGCAGCCAGCCGTGGCAGATCTCCTCATTCAGGATCTCGACCGCCCAGGGCGGCAGCGAGCCGTTCGCACTCAGCTCCAGCCGATTGGAGGCGATCTCGTCGGGGCTGAACAGGCGGAAAGCCCCGTTCGCCGCCCGTTCGCGGATGACCGAGGACACATCCGGCCAGGAGTGCGATCCGCGGGTGGCCAGCGGGGCCGAGGGCCGGGCCGTCTCCGGCTCGCGTGGGGGGCCGGGCAGGGCCTGGCGGACCAGGTCGGTGGGCCGGCCTTGGGTGGTGAACAGCTCGGCGGGCCGGTATGAGGCGAGCCAGGTCGCCAGCGCCGCGAACTCCGCGTCGTTGTTCCGCGGGTCCTTCAGCGGTGTTTTGTGGACCGCAGGCGTTCCGGCGATCCACCGGCCAGCGGCCCGTTTGGGGCCGGTATGACCCTTGGCCATGGTCAGCACGATCACCGACTGCCGGCCGGACTCGCCGAGCGGCCGCAGCCGATGGAAGGCGTCGGCCAGCAGCCGGCGGAAGCCCGGCAGGTCGGTGCCGTCGTGGATCAGCGGCTCATAGCCGAGGCCGATGAAGTAGCTGTGTACCTCTTCCTGGCTCATGCCGGCCAGCAGGGAGGGCCCGCCCATCTTCAGCCCGTTGGCCAGGACCACGGGCAGCACCGCGCCGTGGTGTCCGCTGCCGTGCAGGGCCCGGCGGGCGAGCCAGGCCGCCGCGGTCGCCCCGGTCTCCAGCTCGCCGTCCCCGATCAGCGGGACCACGAGCCGGTGCGGGGCATCGAGCACCATGCCCTGCGCGATGGCGAGGGCGGGACCGAGCTGTCCGCCGGTGTGCCGGACGCCGGGGATCAGCGGGGTGATCTCCCCGCCGAACCGCTCCGGGTGCGGAAAGCCGGTGATCAGGGCCCGCAGTTCGGGCATCGACCAGCCCGGCCCGTTCCCGGTCAGGTGGAGGGTGCCGTTGAGGTAGGCGTGGGCGAGTGCGGACGGGCCCGCGTGCCCGGCGCCGTGCAGCACCAGCAGCTCGGACCCGGCGGGCCGCCAGGCGGTCATCGGCCCGAGGTGGGCGAGCATGAAGTTGACCGGCGGGCAGACCCCCCAGTGCCCGCGCGGGTTCTCCTTGACGTCCGTCGTCCTGAGCGGGCGGGCGAGGCGGGGATTGTCGGTCAGGTAGAGCTGGGCGGCGGACAGGTGGTTCAAGGCTCGCCAGCAGGCGTCGATGGCCTGGTCGGGCACGGCCTCGGCGGCTTCGTGGGCCGTGTGGCTCCAGTCGGGGAAGCCGGACGGCTCGGGCACCTCCGGGGGGTCGGTGCGCGGGATGCCGGTGATGGCCATGGATCAGCTCCGGGTGCGGGTGGCGACCGCGTCGATGACGGCGGTGATGCGGTCGGTGCGGATGTCGTCGGAGGCGGATTCGGTGATCAGGTGGAGCATCTGGGCCTGCTCGTGGGCAGGCAGGACCGACCAGTCCAGTCGGGCCCGTTCCAGGGCGGCGGCGAGGTCATCGGGGACGCCGCGGGCGGACTTCTCGCGGACGGGCTGGAGGGTGAGCGGGATGCCCGGCCCTTCCATCGCGGCGGTGTCGTGGGGGATGGCGGCTTGGCCGTGCAGGGAGACGGCGACGGCGGTGCGGGCCGTGCCGTCGGGGAAGGTCACCCGCAGCCGCTTGCCGCGCAGGCCGACCGGGCCGGTGCAGGGCAGCAGCAGCATGCGGGCCCCGGTGTCGGTGGGTCGGGCGAGAACGTGCAGGGTCTCGGCGCCGGTCGGCAGCGCCATCAGTGCGCGCCTGTCCCGGGCCGGGACCGCCTTTCCGGGCGGCGGGGGCTGGGTGACGGCGATGATGCCGCCATCACCGCCAGCGGTGCGGCGGGCGGCCTTGTGGGTGAACAGGCAGCGGTCGACCGCTGCCAGCAGCCGGTCGGTGAAGGCATGCTTCCAGCCGCCGAGGCCGCGCTCGGCCGGGAGGTGCTCGGCGGCAGCGAAGGTCAGGGCGAAGGAGACGCGGACCGGCAGCTCGTCGGTGAGCCGGTCGCGCAGCTCGGCGACGGCCCGGTGGAAGGCGGGCGCGTCGTCCAGGGCGGCGGCGATGATCACTTCGTCGCCGCCGAAGGTGGCCGCGCATCCGGCCTCCCAGGGCTGGGTGTGGAACCACGAGCGGGTGACCGCTCCGAGGCGGGCCATCACCTTGTTCCCGGCCAGGTGTCCGTAGCAGTCCGGTTCGGTGGCGTTCGCCTTCTCGACGTGGGCCTTGAGCCCGTCGACGTCCCCGATTGCCAGCCCCACCAGGCCCCCGTCGGTCAGTGCGGCGGCGAGAGCACGGGGGATGTGGCTGTGGAAGTCGGGGAAGGCGATCAGGCCGGTCACCGCGTCCTCGCGGCTGCCGGCGCACCACTTGCGCAGCGGCAGCTGTGCGGGGTCGAACAGCGGAACCGAGCTGGCCAGCGGGTCGTGGGCGGGCGCCTTCGGGCAGTGCTTGCCGGACATGTCCATCAGCAGGTCTCCGAGGTCACAGGCGGGGCCGGTGCGGGCCCGGCGGGCAGCAGCAGCGGGAGGGTGGTGAGCGTGTGGAGGCGGACCGTGCGGGCCGCACTCAGCAACGGTCCGTCAGCGAATCGGCGGTCCAGCCAGGCGGTGTGCCAGCCCGCCGCGGCGGCACCGGCGACATCCGCCCGCAGCGAGTCCCCGACGTGCAGCAGCTGATCCGGGCCGAGACCGCAAACGTGCTCGACGGCGGTGAAAGCGGCTCGCTCCGGTTTGACCGCGCCCGTCTCGGCCGAATAGACCACCCGATCAAGCAAGGTCCGGAAGACCGTAGGAGGCTCGGCCGGGATGGAGGAGCCAAGACTGTTCGTCAGCGCGAACAGCACGAAGCCCCGCTCCCGCAGCACGGCCAGAGCCGGTTCGACGTCCGCAAACAGCTCCGGTTCAGCTGCCCGCTGCCGGGCCCGCTCCAGCACGTGCGTGAGCGAACCGACCAGTGCAGGTCGACCGAAGGCAGCGGCCAGGTCGCAGGCGAGATCCTCGGGGGTGATCCGGCAGCGTTTCGCCCCCTGTTCCATTACGGCGCGGGCCTCGTCGAGCGAGATGCCCAGCACCTGCGCAACCTGACCGGTAGTCGGCTCAGCTTCCGGACGCACCAGGGTGCCGCCCACGTCGAAGCAGATTCCACGCACTCCCCTCCACAGGGTGCCGCGTATCCGGGTCTGGGCGATCACGGGCCCGTCACCTCCCACGCCGCCGTCTTCTCCGGCAGCGCGGGGACCTCGGCGAGTCCCGGGGCGGTGCGGACCGGCAGCCGTCCGCCCTCGATCTGGACGGGGGCGGAGAAGACCTGCTGCCGCAGTGGCTCCAGCGTCAGGTGCCACTCGATGGCCGGGATCTTGTCCCGGCAGCAGGCTCCGGCCAGGGCCAGGGCGGCGGGCAGCCGGTCGCCGTGCGGGAACGTCGCCATGCCCAGGTCCGCGGCAAGCTCGGTGGTGTGCAGCGACCGGGCTAGCCCGCCCGACCAGCCCGGATCGACCTGCCAGACATCCACGCCCTCGCCGGTCAGCAGCCGGATCTGCTCGGCCTCGTCGACCGCGTGCTCGCCCGCCGCCAGGGGAACCCCCGCACCGGTCGCCCGCAGCCGGTGCCAGCCGAAGGAGCCGGGCGGCAGCAGTTCCTCGGCGAAGGCGACCTGGAGGTCGGCCAGGACGGGCAGCAGCTGCATCGCCTCGTCCAGGCGGCAGCGGCCCAGGCCGTCGACCATGAACCGGCCCTCACCCGCCGCCTCCCGCAGGCGGCCGAGTGCTTTCGCGACGGCCTTTGGGCCGGCGAGGATGATCGGCTTGGTCAGCGGCCACTTCTGTCCCCAGAACCCCGCCTCGGTGATCCAGGCCGCGGCCTCCGGGGCTGCCGCGTGGGCCGGGTCGAGGCCGAGTGCGGAGGCGTAGGCGGGAACGGCGGGGCGGATGGTGCCGCCCAGGAGCGCGGTCACGCTCACGCCGCTGGCGCGGGAGGCCAGGTCCCAGCTGGCCAGTTCGACCGCGGAGGCGGCCTGCCGGGCGTGCGGGCCGCGGCGGTGCCGGCCGGTCTTCTTGCGGTAGGCCAGGCGGCGCGGGGCTGCGGCAGCGTGCCCGATCAGCCCGGCGGCCAGGTCGTCGGCGATGATCTGCGCGACGGTCTCGCCGACCGGAGCTTGCCAGCCGGAGACGCCGTCGCCAACCAGCTCGATGGCGAACCGGGTGCGGTGCTCGGCCCAGGCGGGGCCCGCCGGCTCACGCGCCGCGGTGGCGACCGGCTCGGGCAGGCCGGAGGGGAGACCGGCAGGCTGCGGGGGCAGCTGCCAGGCGCGGACCGCACGGATCACGGAGGGCGCCGCGACGGCCGTCTGCGCAGGGGCGGGAACAGCGAGGGTCATCAGATCTTCGCCCCCGTCAGTTCCTCGCCGGCGAAGGTGAAGCACCACGGGCTGCGGTAGTTCTGCCACCACTGCGGACGCAAGCCCGTGGGAGCAAAGAGTTCTTCCAGGTGGCGCCGCATGGCCAGGTGCCACTCGATCGTCTCCGACCCGGGGGCGCGGTAGATGTCCATGAACGCGTTGTGGGCCTGGTAGGTCTGGAACCGCGGGAAGGCAGTGGTGACCGGCACGAAATCCTTGAGGTGCCGGGCGGCGTCCTCGATCGGGTCCAGACCGACGATGTAGGTGAAGTCGGTGGTGATGCCCCGCTGCTTCGCCCGTCCCAGGGCGGCGGTCATCTCGGCGGGAGTGAGCTTGGCCTTGGACTCCTTGAGGATCTGCCGCCGTTCGGTGAAGCACTCGGCGGTCAGCGTCAGATGGAACGGGCCCAGACCGGCGGCGGCGTCCATGCCCTCGTCGCTGCTCAGCACCGAGGACAGGAAGTGCAGGGTGCCGGTGCAGCCGTTCGCGCCCATCGCCGCGCGGACCTCGGCGAGGTGGTCCAGCGCGAGGTGCTCGTAGAGGAAGCAGCCGGTGCAGACCGTCACCGTCTCCACCGAGGCGAGGTCGGCCATGCCGGAGTTCGACGCGAGAGCGCCGAGGTAGCCGGGCAAGTCCAGGGCCTTGATCTTCGGATCGGAGGCGTCTTCGAGGGTGTTGGGGCAGAACACGCAGCCGGTGCACTGGCTGCGGGCGTTGGAGTTGAGGGTGAGCATCCTCGTGCCGTTGCGCCAGTAGCCCAGCACCGCGTCGTCGTCCTCGATGCCGTCGACCTCGCCGACCTTCTCGCCGTTCAGCCGCAGCTCGTACTCGTCCAGCTCGAACGGCGAGTCTTCACGGCCCAGCGAGAGGATAAGGAACAGCGGGGTGTCAGGGCGGGAGTCCAGCCGCAGACGGAAGCGCATGCGAGGCTTGGTCAGCGGCGACCGGGCGCCGGACGCGTTCAGCGCAATCAGCAGCACGTCCTCGGGGTTGATGTTCCACTCGCGGGCCACCTGGTCAAGGTGGCGGACCGATTCGAGCATCAGCGCTGTCCTCTTTCTCGTGGTGGGAGGTGCAGGTCATCGGCGGCGCTGCAGCCACCGTCTGATGCGGGTGCTGTGCTGTGGATCAGGCCGCAACGGGAGCCAGGGGAAGACGGATGACGATGCGCTTGCCGCCCGTGGCGGTCTCCGTGAGGACCTCGGCTCTGCCGCGGACTTCCCGCACCAGGGCATCGACCAGGAACAGGCCGCGGCCACCGAGGCCGTGGGCGACGGACAGAGGCTTCGGCCTGAACGGGTGAGCATCCGCGACGGCCAGCACCAGCGCGGCCTCCTCCTCGACGGCGAGGGTTACCGTCGCGGTGGGCGAGAGCACTGCAGCGTGCCGCACCACGTTCGTCACCAGCTCGCTGATGATCAGGCAGGCGGTGCCCACGACCTCCTCGGACATGCCCCAGTCCGCGAGGATCTTGGCGGTCTCACGGCGGGCCAGCGGGACATGCTCGGCCGTGGAGATCATTTGGAAGTCGTGGCGCATCACATTGCTGGACATCGCGGGGCTCACCCTCTCTCCGAGCGGCAGCCACCCGGACCGTGACCGAAGGTAAGAGCCTCAGCACGCAGGGGTGTTCACGACGGTGAACCCACGATCCCCGAGCCCCGGATCAGGGTCGATCGGTAGGCAACGCCCGTCCGGGTGCGGGAGTTGCGTACACACCAACGTGCTCAATCGCGTACGGGCGTCGGCGCAGAAGTCATGTACGGGCGAACGTCCCTGCCCGACTTATGCGCTCAGCCAGGGCAGGGGACGCCGCTGGTCAGAGAGGCAGTCCGATGCGGTGGGCCAGACCGCGCAGGTCCCGTGCGGCGTGGGCGGGCAGCTGCCGGTCGGTGAGGAACTCGACGGTGTTCCTCACCGGCGCGTTGGCGTGGATGCGCTGCGGGGCTATCTCCTCGGCGGTCAGCAGGGCCGCGACCGCCTGGGCCTCGCGGCCTCGCAGATGGGCCAGCGACCGGCCCAGGTCGGCGTGGAAGGCGGCCTGCCGTCCGGGAGCCTCCGCCAGCGTTTCGGGATGGACCCCGCCCCCGGCGGTGACGGCCAATCCGTGCAGACTGAGGTCGGTGTTCAAGCTCACCTGGTGGATGCCGACGTTGGTGGGGCCGAAGTTCAGGTGCCAGGCCCGCGTCTCGCCGGTGTGGCCAGCCAGGTTGGCGGCCTCAGCCAAATGGCCGCGGACCTCCTCGGCACGGGTGCTGCCGGGTCTCTGCCGGTCCTGGGTCAGCGAGGTGGCGGAGATCAGGTGGAGTTCGCCGAGCAGCGCATGGGCGTCAGGGCCCGTCAGGTTCGCTTCGAGGGTATTGGCAGCGGCGGTGGCCTGGGCCAGGGCTTGGGTGGGACTGCCGGCCGCCATCAGCACGTGAGTGTGGAAGAAGCCGGACAGAGCGGAGTAGACCGGGTCGTCCAACTCCGCGATCGCCTCGGCGGCATGGGTCACCGCGATGAACGCCAAGTCGGTGTAGCCGAGGTTCTTCAGCAGCAAGGTGCAGGCCGGATGGTAGGCGTCCGCCAGCAGTTTCAGCAGCTCGCGGCGGGCGGCGCCGACGGCGGCCTCGGCGGCGGCGTGCAGGTCGGCCAGCAGCGTCGGAAGACCGGCGGCGAGGGTGCCGTATTCGGCCGCGTGGTAGAGCCGGTTGGCCTTCGCCACCCGTTCGGTCAGCACTGCCGCCGGAACCTCCGGTGGGCGGCGGTCCGGTGGGGTGGCCATGGTCAGGCCCATCAGCGTCAGCCGCAGGGAGGGGATCGCCTCGTGGGCCGCGCTGGTGTGCGGGTCCACTGGGGCGAAGGGTTGGCCGGTCAGCTCGGACGGGGCGATTTGCAACGCCTCGGCGAAGGAGGTGATGAGGCTGGAGCGGTCCAGCAGCCGCTGGCCGTTCTCCACCATCGACAGGTAGCCGACCGACACCCCGGCCAGGCCCGCGAGGTTGCGCAGGCTCATCCCGCGCTGGCGGCGGGCCGAGCGCAGACGCTTGCCGATCCTGACGGCCTGCTCTTCGTTCATCGCCCCCGCCTCAACTCCCGTGCCTCAGCCGTAGCGTAGGGCGAGCCCGCCGCCCCATGGGTTTTTCCCACCAGATGGGCGGCATCACCGCAGCCCGGCCCGCTCGGCCAGATCCCGCACCGCCGCGGTGTGAACGGTGGTGCGGTCGGCGAGCACGGTGACCAGGTCCCGGGCGAAGGGGTCCAGCCGCAGCCGCAGTGATGCCGCCGCGTCGGCCTCGACGAGCCGGGTGACGGCCTCATCGGCACGGTCCTGGCGGGCCTCGGCCGCCGCAGCGACCACCAGCAGACTGGAGCGGTGGGCGCCGTCGAGTGCGGCATGATCCGCCGCGTGTACGTGGTCGGCGGCCTCGGACGCGTCGCCCACCTCGGCGGCCACGGCGGCGCGGGCCGCGATCACCAGGGCCGCCTCCCGTGCGTCGGCGGCCCGTTCGGCGGCCGTGGCAAGGAGGCGTTCGGCCTCCGGGCGGCGCCCGGTCATGGCCTGGGCGACGGCGGCCAGCGCTGGCAGCTCCCAGTCGGCTCCGGCGTCCTCGGCGCGTTCGGCGCGGGCCAGCGCGTACTCCGGCAGGCCGAGGTCGATCAGCAGCCGTACCTCCTCGACCAGCACCGGCAGCGGTTCGCGCGTGCCGGGACGGGCCCGGTGCAGCAGCATCCACGCAAGGTCCTTGTAACCCAGGCGCCGCAACAGTCCGGCGGCCAGCACATGTGCGTCCGCGCGCAGCCGCACCGCCTCTTCCTGCCCGGGCCCCGCAGCGGCGGCCATCGCGCGGTCGGCCGTCTCGATCAGCTTTGGTAGCGCGAGCGCGAGATGGTGCTCGTCGCCCGCGGTATCGGCCTGTGCGGCGGCCCGGGTCCGTTCCGCCAGCTCCTCCAGCAGCACGCCGGGGGCCGTATCCGTTTGTCGGCGGACCAGGCTGCGCCGCAGGTGGAAGGCAACCGCCCGCACCGCCGCGTGCTCCTCCCCGCGCGGTGGGTAGGGCTGCCCAGTCAGGTCCGCGACATCCAGCCGCAAAGCGTTGGCCAGCGCCGCCAGCCGGCCGCGGCGGTCCACCCACTCTCGGCCCGTCTCCAGCCCAACGAGGTAATCGAGCTCCAGGCCGGTGCGGGAGGCAAGGTCACCCCGGGGCAGTTCCCGACGGCGGCGCCAGGCAGCCAGGCGGGCCCCAATCGGGCCGCCGGCGGCCGTCTCGTCCAGCTCGCGCATCACCAGATTGCTCGCATACCCACTCGCCCGGACCGTGTGCTCTGCCAGGACAAAGGTCCCTGCATCCCGTTCAGTGGAGGGTCGGGTCCCCCCTGGCAGGACGCATATGCCTGGCGCGCGACACATTAGTCACACCGCTGAAGGCCGCGCGAACCGGCAGGTGACGCGCCCGGTCAGGGAGAAGAAGGGCTCGGAGCAGGCAGGACCGCAATGTTGTCCCCGGACTGCCGCAGCCGTTCGAGGAGACGGGCGTTCTGGGTCTCCAGTTCGGCGTTGCGCAAGGTCAGGGCCTGGATCTGGTTGGCGTAGGTGGCCACGGTGTCCTTCAGCTCGCGGATCTCGGCGGCATGCTCGCTGCGAAGCTCACGCTCCGCCTTCTTCAGCCGCGATACCTCCGCCCGTAGTTCTCTCCGATCTTCCCGGTGTGAGGGAAATCCTCGGGAGCGCCGGCGTTCGGCGAGGCGGAGGTCGGGGCGACGATCGCGGCGCTTGCGGCTCGAGCCGGGCCGTGTGGAATCTCCCCGGCTCACACGCCGCGGCCGACATCCCAGCGTGCTCAGCACGAACGCAGACGTTCCAGGAACTGATCGAGGAGGACATCGACGGCCTGGTGAACGATCTCCAAGACGACCCACTCGGCCTCATCGCCGCTGATCTTGCGGTTCTCTCAGCCTGGCCTTCACCCGAGCCGCCGGCAACATCAGCTTCGCCTTCGACCGCGACGGCTTGCTCGTCCTGCACGGTGGCCTCGCCCCCGAGGTCCGCGACCGCGCAGGCGAGGCCGCCGTACGGCTCGTGGCCACCGACCGGACCACGGGCCGGGACCGCTCGGTCGACGGCAAGGACGGCTTCCACGGCGCCGTCGCCCTGGACGACGCCTTCCTGCCGCTCGTCGCCAACCCGGTCGTGTTGCCCACGCTCGTCGCGCTGCTCAGCCCCAACATCCACCTGCTGTCGAGCAACTTGATCGCCATGCCGTCCCTGCCGAGCTTGGCCAGCTCGGCGACCTTTGTCCCGGACACCGGTTCATCTCGAAGCGCCGGACGGCCGGGCGTGGCCTGCCAGCCCTGCCGCTGGAGGCGACCCGCGCTCGCTGGCCATGGCCGTAGACGAGATGGGCCGGGACTTCCACCGGCGCAAGGCCCTGACCAAGGCGGCCCGTCCCGGCACGGCTGACACCCCGCCGCCCTCTGCTGCCTGCCACGACCCTGTCATGCGGTCAGGCAGCAACCAAGCCTTGAGACACTGTCGCGCTGGAACAGCGCGCGTCTGGGCATCGACGTCTTCGCGGCCCTACTCGACGTTACCCTCGGCCACCCGGCCGCACTCACCCCCGCCGCCACACCGGTCCATTTTCCTTGCCGAATGCGCGGTCAGCGGGGTGTGTTGCGACAAGCTGCACGGTCGCGGTCAGCGACGGGACGGGCGACGACCAGCCGTGCCCGGCGCCATCGCCGCTTCATCCGAGCGGCACGGTTGCGTAGGGCTCCCACTCGTACATCTGGTTGTCCCGATGGATAACGATCAGCTCTGCCGTGGCAATGCGCGCACGTGCGGGCTCCGCGTCAAGGGCGGCCAGGGCTTCGACGATGGGAGCTTTCGGCCCGTCAGCAGCGGAGTAGGCGACCGACATGTGCGGCGTGAAGCCTTCGGCCTGCTCGGGTACGTCGCTGAGGACGTCGGCGATGGCGGCGCGGATGGCGTTGCGCACGGCTCGGACCGGTTCGCTGGGCTGAGCGGGCAGGAGGACGGCTTCGGGGTCGATGGTCGCCGGTCCGAACTGGACGTCGAAGGCGGGGATCGCGGCCAGGCGGGGGCGGGCGGCTGCGACGACGGCCTCGACGTCCTTCTCGTCGATCTCGTCGATGAAGTTGATGCCCTGCATGGTGAGGTGCAGCCACTGATCGGGGATGAGCGTGAGTGCCGGTTCCAGGGGGGCGAGGGCGGCGCGGTATTCAGCGGCGAGCCGGTGCACGTCGTGCTGTCCCTCGAACGTCAAGTGCCAGGTGTAGAAGCGGCGGCCCACGTTCCAACCGGGTCGCCACCACCAGTGATTGCGCATGCCGTTGGGCTCAGTCGTCATGCCGGTGATCCAATCAGGCGCCACCGTGCCCTGGCGAGAGGGCCGCAAGACGCCGGGAGGCGGAGTCTCGTCCGAATTCGTCGATCGCCGCGCGCAAGCCCACGATGGACCTGCCCGCCCCACGCAGCTGGCCGAGGCCAGCGCCGAGTTCCGTCAGCCGGTCGGCGACCGGGGCCAGGCGCCGGTCCGGGGAGAGCGTGAAGACTGGCTGTAACGCCTCGTATGCGCCGTCGGGCTCGCCGAGATCCAGGTACGCCGTCGCGCGGCTGATGTGGATCTGCGCGACGGTGCCGTAGGCCCGTACGGGCTGGGCGTTGATGAGGTCGAGTGCGCGGTCCGCGGATTCCAGGGCGTCGCTGGGCCTGCCGATGCGCAGTTGTGCTGCGGCGGCGTAGTTGTCCTGTCGTGCGGGCGTGCAGGCGAACAGGCCGCCGATGTCGTCCGAGCCGGTGACGGCTTCCCGGGCGGCTTCGGCGCGGGTGAGCGCGTCCAGTGCCTCGTTGACGGCTCCGAGTTGTGACCAGGCGTCGGCTTCCTGGCACGCGAGCAAGATCGCGACGGTGCCGCCGGGGGCGTAGGAGGCTCCGCGGCGGGCGTGCTGGAGGGCGTCCTTTAGCCGTCCGCTCCAGAAGGCGGTCTTGGAGCGGACGGACAGGACCCATGCCCGTAGCGTGTCGCTGCGTGCCAGTTCTGCGCACAGCCATGCCGTCTCGCTCTGGGTCTCGGCCTCCGCGACGTGGCCCAGGTCCGAGGACATCCAGGCCAGCAGGCTGCACAGGTAGCCGCTGATCATGTAGAGCTCGCTGGCCTGGTGGGGGTGCTGGTGGCCGCCCAGGAGTCGGCCGGCCTCGGCGCGTAGTTCGCGGGCGCGGCCGAACAAGGCGATGGGGTTCGAGTCCGGTTGGAGGTACTGGGAGGCCAGCAGCTGTGTCTGTCCCCACAGCTGTTCGAGCGAGAAGGCACCGACGTTGGTGATCTCCGCCCAGCGTGCCCAGGTCAGGGACTCGTCCGCGGCCATTTTCACCAGTTCGGTGCCGCTGGGTTCGGCTTCGGCGGGAGTCATCCGGTTGAGGACGTTCAGTTCCCATGCGGGCAGTTCCGCACGGTCCTGGAGGTCCAGCAGGTCCTCCACGCCGCATCCGTAGACGTCGGCGAGCGCGAGCAGGACCGGGATCGTGGGCCGGCGCTGGGTGGACATGACCGGCCAGCGTTCCCACTTGCTGACAGCGGATGTCTCTGCGGCGATTGCCTCGTTCTGCTGCTGGCTTCTGTCGTTGAGGCGGTCGGCCACCTCTTGCAGTGACCAGCCGTGGGCGTGGCGCCAGGCTTCCCGCGGCCGGTATCCGAACTGCGTGCGCATCTCCGCTGCGATGGCGGACATGGGGCTGCCTAGCTCGGTCATCTGTCGCCGCAGGGCGTCTCTCGCCGCCTTCGAGTCCTTGGCTGATCGAGGCGCACTCATGTAGCTGCTCCTTGGGTGTCGTGGTCGGCTCACCGTAGACCCGTGGTTTCGCAAACCGCCCCAGATCGTGAGGGGCCTAGGCCCCAACGTGCCGAAAAACGCGGGCAGTAGAGCCGTTTATGCAGCTCACGGCGTTACCTGTCAGCCGAAAAAGTTGGTCACCGCTGACCGTGACGCCACGGTGCGGGTCTTGAAACCGTAGGAGCAAGGACACCAGCCGTCTCAGAGGTTCCGGGTGCGATCTGCCGGGCCTCGCTGCCCGGCCGACAGCCTGTGTCGGCCGGGGAGCTGAAGCGATGGCTTGATGTCCTGCCAAAGACCGGGTCACCGGGTGAAGAGCATTCAGGCCAGCCGCGTCCCCCCGTCGCGGCTGCGGGTTCTTCCCCGGTGGCCCTCCCCCCTCTGCGTCCCCCGAGGATTTCGATGTCTGCGTTACCGACTCGCCGCCGATCCGGCCATCGTCGTGCACGGCAGAGACGGCCGCCGGACGAGAAACTGGTCTACGGCCACGTTCAGGGCGCGGTGGCTACGCCGATGCTGATCCTGATTTTCGTCCTGTGCGCGGCGGGCGGCGTGTGGTGGGCGGCGCCCGCGTACGTCAGGGTGCCGCACCTTCTGATCGCGGTCGGGGCCGGTGTGCTCACCGCTTTGACCGTCGGGCTGTGGCGGGCCCGGGTGGCGGCACGGGCTGTCTGCCGGGCTCAGCAAGAGGGCACGCGGCGCATACTCGACGCGATCGGCGCCGTCGGCCGCAGCGCCGAGTGGTCGATGCAGCAGCTCCAGCACGGCCACACGCCCCGAGTCCCCTCTCCGGAGGGCCCGGACGACGCGGCCGGTGAACCGGCTGGCCAGGCTGCTCAGGTGTCCGACCCGGCGGTGCCCGGCAACGTCATCGTCTTCTCCGAGGTTGAGACCGCGCTTGAGGCGCTTCAGGCGGACGTGGTCGGCAGGGTGATCGCGGCGTACGAGCAGTCGCGTCTGGTGGTCCGGCACGCGATGTTCCGGCACATCGCCCAGCGCGAGCATCTGCTGATCATGAACCTGCTGGCGGCGCTGGCGGCTCTTCAGAACCAGGTCAAGGCCGCGAGCCTGCTCAACGAGATCTTCCGGATCGACAACATGGCCGTGAGGCTCCGGCGCATGGTGGACAACCTCGCCATCCTCGGCGGTGAGTCGGCCAGCGCTGTGCGCCAGCCTGTCACCGTCACGTTGGTTCTGCGCGGTGCGATCCAGGCCGTCGAGCAGTACGAGCGGGCCCGCGTCGTACACGGCTCTCATGCCCCCCAGCTCTCCCTGCCCGGCCATGTGGCGCCGGACGTCACCAATCTGGTGTGCGAACTCGTCGAGAACGCGACCCGGTTCTCCGCGCCGACCATGCCTGTGTGGGTGGAGGCGCGAACGGTGTCCGCGGATCTGGTCATCGAGGTGACTGACCGCGGCGAGAGCATGCCCAGAGAGCTGCTGGACCAGGCGAACACGCTGCTCACCTCGCCTCACCTCGTCGACGTCCACAAGCAACTGGAGGACGGGCGGCTCGGCCTGCTGGTCGTCGGCATGACTGCGCAGCGCCACCGCATCCACGTCGAGCTGCGCCGCAACCCGGGGGGCGGGACGACCGCGTTCGTCACCGTCCCGGGTGATCTGCTCGTGTGGCCCGAGCCTGAACCCGAGCGGGAGTTCGCCGTCCCGGTTCCGGAGCGCCGTGCCCCCGCTCCCCGGCCTGTCCCGGCCGCCGTGGCGGCCGGGACAGCGGCCGGGCGACTGCCGCAGCGCCGAAGTGCTCGGCAGGCCGCACCGTCACTCGGACCGACGGCGGACGGGCTGCCGCCGCTGCCCGTGCGACCCGACGTCCCATCTGGCTCTCCCCAGCCGCAGAGGAGCGCCCTCGGCCCGGCGGCTGTGACCGACAGCCCCGGTCTGTTCGGTGACTTCCAGCGGGGGAACCAGCGCGCCCTGGCCGAAGACGTGCCGCCCGCGCCCACCGACAGCCAGTGATATCAGGGGCTCCGGCCAGGGCCGGAGCCGACCGATCCAGGAGGTCTCACCGTGACCAACACTCCCACCCCCGCCGTCGCCCAGGACACCACCCCTGCTCCGCCGCCCGACCTGACGCCCGCCCAGACGGTGGCGTGGCTGCTGGACGCCTTCGTGAACGGGGTGCCCGGAGTGACACATGCCCTGGTCGCATCGAAGGACGGCCTGACCCTGCTGGCCAGCAGCAACGTCGCCAAGGACTGGGCTGACACCGTCTCGGCGGCGCTGTGCGGCTACGCCTCGCTCGCCGCCAGCACCCCGGGCCCCACCGGGACCAAGCAGCACGCGCGGCAGATCGCCATCGAATTCGACGACCACGTGTTCGTGGCCATGGCCTCAGGTGTGAGGCAGCATGCCGCGTTCTCCCATCGCCCCGAGACGGAGGGCACGGTGGAGACCGTCCTGGGCGTCCACACCGAGACGGCCGCTGACCTCGGACTGGTCGGCTACGAGATGCGAAAGCTGATCAAGCGGTTCCCGCAGCGCATGAAGACACCGGTCCGGCAAGAGCTGGCCGGCGCCTACTCCGGCAGCACTCATGCCGACCTGCGGTGATGACTTCCGCGGACGGAGCACCGTGGACCGTGGTCGATGCCCTGGGCGTGCGGCCGTACGCAGTGGCCGGCGGGCGCACGCAGTCCCGGCACTCCCCGGACCTGCAACTGCACACACAGCTCGAACCGGGCACCGGGCCCCCTCCGGGCCATGTCGTACCCGAGGCACGGCAGATCGTTGCGCTCTGCCTCACCCGGCGGCGTTCGATCGCCGAACTGGCCGGAAGGATCCGCCAGCCGGTTCCTGTCGTGCAGGTCCTCGTGTCGGACCTGATCGACGTCCACGCGGTGCAGATCGCCCCCACCGTCTTCGCCAGCGACCCAGGGACTCTACGAGAAGTGGTCGCCGCACTCGAAAGGAAGTGGCCCGATGCCCGCCGGAAGGCTTGCTGAGACGCTGAAGTTCGTGGTGGCGGGCGGCTTCGGCGTCGGCAAGACCACCCTGATCGGCGCGGTCAGTGAGATCGAGCCGCTGCGTACCGAGGAAACCCTCACCCAGGCCAGCGCGCAGATCGACAGCCTTCACGGGGTGGAGTCCAAGACGACCACCACGGTCACTCTGGACTTCGGCCGCATCACCTTCCCCGGGCTGGAAGTGCTGCTCTTCGGCACCCCGGGCCAGGACCGATTCGTCGCCTTCTGGGACCACCTGATCTCCGGAGCCCACGGCGCCGTCGTCCTGGTCGACACCCGTCGGCTGGAGGACAGCTTCCACGCAGTGAGCTACTTCGAACACAGCGACGTGCCGTTCGTCGTCGCGGCCAATGTCTTTGAGGGCGCCCCCCGCTACCCCGAGGACGACATCGCCCGCGCCCTCCGGCTGCCGCTGGGAATCCCCGTCATCTCCTGCGACGCCCGGGACGAGAACTCAGCCGCCGGCGTCCTCATCGACCTCGCCCGGCATGCCCATTCCACCGCCCTGACCGCCTCTGCCGTATAGGACCCCCATGACCCCCGACCATCGTGACCTCGTCCTGGCGACGCTCCGCCAGGACCCCGCCATGATCCGTACGCGCAGGGAACTCCTCGCCCGGCACGGAGTGACCGGCGAAGCCGACGACCTGCTCGACGCCATCGCCGACCGGCTGGCCGAGGAGACCGGCTTCCCGTACAGCATGGTCAACTTCACGCTCGAACGGCAGCGCTTCGCGGGCCTGCACAACCCGGCCGCCGACAGCGGCCTGCCGATCGTAGGCCGCGACATGGACCCACAGCACGGCTGGTGCCCCCACGTCGTGAACCGCAAGCTCGGCCTCCCACTGCACGACGTGCACGCCTCCCGCCTCTACTCCGGCAACCCCGTGGTCGACGCCATCGGCATCAACGCCTACTACGGCGAACCACTCATCTACCCGGGCACAGAGATCGTCCTCGGCACTGCGTGCGTGATCGACCAGCGGGTGCGCGAACTCACGGAGTCGGACGCCGTCATGGCGATCGTGGAAAGAGTGGCAGCCGAGACCATGGCGGACGTCGTGGCCCGCTAGCCGCACGCGCGTTCCAGAACGCCGGACGGCGGCCGCGCATCCCCCACGTTCCTGCGGCAGCCCGGTGGCACACCTCCGACATCCACCCCGCCGGTAGCCCTTCACCCCGGGCCGCCGACCTCATGCCGGACCGCTCCGGCCTTGCGCGTGAAGGCCAGAGCGGACACCACCCGCCACCCGTCCACACACGAGGGGACCCGCCCCGATGCCGACCGCCCTCTCCCTCCCGTTCCTGACCGACGATCACCTCCGGCTCTTCCAGGACGCGGAAGCCTTCGCGACCTCCCGGCTCACCGCGCTCGCTCGCCAGACGGAAGAGCGCGGCCCTCACACCGACCCTGACATGCGTCAGGTCCTCAGCGAGACGGGCTGGCTCGGCCTGCTGATCGACACCGAGGACGGCGGCCTGGGCCTCGGCCACACCGCCAAGACCCTGGTCCTCCAGGCCGTATCCCGCGTCAGTCCTGCGGCCGGCGCGACCCTCCAGGCGTCCATCCTCGGCTGCGCCCCCATCGCCGAGTACGGGAACGAGGAATTGCGGCGCAGGCTGCTGCCCGAGATCGCCGCGGGCCGCTGCTGGCCCTCCATCGCCGTGACCGACCCCGAGCGCGGCAGCCACGTCCTGGGCATGGAGGCGACCGCCCGGCCCAGCGGCGGGCAATACATCCTGGAAGGGGAGAAGGTCCTGGTGGGCAACGCAGCCATCGCGGACGTCCACTGTGTTGTCGTCCGGACTGGGAAGCCTGGGAGTCGCCGAAGCCTCACGGCCTTCCTGGTCGAGCAGGACACCCCCGGTGTCGACATCGTCCCCGCGCCCGTCAACGGGCTGCGAGGCTTCAGCGTCGACACCCTTCGCCTAACCCGGGTCTGCGTTCCCGAGACCAACATGATCGGCGAGTTGGGCGACGGCCTCTCCGTCGCCCAACTCGCCAGCGTCGTCTACGGACGCCTCAACCTCGCGGCTGTTGCCCTCGGCATCCAGCAACGGATGCTCGACGAGACCACCCAACGGGTCTCCACCCGCAAGCGCGGCGACGGGCACCTGGCGGACCTGCCCACCGTCCGCCACCGCGTCGCCGAGATGCAGCACCACCTGATGACCGCCGAACTCGCCGCCTACCACGCCGCGCATCTCCTGGACCAGGGCAAGGCGTGTGACCCGTGGCTGCACAACGCCAAACTCACCGCCCACCGCGCCGGAGCGGCCTCCTCCGAGCACGCCAAGCAGCTCTACGGCGGGCACGCGGCCCGCATCGACGAGCCGGTTGAGCAACTGCGGCGCGACATCGACCTCATCCACGCCCCCGCAGGACCGGACGATGTCCAGCTGATACGTCTGGCCGAATCCGTTCTCGGGCCCCACCGACCCCACTGGTCGGCCGAACACGCGGCCCGCCGTGCCCCCTGACTCTCTCCCACCTTCCCTAGCTGTACCTCACGAGAGCGCGCCATGACACCCAACGCCCCCGTCGCCGCACAGGCCCACGACACACCAGCCGCTTCCTTATCGGAGGGGCTCACCAGCGGCCGCTCCGCACGATCAGCCGTCTCGCTGCTTGAAACACCCGGGACGACCGCGCAGACGGCAGAACACGCGCTGAGCACACGACAGACGCAGATCCTCGCCTTCATCGGGGACGAGATCGGCCGCCGCGGATACGCACCCTCGCTACGCGAGATAGGCCAAGCGGTCGGGCTGAGCAGCACATCCTCCGTCGCGTACCACGTCGGGAAGCTGGAAGAGGCGGGCCTGCTCAAGCGCGATCCGAACATCCCTCGCACCTACCAGGTGGTGACCGGCGTCGAACTCCCCACCGTGGCAAGTGACCCTCAGCGCTCTATGTGCAGCGTTCTCGTCCCCCGCGACGGCACCGGAGAGCCCGGGACGGTATTCGTCTTCCAGGTCATACTCGGCCCCGACGTCGGCAACGCTCTGCGCAACGGCGCTCTGCTGACTGTGGGACCGATTGCACGGCCCGGCGCCGACGCCCCGGAGCGGACCGACCACGCCACCATCCTCGGCCGGGTGGTAGCCGTCACGCACCCCCTGTAACAGCGTCGCCGCTCTACCCGGCTGACTCGTTGTCCCGACGCCATCGCCGGCGCGGAGGGAAATGTGTCCCCCTGGTTCCCCCAGAGATACGAGCCCTCCGCGCCGTCTCACCAGACCCGCGCACCGAACGGCCCTCCGTGACCCCCCTGTCCCAAACCCTCGTACGGCCGACCGTCTCCGTCGGCCTGCCCCGTGCCGACGTACCCGGACCCGTCTGGGGCATCCCGCTGGTCTTTGACGATCCGGGCCGGGAGGCGTACAGGCTGCTGGGCTCGGCCTGGCGGAGCCCCATCGCCCGTCTCATGCGCACCGGGGGCGACTTCGACGCGGTCCGGGTGCCACAGCCGTACGCTGCCCCGGCCTTGGAGTATCTGCGACGGCTCGGTGCCCGCCGCGGCGCCGTGCCCGCTGAACGAGACGTCTGGACCTTCTTCGTCCCGCCGCTCTCCGACGATCTTCCCTGGCCGCCTTGGGTCACGTACCTCAGCGGGCCCACGGTGTGGATTCCACCGCGCGCTGCCCGCGGCGACGGCCTCAGCCTGCGGTGGATCACCCGGGGCGAGCCGGTCGGACAGCTCCTGACGGCGCCCTTCGTGCTGTGCCCCATCCTCACCGCTCTCGCAGCCCCGATCCCCGGTCCGGCCCGTGCCCGGACATGACGCTTCCGGAGGAAACCCCATGGACAACAAGATCGACACGTCCGTCCCTCACTCGGCACGGATCTGGAACTACTGGATGGGCGGCAAGGACAACTACCCCGTCGACCAGGAGGCGGGCGATGCTTACGCGGCGATCGCCCCCCAGGTAAAGATCATGGCCCGCGCGTCCCGTGACTACCTGATCCGCGCCGTCACTCACCTCACCCGCGACCTCGGCGTCCGCCAGTTCCTCGACATCGGCACCGGCCTGCCGACGTACGACAACACCCACGAGGTCGCCCAGAAGATCGCCCCGGACGCCAAGATCGTCTACGTCGACAACGACCCGATCGTCTTGGCCCATGCCAACGCCCTGCTCTACAGCAAGCCCCCGGGTGTCACCGCCTACATCGACGCCGACCTGCATGACCCGGAGACGATCCTGCGCCGCGCCACGGCCACCCTGGACTTCAACCGGCCCGTCGCTCTGCTGCTCATGGGCATCCTCGGCCACATCGAGGACTACGCCGAGGCGAAGGCGATCGTCCGCCACCTCCTGGCTGCCCTGCCCTCGGGCAGCTACTTCGTGCACTACGACGGCACCAACACCGACGCCGACCTCATGAAGGCACAGGCCGGCTACGACGACACCGGCGCCGTCCCGTACGTCCTGCGCAGCCCCGAGCAGCTCGCCGCCTACTACGAGGGGCTCGAACTGCTGAAGCCAGGGTTCGTCTCGTGCCCCTTGTGGCGCCCTGACCCAGGCGTCTCCCCCGAGCCGACGTACATCTACGGAGGCGTCGCCCTCAAGTCGTAGTGCGGTGTTCCTGCTGCTCGCCGTACTGGCCTCCAAGGGCGGCCCCGGCGACACCATGCAGCAGGAGGCACGACGCCCGTCGTACGGCACGCGCCGTCCGTCGCCTCGCACGGCGAGAACCGTTGAACGCTCACTCCTCACGACACAGTCCTAGGAAGACATGTATTCGCTTCTTGCCCGCGAACGCTCCGGCCACAGCCAGTTGCCCATATCCGGGCGGCCACCCACCTCTTGGGGAGCGGCACACGGGTACGCCGCCGTGCTGTCCTTGTACGCCTTCGCAGCCGGACCTCACCTCGTGGGGGCTGTCCTGGCCGCCGTGGAGCTGTACGACGTCGATGTGCCGGTCGCGGCGCTTCGGGTCGAGGAGATCGGCCGGCTGGCCGGGCTTGCCGGGGCCGCGATTTGGCTGCTGTGGCTGATCGTCACACGGCCCCGTCCCGACGGGACTGGGCATTGGTGGCGGCGTGTCGTCCCCCTCGTGGGCGCGCTCACGGTGATTGCCGCCGACGAGGCCGGCGAATTCACGGCGGACGGCACCTCGACACAGATCGCCGGGCATCTCAGCGAGCTGGTGATCTGGGTATGGCTTTGTGTGGAGGTCGCCGCCCGCTGGGGCCTGTCCATTCAGCGCCTGAAGCTGACCGGGCCGACGCGGCTGTTCCGCAAGCGCACCAAGGTCGAGCGGGCGACACGGGCGCAGGGCGAGATGGTTTTCTACGCCTACGCGGCGGCGGTGTGCGCGGCCGTTCTGCTGCTCAGTGTGCTCCAGCGGCTGCCCGGCCCCGTCATGGAGGGAGATCAGGCGGCCGCGGCCGGAGTGCCGGACCTCGGCCCGCTTCTGGCCCACGGCATCTGGTCGGCATGCGTCGAAGAGCTACTGGCCACGGCGGTGGTCGTCGCGATACTGACCGCTGCGCGGCGGCCGCTGTGGGAGTGCCTGGTCGTCGCCGCCCTGATGCGTACTCTCCCGCACGCCTACCTGGGGCTGTGGCCCATGCTCGCGATGCTGCCCCTCGGCATCACGGCGGGATGGCTGTATCACCGCTACCGGCGGGTGATCCCGCTCGCCCTCGCCCACGCCTCCTTTAACGTGCTCAACAGCTTGTTCGGCGTGCCGCTCCTCCCTGTGCTCGCCCTCGCACTCGCGGCAGCCTTCTGGGCCTGGCGCGAGACACGGACTGGCGACGAGGCACACGCATGAGCAGCCGCATCGCACCGGACCGTCGGCGAACGACCCGGGAACTGAGCGTCAGAGAAGCCGTGCTGAACATAGCGCTTGGTCTGCACGCGGATGGCGTGTGGGACCGGACCTCGATGGAGCGGATCGCATCCGCCGCAGGCGTGTCACGGCAAACCCTCTACAACACCTTCGGTGACCGGAAGGGCATCACCCAGGCTCTGCTCTGGCGGGAGACCGACCGGCTACTGGACGGAGTGGACCTGCGCTGGCGCCGAGCCCGCGGACGGGGCACGGAACCCAGAGACTGCCTCGTGGCCGCGATGAGCTGGATACTCGCGGCGAGTCATGATCACCCCTTGCTCCACGACGTGCTCACCAGCCATGGCCACCAGGCAGCAGACCTGAGTCTCCTCTCGCCACGGCACACCCCGGCAGATCAGCGGGTCAACCTCGGCCGAGGACTGGCCGCAGTTGTGGGCGCCGTCACGGAACGCTGTCGCCGCCTGGATGCCGCCGAGCCTGGCGGACACCCCGACCGGATCCGGGGTGTCGAGGCCGTCGTCCGCTTGACGGTCTCCTACCTGCTCCTGTCCACGGCAACCATCCAGGCTCGTCGAGAAATCACCCACACCGCTCGGAGCCTGCTGCCCGACAGCCGGTCTCCCGCCCGCGCACCTGGCAGCGGCGCCGCGACGACGCTGACGAAATCAAAGAGCGAGCCGTCGACACCTGGACGCTCGTCAGCCCGCCCGACGCGGACCGTTGACGCTCGCCCTCAGCTGGCCACCGCGCCTTCCCCGCGCCGCCCCGCCCTTCACCACCCCAGCAGGCCCGGAGGTTCGCATGATGCCAAAGTCCAGTGACCGTATCCGTCTCCTGAACTGGAACTTTAAGGGCAACGGCGGCCCCAGTCCGGAGCCCGGGATGCTTCCCGAACTGTGTCGCGAGGCGTACGAATTCCTGGCCCAGCTGGAAGCGGACTGGATCGGCATGCCGGAGCTCCCGCACGTCCAGACCGGTCCCGATGCTTCTCCGGAAGAGGCGGCCGCCGCCAGACACCGGCTTGGTGCCTCCGAGAACATCCTGGTGGGCATGCGCGGCTTCCTCGGGGGGACGGGCGAGGGCAACAACCCGACCGGGCTCTTCGTACGCGAAAGCACGTTCACCATCGGGCCCCAGCGCCACCACCGCACCGGGTTTCACACGCCACCCACCCACGTCCCCCTGTACCTGGACGAAGTGCCCGATGTCCCGATCCACACGGCCTGCTTCCACAACGCGTACTGCTCGCCGCCCGACCGAAGGCGTGAAGCGTTCAAGCTGACGCGTCTGGTGGACAAGGTCAAGGTCCACAACGGCCTCACCGCCCCGTGGGCGGCATGCTGGCTGCTCGGCGATGCCAACGAGATGCCCAGCCCCCACGGCGAGCTGGTCCCCGCCATCGACTGGTCCTCTCCCGAGATCGCGGATGATGTCCACCGGCTGCACCGTGCTGAGCAGCTGCCGGACGGCTCCTGGCGCAGTTACACGAACTTCGACGACATCATGCTGGCGGCCGGCATGCACGATGCCGCCCGCTGGGCGGCCCACCACGGACAGCTTCACGCGATGGCTGCCACGGCGGGCCGTGCTCGCCCGGAGCAGGGCGGCCCCGTCCGCCTCGACCGCGGGCTCTTGGACCGCTTCAGCATCCAAGGCGTGGTGTACGTCTGCGTCGTCGACATGTCCGGGCTCAGCGATCACGACCTCGTCGTGATCGACCTGTCGCGCCGCAAGCTCGTCGAAGCCCTCCTGCGGCAGAGCATCCGGCCGTTGGCCAAGTGGAGCGACCAGCCGCTGCTGCCAATGCCGACCCTTCTGTCTCGCCAGCAGTTCGTCGAGATGGGGCCCGAGCAGCCACTTCTGGTGCCGCCGCGCATGTCTCTTGCCGCGTGACGCAGGACCGTACGCGCCGATGCCTCCTTCCCCGTACGGCCCCGGCGTCGGCCGGGCAGCGCAATCCGCCCGGCCGAGCCGCCACCAGGAGCAGATCCCGTGATCCCATCCCATCCCGCCGACGGTCCCCGGCCCGGCCGCGCAGCCTCCAACCAGCTGGCCGACAGCACGGTGTACGGGCCCGTCGTACAGGCCGGCACCATCAGCGATGTCCACGTGAGCGTGTATGAGGCGATGGCCACTCCGCCCACCCCCCGTCAGCTCCTGCCGGTACCCGCTGTGTGGACGGACCGGACCTACGACCTGGTCCAGCTGGCGGGCGCGGTCGACCGCATGTCCCCGGACTCCGTGCGCGTCATCGCGATCAGCGGCCCCAGCGGCATCGGCAAGACGGCCCTGGCCACGAAGTTCCTCCACGCGCAGAGCGAGCGGTTCCCCGGCGGGGCGCTGTACGCCGATCTGCGCGGCTACGGACCCGGGAGCCGCGCCTCCACCCCAGAGATCCTCACCCGGCTCCTGCGGTCCGTACGTCCCGGCGTCCGCGCCACCACGGCCGACGAGCTCGGAGCCTGGTGGCGGACGGCGACCGCCGACCCCGCCCGTCCGGTCTGCGTCCTGCTGGACAACGCCGTCGACGCCGACCAGGTACGGGCTGTGTTGCCGGGTGGCCCCGGCCACGTCGTCGTGACCACGAGCCGCGCCGTGCTGGGCGGTCTCGCCAACCACGGTGCGCGGTTCCACAAGGTCGGGCCGCTCGACGACGACGCGGCGCAGGAGTACCTGGTGCGCTGTCTCGGCCGTGACCGGGTCGCCGGGGACCACCCGGCCGCGGTCCGGATCGTACGGCTGTCCGCCGGACGGCCGATGGCGTTGGCCGTGGTCGTCGGCGCCCTCACCTCCCGCGCAGACCAGTCCATGGCGGACGTGACCGCCGACCTGATGAGCACCCACAGCGCGGTGCGCCTGACCCATCCGGCCCTCACCCGCCAGGAGGCGGCTGTGCCCGCAGCCCTCAACGACCAGTACGACCACCTGCCGTTCCAGGCCGCCGCCGTGTACCGGCGCCTCGGCAGCCTGACCGTCCGGGACTTCGATACCGCGCTCGCCGCAGCCATCTCCGGGCTGACCTGGCAAACGGCACGCGACGCACTCAGCACTCTGCACTCGGCAGGCATGATCGAACCCGTGCAGGCCGGGGACGACTCGGTGCGGGGCCCCGTCTTCCAGTTCCACGACAGTGCCCGCGAGCACGCCGCCCAGAAGTTCGCCCAGGAGGAGCCGACGGACACGGACGACGTGCTCCGCCGTGCCCTCGACTACTACCTCGACACAGCGACCCGGGCCGAACGCCGTCTCACCCCCACCCACCGCCCGCTCGCCCGGGACTACCTCTACCAGCCCGCGGAACCGATCACCTTCGACACGGACGCCGCCGCCCTGGCCTGGCTGGAGGCTGTCCAGGCCAGTCTCGACGCTGCGATCACCGCCGCGGCGTCCGCCGGGCTCGACTCGTCGGTGTGGCAGCTCACGCACGCCCTGTGGCCGCTCCTGCGCGCCCACCACGACTACGACTTGTGGGACCGGACCCACGCACTCGCCCTCCGCGCGGCCCGCATCTGTCAGGACCCCAGTGCCGAACTGGAGATCCTCGGTACCTGGGCGGTCGGACTGCGCAGCACCGGCCGACACGGCGACGCGATCGAAGCGTTCGACCAGGTGTTGAGCCTCGCCCGTGCCGCCCACGACGCGCGGGGAGAAGCCCAGGCCCTCCACGAACTCGGGGCCACCCACCTCGCGGCGGGCCGTCCGGAGGAGGCCGAGCCTCTGCTGGTTCTGGCATACCAGCAGCGTGCCGCGCTCGCCCGCGGCGCCGCAGAGAACGGGAACACCCGGGACCAGGAGACCTTCGAGCGCGCGGTCGCCATCACCGACGTGTGCCTGGGCCAGGTCCGTCTTCTCCTCGACCGGCCGCCGTCCGAAGCCGTTGCCCTCTTCGCCTCCGCTCGCGCCACCCTGCTCGCGCTCAAGGACTCCATCGACGCGGCCCGAGCACTGGCCTGGCTCGGCCGTGCTCACGCCCTCAACGGCGACCCGGTGAAGGGAAGGCGGCTCGGGCGCAAGGCCGTCGCCGAGTTCGACCGCGCCGGATCGCACCGCTGGCGGGCACGTAGCCGCGAACTCCTCGGGCTGACCCTCCAGGCCGGCGGCCACCACGATGACGCCGCAGCCCTCTACCAGGAAGCCCTGCGCATCTACACCCCCATCAGCCCGCCCGACGCGGACCGCGTCCAGGAGCGGCTGCGCGCCCTGTCCTCGTAGCCCAACCGGCCACTCCTCGGAGGGAATCTCACCATGGCGACCGGCGCGACCGAACTCGAACTGCTCGGGTGGAACGTACTGAACGGGGGAATCGACCGCGACGACCGTGGATACCACGACTACCGCTTCGAGCAGCAGATCGACTATCTCGCGTCTCTCCCCGATCTCGATTTCCTGTGGATCATGGAGGGCACCGACTGGCATCTGGGTGATGGCCGTCGTTTCAAGGACCTCGCCGACGCAACGGGGCTGACCGCGCTCCCGTACGTGACCTCCCGTGTCGGGGAGGGGCGCAACCACTCCGTCCTGTACTACGGGGCGGAGAAGGCCCGGCTGGTGACGTCCAGCGAGCTCGCCCGCGGGGCCTTCCACCACGGCGTCACACGCGCCGAGTTCGAGGTAGACGGCATGCGCCTGCTCCTGCTCGGAGCGCATCTCGCCTACTCCAGCGGCGCGGCCCGGCTGAGCGAGGCCCACCACCTGGCCGACTACGGGCAGCAGTTCAACGACTGGCCGGAGGACGGCGTGCTGCTCATGGACGCGAACGGGCCCGACCGCTACGACCCTGAACCGGAGGACTGGTCAGCGATACCGCGAAACCTCTGGCACCGCTACCGGAAGATGCGGCCCGACGGGTCGTTCGGCGGATGGGACCTCGATGCCCCGAATCTGCTGATCGAGTCCGGCTGGCGGGACCCGCAAGACGAGATCCCGCTCCGGCGCAGGCCGACGGTCGGGTACTGGTACGAGAACGAACAGGTCCCGCTCCATCTCGACCAGGCCCTCGTCACCGGCCAGCGCATCGAGGTGCCCGACTACCGCACCCTCGGCGCGCCCCAGAGCTTCGCCCTGGACATCCCCGCCCCGGACTCCCCCGACTCGGATCTCGACCTGACGGGCTTGTCCGACCACCTGCCGTACCGCCTCCGTATCCGCCTCCATCGAGAACCCATACACGCAACGGACTGAATCGAGCTGCCGGAGCCCGGACGGCGAGAGCCGTACGTGAGCCACCAGACACTCGACGGACCCCGAAGAGAAGGAGCCGCTCAGCAGTGCCCGCAACACCTCAAGTCCCCTCAGAACAGGGACTGTTCATACCGATACCTGTGCAGCGCGAGGCCGACACCATGGCCCGTGAGACCGGGATCAGACCAGAGATCGCGCAGGTCGACAAGGCCGCCATACGCCTCACCCACGTGAACGGCCGCCTGCGGATCGAAGCCGTCTTCAGACGCAGCAGCAGCGGATGGAAGCGGTCCGAGTACCAGCTGTTCCAGGACGACGAGCGACGCACCACCCCAAAGTCCTGGGCGGAGTACTCCGCCCTCCTGGAGCGTCTGCCCTCCGATGCCGCCGGTCCGGCCGTACTCCCCGATCTGACGCCACTCGACGAACAGACCACACTCCCTACGGAGATCCTCCGCCTCCTCGGGCAGTGCGAAAAGCGGCTGCGCGGCCGGGAAGGCGCCTCCGTCTCCGTCGGGCGTGACAGCAAGGGGCGATACGTGCTCGCCATCGGGGGACCGAAAGCGTCCATGCACATGACCTTCGAAACCCAGCGCCGCCACGGCAGGAAGTGCGCCGAGATCGCCCCGACCAACTCGATCCGCGTGGTCACCGCAGAAGGAAAGGACCTCACCGAGGAAATCCAGGGCAAGCTCAACAAGGCGCTCGCCCGGCTCCTCTCCGAGCCCCCCGGCGGCGCAGGAACGGCCGAGGCCGGCACCGGTAGCACGCAGGGAGCACAGGGCGGCGGCCCATCGGACCGCAAAGGCACTGTCTTGCGCCTGTAGGCCCTGGCTGGGGCACCGATGAAGGTGGCGTCGCGCTGGCATCCCCTCCCCAGTCCACACAGAGGGCTGAACAGAGCGAGCGCTCGTCGCCGATACCAAAGTCGACGGCCTGCACCCCTCGAGAACCGCTTGCGAGGAGGGCGCGCACGGTCTCAGTTGCTGAGTACGGCTTCCCGGGCTGCTCGGGACCAGATGGATTGCTGTCGGAGTGCGAAGCCCATTCGGTTCCAGTGGAAGATGACGTGCCGAGCGAGGATGCCCCGCTTGCCAAGGCTGAGCGTGCCGCTCCCCGCCGCGTCCGCCAGAGCCCGCCCGCCCCGCTCCAGTCCCTCGACCCACGAGCGCATGGGAGCAAGGTCCCCACCGTTAAGAAGGGGGCGAGCGTCGGAAAGGAGGAGGCGACGCAGGGGTTCGACCATGGTGCTCACCTGTTCCGGAGGCACATCTTCGGCCAACGGCCGACGCTGTTCGACTCGTCCCCATACGTCACCCTGCTCGCCGAACTCCAGGCCGGCGGCGCGCATCATCAGCGTCATGACCAGGAGAGACGTCGCCTTGGAGTCCAGCGCCTTCAGTCGGCCGTTGGCCGCAGCATGGAGGTAGTTGATCACGCCGGCGCTGTCGGTGTGAAACAGCGTGTGCGCGAGTGCCATCCCAGCCGGGCCGCCGAAAGCGACGGTCTCCGGTTCGTACGGCATGGAGGTCCAGTTGGTGGTCACGCCCCAGGAGACGGAACTGTCGAGCGCTTCGCTGATGTGGCGGACGGCGTCCTCGGGGGAGGCGCCCGGGGCGGGGTAGTAGCGCAGCCGCCAGTGCGGGTGCTTCCGGACGAACCACCAGGTGCCGACGGGGCCGCCGCGGAGGGCGGGCGCGAGGTACGTGCGGAAGGCTCGGGCGGCGGTCGGGTAGTCGGCGAAGCGGATGTTGGCCTGGTGCCAGCCGGATGGTTCGGCGTCGAGCGCAGCCCGGCCGGCGGCCTGGTACCTTTCGATCGCCTCGGACAGGGCGGCAGGCTCGGTGCCTGCCGCGCGGGCGGCTTCTTCGACGGGCGCGCCGCCGAGGACGGCCAGGACGGCGCCCTCGATACGGTCCGTGTCGTGCAAGGTGGCTCCTCTCACGTCAGCAGGAGGCAGGAGTCCCACTGCCCTTGGGGCGTGGTGCCCGAGTCGGCGTCCTGGAAGGCGAGGGATGCGCCGGCTTTCCCGGTGATGAACCCTGTCTCCTCGGGGGCGTCCACCGTCAGGACCCTGCTCGTGATGAGGCTGATCCGGTCGCCGAAGGTGGCTGGGGATTCGGCGTCCTGGGCGACGCGCTGGGTGGTGCGGAGGAGACCGCCGAACCCGTGGCACAGGCCGCGGTCGGCAACCATGTCGAGCTGGGCTGGGTCGCTCAGGCAGTGCAGAAGAGCGCGCTCGGCCATCCGCTTGCGGTCGCCGTCTTCGAGGACGATGCCGGCGAGCTGCTGTGCACGGGCAAGGCCGGGGGTGCCGTAGCACCACGAGGGGGTGGCCGGTTGTGCTGGCGCGGATCCGCGGTGGCTGATCCAGCGCGGCCAGCGCGTTCCGCGGTAGTCGCTCTGCCGTATCTGATCGAGCCACCGGCAGATGCGGTGGATGGCGGCTTCGTGCCCGTCCACGGTGACGCCCGCGCGCAGGGCCAGGGAGAGGAGGGCGAGCGGGCCGGTGATGCCGTGTGCCAGCCCGGCGTTCGCGTGTCCTCCGGGGGTAGCCGTCTTGTCGCCGGCCGGGGCGTGGCCGACCCACCAGCCGGGCAGTGTCTCGCCCGGCTCGCCGGTGACCGGCTCGGTCAGGCGCACCAGGTACTCAAGGACGCCCTTCAGTTCGGCCCCGCGGGGCTGACGGCGCAGCAGCAGCGCGCCGATGCCGGTGAGGCCGCGGAACAGGTCGTACTCGGCGAAGGTGGCGTGGCGGCCGGCATCGATCCGGGCGTGCGCAGTGGTCAGGCGCTGCCGGGCGTGTGCGGCCACGACGCCGTCGAGCGTGTGCAGCGCGCCTGCGTAGCGATCGGTACCGTCGGCGGCCAGGTGCAGGACGAGGGCCATCGCGGGGGCGCCGAGGAAGAGGTTGGCGTCCCGTCCGTCGATCAGCGGCCCGATCCCGGCGAGGGAGCGGTGCACCTCGCTCCAGTCTCCGGTGCCGCGGCGGGCCCGCTCGACGTGCAGCAGAGCGGCGCCGAGGGGACCGTGCGCGAGGGATTGGCGCGTGGAGGTGTCGGTGGTCAGCAGGGCGGTGGTCACGCCTCGTCTCCTTCGGGGATGAGTGTCCAGGACAGGGCTGCGGCTCTGGCTATCCGGCGACAGGCGGCTTCTGCGGTGCGGTCGATGCCCGCGACGCGGTTGTGGTGCATGTGCAGCAGGGAGGGCAGCACGGTCTCGGGGGCGTCGTCGGCGAGTGCCAGCCGGTAGCGGGCGAGTGCGCGCCTGCGCTCCTCCCAGGCGTCGGCCACAGCGTCCCCGCCGTCGAGGTCGGTGAGGATGCCCGGCGCGGCCGGTTCCGACAGTCGCAGAGCGAGGGCCTGCACGTTGCGGGGGACGCTTTCGCCGTCGCCGCGCAGCAGGTGTTGGACCAGCCAGGTGCAGGCATCCTTGCGGGAGCCGAGGAGCCCTGTGGCGATGTCCACGAAGGATGCGGCGGTGAGAGCCGGCCGGAGTTCGGCCGGTACAGCCAGGGCCAGTTGCGTGACGGCGGCCTTGGAATCGGCCACGAAGTAGTCCTCCGCCGCCTCCAGCGCGGGGCCGGTGCCGTAGCGGCCGGTCTCAGGGTGATCGGTGTCCCACTGCACCCGCTGGATCAGGCCCTCGCGGCGCAGTTCGTTGGCCCACCGGGCGACGGTCTGTGCCGCTGCGCCGAACGCGTCCGGCCCAGGAAGACGCAGCCGAAGACGGAGGTGGGGGGCGGGGTCGGCGTAGCGGATGAACCAGGCGGGCGGCGGGGTGACCCATTCGTCGTGCAGGAGGCGGGGGAGGTGAGCGGTCAGCACCTCGGGGAAGCGCGCGGTGCTGCCGTACAGCTTCAAGAGCACCCAGTCCGAGGCGCCCGGCAGTCGGGCGGTATCGCGGCTGGCGGATGCCCGGACCATGGGCGCGGGGGTGGGCTTCTGGTCCGAGGCGAACGTCATGGCGACCTCGTGAGCGCGGTCTATCCAGCCGTAGGCGCTTTCCTCGGGGGCCTCGTGCAGGACGGCCACGGTGTGCCGCCGCAGCTCTGCACGGAGGAGTTCTTGGTGGACCGGCTCATTGAGGTCGAGGCGGAGGCGCTGATCGCTGGCGCCGAGGAACACGGTGCGCGGCAGGCCGTACTTGCTGCGCCAGTCACTGAACCGCTCTGGCCAGTCGTCTCCGTCTCCGAGGTCGCGCCGCCGCAGCCGCCACAGGGCCGCGGAAAGAACGGTGCGCCCTACGCGGACTTCGGGCAGGAATGGCAGCCGGGTGGCGGCGCCCCAGAAGAAGGGCAGCAGGACGGCGGTGTGGGAGCGGTGGAGTTCGCAGACGAAGCGGATCAGGGGGTGGGTGCTGTTCGACAGTTCGACGGCGTTCATCACTGTCGGCTCGATGATCCGGCCGGTGGACAGCGTCACGAGGTAGAAGCGGCCGGCGTCGGCGAGGACACCGAGGTCGTCCAGGTCCAAGGTGGCGTTGGGGTTGTGTTCGCCGACGGACAACAGCTCGGTGGAGAGGGCGAGGGAGCGGCTGACGTTGTTGATCGGCACTTTTAGCGGCGGCCCCGATACCTGCCCGCGGACCGCACCTTCGGTCAGGGTGGGCAGAGCGGCGTGGACGGCGGTGATCCGGTTGAGATCCGCGGCTTCGAGGGTGGGGAGGAAACGCCCTGTCGTGATGCCGGCCGCGAGCGACAGGCCGACCGTAGAGAGGGTGAAACGGCCTTCGTTCAGGGCGCGTTGAGACTGCGCGAGCACGGTGAAGGTGAACTCGATGTGCGCGGGGACTTGGGTGGGCGTGCCGGTGGACAGGGCCTCGATGTCGTCCTCGGTGAGCACGATCTCGTGCCGGTCGGTCAGGGCGGCCTCTTGCGTGAGCGCGAGGAGGTGTTCGTCGCGAGGTGTCGTTGCCAGGAGGGGGCGGGGAAGCACGGTGCCCCGGTAGCCGACGGGGAAGCCGAGGCCGGTGTCCGGGTCGGTGAGTTCTCGCACCGGCACGACGGTGCCCATGCTGTAGCGCTCCAGGAACCGGGTGAGGTAGTCGCGCCAGGCCGGGGAACCATTCGGGTACGGGGTGATGCGTGCGATCACGTCCAGCGCCAGGCTCGCCTCTTCGGCGACCTCTCGCGGGAGGACGATGTCGCAGTCCGGACGCAGGTTCACCGCGAGACTGCGGTCAGTGACTCCGGTGAGACGGTTCATGGTGGCAGTGGCCTGCTCCCGGAGGTCACGCTGTTCGTCCGGGTGGGCGCGGTCGTGCCGGTGGAGGAGCTGGTGAACGCGGCGCAGGTTCTCCACCTTCGCCTGCGTCGCTGAGCCGGGGGCTCCGGCGCGCAATGTCCGGTCGAGCTGATCGACGAGGTGGCCAAGAGCGTCGTCACAGGTCATCGGGGCATGGAGGCTGGTGAGCAGGACGCGGTGGGCGACCAGGTTGCGCACCATGTCCTCGATCTTCTGGACCGGGGTGTCGGGGTAGTTGGCCTGGAACTTGGCCACCATTTCGCTGACGGTCGTGGGTGACTGTGCCAGGGACAGTGCCAACTCTGATGCCCTGGTGCGGCGGAGGGTCGTTTCGGTGGGCCCCTTGTCGCCGGGCTGGTGGGGGACGGAGATCTGCGCGCCGCGCACGGTGTGTGTACGGTCGGCGACGACGTGCAGGTGATGGAGAACGTCCGGGTCCTGCTCCAGGGTGGTGATGATGTCGTGCAGCCAGGTGGCATCGGCCCTGGCGAACGCTGTGTGCTGCGTCCCCCAGCGGACGACACTGCTCGGGCCAATGCGTACTGGTGCAGGCCCGGCGAACGTTCCGAAGGGCGTCGCGCGGAACTGCATCCGCAGGAGGTAGCGGGTCAGGGAGAGTGCGATTCGCCGGATTCGGGAGCGGCGGGCCTCGCCGTTGATGGCTTTGCGGATGCTGGCGGCCAGGACCGGCGCGGCGAGTTCGATGGCGCTCGCACGGTCGTTGTCGCTCCAGACCTGCTTGATCCACCGGCGGCAGCTCTCCGCGTCCACGGCAGGATCGGCGGCGGGAGCGGGGCAGGAGGGCAGCGAGGCCACCAGCGGAAACACCGATGCCCTGATCATGCCCGCGTCAACTGCTTCATACATGGCTGTTCCTCCTTCGCGGGTGCGGTACCCGGGGCGGGCAGACCGGTCTCCCGGCCGGCCCGCCCCGGAGGGGTGGTGCTGGTCAGCCGCAGGTGCTGTTCGAGCAGGCGGACTGGCAGGTGGAGGTGCAGCCGTCGCCGGTGTCGTTCAGGAGGGCCCCGACCACGGGCAGCGCCGAGACGGTCTCGATGTTCAGGTCGAAGTCCGACCCGGTGTCGGCCGTGAACGGCGTTCCGGTCTGCGGCTTGGTGCTGATCTGCGGTGCCATCGCGTGTCTCCTCGTTGAGGGGTCAGTTGACTGTGCGGATCGTGCTGGTCGTGCTGGTGGTGCCACCTGGTAGCGACGCCGGTGGCGTCACGGCCAGGAGATGGTGACCCGCGTGTGCGGCCGGTCGATGACCCGGCCCGCGGGAAGTCGGTCGTCGGGCGTGCCCGCCGGGTAGACCTCGATGTGCGCGCGCTCGCCGCGGTGCCCGTCGTTCCACGCCCGGATCTCCTCGACCAGGCGCTCGGCGACCTTCCGGCCGTTGGGACCGTGGCCGATGGCCCCCAGCTCGTAGCGGTCCTCCTGGCCGGTGGCGCGCGTCGAGCGGTACGCGAAGCTGTCGCCATCCACGAGCGCCGGGAGCCCGATCGGGGAGGCCACGGCGACGACGCCGCGCTGCCGGGCCGCGGCCTTGGCCGCCATGATGGGAAGGTTGTCCAAGACGGTCGTGAGCCACAGGTCCAGGTGCTCCTTCGACTCCTCACCGCCGACCGTCACCCCGGACCACACCTCCGCCCGCGGGGAACGCAGCGCGGCCCGAAGCGCCTCGGTGTCCGGATCGGGGTGGTCAGAGTCCAGCCGGAGGGCGACCTCGGCGCCTTCCTCGTCGTGGAGGACGGCCAGGCTCATCCGGTTCTCGCCGTCACCGCGCATCGGTACGAAGCCGCACTGCTCGAACCCATCGCTGACCAGTCGGTCGCCGTCGCGGACGAACGCCACGGTGCGGGTCATGCCGCGCATCCGCAGCGGCACGACGAGCCGGCCGCCGTCCTTGAGCTGTTCGATCCAGGCCGGCGGGATGTCGGCAGCCTGCACGGTGACGACGAGGCGGTCGTACGGCGCGTGCTCCGGTACGCCATGCTCGGCGTCGCCCGTGACTACGGTGATGTTCCGGTAGCCGGTGGCCTCCACGAACCGTTCGGCGCGTGCGGTGACGTCGGCGTCGATGTCCTCGGTGACGACTCGCCCCTCGGGGCCGACCATCTCGGCGAGGTACGCGGCGTTCGGACCGCCGGAGCCGATCTCCAACACCGTCATCCCGGGCTGGATGCCGGCCTGCTCGATCTGCATGGCCTGAATCCGCGGCGCCGACACGGAGCTGATGTCCACGCCGCTCTCGTCGGTCTTGGTGATGGTGGCTGTCTCAACCTCGTACGTCTTGACGGGGTCCACCTCCGGGGTGGCCAGGTGCCGGGGAACGGCACGGAAAGCGGCCACGACACGGGGGTCTCGGGCGGCTCCGACCTCGATGAGCTGCCGCACCATCTTGTCGCGCAACTGCTGTTCCGTTACTGCCTCTGCTTCGGTGTTCGTCGTCATGTCGGGGACGTTATCCACGCGGCTTCTCCTCCTCGGCGAGTTCGCGCCGAGCCTGGTTGAGCGGACTTACGGGTACCGGCGCGGGGCCGCGAGGGCTCGCACATCAGGGACGAGGCGACGGCCCCGCGCCGGGGTGGTAACCGCCCGACGACCCGGCCCGTTACATCCGGGTCGCCGGACGGCTGTCTACGCGCTGGGCATCAGGTCGCCACCGCGAGAGGCCGGCGGGGTGCGACGATCCGTCCGTCCGGCAGCAGCTCACCGGTGTCCTCGAAAATGAGGACGCCGTTGCACAGCAGGCTCCTTCTCTGCACTTCGCTCGATCGAGGTTCGTTGTGGATCACTGGGCCTCCTCGGTGCGGGATCGTGGGATGCCGAGGTCGGACACTGGCGGTTCGTGGAAGAGGCGGGTTTGACCGCGATCCCGGAGAAGGCCGCGGAGTGCTCCTCCGGGTGGAGGACGTACTGCCCCTGCTCGTGCCACCGGCCGGTGGCCGCCAGCCCCGGCCCTTGCTGGGTGAAGCCGTCGAACAGGTCCGAGATCTCTTCGGGGGAGCGGGGGCGAACCTGCAACCCGTGCTCTGCGTAGGTGGCCACGACGTCGGGCATCGTGGCGGGGTGCCAGTGATCGGTGAGGTGTGTGATGGAGAGGGTGCTGCCGACTGGCATCCACTCGCGGAGGATGGCCATGGCCTGGTGCATGGCCGGGTCGTCTGCACACCACGGAAGCACGTCGTGCAGGAGCACCGCGACAGGTGCGCTCAGGTCGTACGCGGCGCGCACGGCTTCGCAGGTCAGGAGTTGGTCCATGGCGAGCAGGTCGGCGTGGATGACGGTTGTGCCAGGGCCTTCGTCCAGCCGGCATTTCGCGTGCGCGTACACCGCAGCATCTCGGTCCACGTAGACAACCGGGCATCCAACCTGTGTCTTCTCAGTGATCTCGTGCACGTTGTCCCAGCCGGGGTAACCGCAGCCCAAGTCGAGGAACTGGCGAACCCCCAGGTCGAGGGAGAACCCGACCGACATGAGGCTGTAGTCGCGGTTGATCAGGGCGGCCGTCGGCATCCACTCGGCGGTCTCATAGACGGCGAAGGCGGCCGTGCGGTCGGCAGCGTAGTTATCGACGCCGCCGAGCAGGAACTCGTACATGCGCGCCGAGTTCGCGTTGTCGAAGAAGTCGAGACCCAGGCCGTCTTGGTGGTCGAGGAGGCATACGGCGGTCACGCAGCGGCCTCCTTCCGGGTGCCGTAGATGCGACGGCGAGGAGCCACGGTCAGGTCGGGATGGACCTCGCCCATGTCCTCGGACTGAAGTACGCCGTTGCACAGCAAGAAGGTGCAGCTAACACACCACCCCTGTTCCGGGCGGGGCGCGATGGGCCGCGCGGCCTCCCTGTCGGGAGCCTCTGCCGTGGGACACGGCGGGGTGTGCGCGCACATGGTGCTCGTCCTCTCGGGGCGCGGGCGGGAAGTTGGGCCCTCTTCAGCGGGCTACGAGGCCGTGGGGGAACGGTTCGGAGGTAGCCGAAGAGGGGGTCTGTGGGTGTGGCCGCACGAACGCGGCGATGGCGGCCTCGCTGTAGCCGTAGAAGCGACCGAAGACCGCGTCGTCCTCCCACCAATCGGGAGCGGGATCGCCCCACTCGACCGTGTGGCAGGTGTCGCGGTACGGCGACCAGCGGACGCGGAGGTTCGGGAAGCCGGGCCGGGTATCGAGCAGACCGCGGGTCGCCATGGCCAGCGACAGCAGGTCGAAGGACATGTACCCGCCGCGGCGCGAGCCACCGACCGGCACGGCGAGCAGCGGCGCCCGGAACACGCGGACGGCGATGGCGCTGGCGAGGATCGCGGGCTCTGCGAGGCGGTCACGGAAGTACTCGAAGTCGTACGCTTCTGCGGCCGGACGGAGGGCGACGGAGCACGCCGGCACTGTGGCGGTGGTCAGCATTCGATCAACCCCCGGACGATGCCGGCCTCCTCCAGCCGCTCGGCGAGATCCAGGGTGACTCGGCCCAGCTTTCGTAGGAGCGCGAGGGCCTGTAGCTCATCGCCAGGAAGTTCGTCGGAGCGCACCGCACGGGCCTCTTCGATCAGGTCACCGATGTCCGGGTACTTCTTGGTGGCATCGTCGCGCAAACCTCGGTTCGTGAGCTGCATCAGGGCCCCGCGGAATCGCTGGGCGAGTTCGGCGGCTTCGTCATACGAGGGCCCGGCGGCCCCGGGACGGCCACCTCGCGCGCCCGCGGCATGGTGACTGACCTCTTCGTTCAGGACCATGTCCAGACCGTCGAACACTGCGTCCCAGTCCACCGGCTCCCATGTGCGCACCGCATTCAGAAGGTCGTGGAGGCCCGGTCTGTCGAGCGGCGGCGACCAGGGGTTCGTCGGGACCGTTGGGTCCTTGACGCGGAACGGCATCGCTTCGGGGCTCGCGTGCGCGCCTCGTACTGCGGTGCTCGTCATCAGCTTGCCGCCAATCTCAACTCGCACCATGTGGTGGCGCCGGCGTCCTCAACACCCCAGGTTCCTCGTCCCTCTTCGGCGAGCGACTGCACGAGCACCAGGCCGCGGCCGTTCTCGTCGGCGTCACGGGGGGCCTTGGGCCGGGCGTGGCAGCTGGGGACACCGTCGCGTACGTCGATACGCAGGAAGCCGGAGCGGAGCGAGAGCGTCACCGTGATCTCCCGGCCGCCGCTGTGCACGATGGCGTTGGTGACCAGCTCGGAGATGATCAGGACCGCCTCGTCGGCGACGTAGGCCAGCCCGCGGGCGCTCAGGCGCTGTCGGGTCCGGCGCCGCATGACGCCGACCTTCTCGCCGTCCTCGGGCGGCGGAAGCTCGCCCGGTGGTCGCTGCTTGATCTCGAACGTGGCGCTCATGAGGTCGCCGTCGCGGTGGGGGGCGCGGCGTGGCCGTGCGGCAGTCGTTGTCATCACGTCCTCTGGGGGGCTCGGAGGACCGCCCGGACCGCGGAGACCGCCCTGCTAAGAGGGCTCCGCTCGTCGTCGGGGGCGAGGAGGGAACGTGCTTCGGCAAGGCAGCGGACCAGTTGCACCGGAGCGGTGAGCAGAGGGGCGTCACCTATGGCCGACTCGGTGTTGGGTGCTTCCAGCCACTCCACCGGTACGCCCTGCGCCGATGGCGTGAGCCCGGGGATACGAACCGCGTGGCCGGCACCGAGGCACATCGGAACGGCACTCCGGTCGAGCCAGGATGCCCCGGCGACCAGCTTGCCCCAGCGGGCTGCGGTGCCGGGCGGCACGAGGACGGCCGCCGTGGTCAGGTTCGTGAAGCGGACAGCCGGCCCGACGGTCTGTTCGTACCGGCGCAGGATGTCGTACGCCAGCTCGACGAGGGTGCGGTGCGCCAGTACGACATCGAAGGTGATGCCGGTCGGCAGCCGCCGGGGGAAGTCGGGCGTACGGTGCCAGGCGCTCATGGACTCCGCCGGCGAGGGGGTGGCCGCGGCGAACCACGCGGACAGGCGCTCGGGCTCGCCAGTCACGGTGCAGGTCTCCATGGGCCCCTCCCAGGTCGACATCTGATCCTTGAGCACACACAGTGCGTCCGTCGTCACCTAGTGCATCGGAAGGTCCGGGGCGGTGAACAGGTCTTTTCGCCGGAACCTTGGTTGCCTCCCGCCCGCCCTTCACCCGCCCTTTTGACCCCGATTTCCGTCTCACCAGCGCTTTCGCTGACGACGCCTCACGCGGCCCGTGAGATGCCCGCTACGGTGAGCTGACACCAGTCGGTAAAGGGGGGTATCCGGTGAGCCGCAGTCCGATGAGAGCGGTACGCGAGAGCCGCAACCGGACCCAGTCGAAGGCGGTTGACGAACTCAACTCCTTGGCGGAACGGCTGGCTGCCGAAGGACGGGTCTCGAAGCGCCCGACCTTCACCGTCCGCCAGATGTCGAAGTGGGAGAGCGAGACGAGGCCGCGCCCGTACCCGCACCCGGATACACGGGTGGTCCTTGAGCTGTACTTCCAGCGGTCAGTTGAGGAGCTGGGGCTCCGCCCGGGCGGAGAAGACCCTCCCGACTCTTCCGCTGTGCCCGTCGTGACGCCGGTCCCGCTCATCGAGCAGTCGGCCGCCGCGGTCCCGCTTTTCGCCCGAGGTGACCAGGACCCGCCGCCGTGGCTGGCTCAGACGACGACCGATGTGGCCAGCTCCGCAGACTGGAAGATCGCCGAGGACGAGGTCGAGCTGCTCCGCGAGGCTGCGGACGACATGGACGCACAGGACCAGCAGTTCGGCGGCAACCGGCTCTGGCGGCCGACGCGTGCTCACCTGCTCTGGGTGCACCACATGATCGACCGCGGTATCTACGACGAGCAGCTTGGCCAGCAGCTTCACGCGCTCGCGGGGAAGTTCACCACCAGCCTCGGCTGGTTCTCTTACGACGCCGGACTCCATACGCAGGCCCGGCAGTACTTCTCCGAGGCCCTCAACGCGGCGATGTTGACCGGCGACGATGTGCTCTCCAGCCGGACCCTGAGCAACATGGCCCGCCAAGCCGTGGACCTGAACAAAGGACGGGAAGCGATCCGCTTCGCCCGGCTCGCCCAGACGCACGCCGAGATGTGGAGCGCACCGACGCGGGTCACGGCGCTCCTGGCGATCCGCGAGGCCCAGGGGCACGCCCGGGTTGGCGACCGCTTCAACTGCGAGTCCGCGATCAAGAGGGCCTGGAAGGAATGGGAGCGCGGGACGGACGACCGCGACCCCGATTGGACGACGTTCCTCAACCAGGCCGAATTGGTGTGCCTGGAAGGGATGTGCCGCCTCGACCTCGGCCAGACTGCTCGCGCCCAGAAGCTCCTGGCGCAGTCGGAGAAGCTGCAGGACGTGGCGCACTCGCGGAACAGAGGCATGTGCCTCGGCCGGCTCGCGACCGCGGCCATCGGCGCAGGGGACATCGACCACAGCGTCGATGCCACGAGGAAGGCCATCGGGTTGATCCGGACGGCGGGCATGTCTTCCGCTCGGGCAGTCCAGCAACTGAAGATCGTCCACGACGGACTGGCCCCTCATCACCGCGCCCGCGGGGTAGGGGACCTGCTTGAAGAGATCCGCGCAGTCGTCGCGTGATTCAGCAAAAGGAGAGATGCAACCAGTGGATGCGGAGTACCTGCGGTACGACGGGGCGTCGGTCAAGGCCATCACCGACGAGCTGGTCGAGGTGTACGCCCGGGTGTACGACACGCCCCCGTACGTCGGCGACCCGTTCTTCTCCGTCGCCTCCTTCCGGGAGCGGCTGGAGGCTGCCTTCGGCAGCGAGGGCTTCGAGACGGTGACCGCGCGCCGGGACGGGCAGATCATCGGATACGTGCACGGCGCCACGCTGTCCGCAGACAAGCCATGGTGGACCTCGCTCGGCAATCGGAGGCCGGCCCAGCTCCAGACGCTCGCGGACGCGGGGCAGGTCTTCTGGCTCCGAGAGTTGATGGTCCTCCCCGAGTACCAGAACCAGGGACTCGGCAGAAAGATCCACGACACCGTGATCTCGGGACGTGCGGAGAGCGCCACCACCCTGACCTGCATCATCGACAATCAGCCGGCGCACGACGCCTATCTTCGGTGGGGGTACACGGTGATGGGGGAGATCAAGCATGCCCCCGAGTCGCCGACCTACGACGCCATGTACCTGCCCAGCTCGTGATGACCGGAACGATCATGCACAACGCAACCGCACAGCCCTTCCCGGTTCCGACGACTGCCGGTCGCCGGGACCGACTCTCGCCGGATGCCGCGCTCCTGTTCGCGTACGGGACGCTCCAGTTCGATGCCGTCCTCGAAGCGCTGATCGGCCGGATACCGCAGCGCGTATCGGCCAGCGCACCCGGCTGGCGCGCGGCGTCCCTGGAGGGGCGCGTCTACCCGGGACTTGTGGCGGCGCCCAGCTCTGCGGCGCCCGGAGTGCTGCTCACCGACCTCAGCCGGAGAGAGTGGACGATCCTCGACGCTTTCGAGGACGACCGCTACGACCTGCGCGAGGTGACGCTGACCTCCGGCGGGCGCGGGCTCGCGTACATCTGGCCGGACGGCGAGGTCCGCGACGAGGATTGGGACGCCGAGCAGTTCAGGGCCCGGCACCTCCAGGAGTACGCCGCTCGGTGCGCACGGATCGCTCCGGGATTGGCTGCCGAAGGTGGCCAGTGAACCGGGCGGCGTATGTACGAGCGCAACGAAAAGGAGAATGACGAGCGGCGACTGAACGCTGTCCTTGCGGCAGCGCGAGGACTTGTCCGGGGGCGGCCCTTGGTGTGAACCAGGGGCCGCCGCCGTTTTGTTGGTTGAGGAAGGTATGCGACGGGTTTACGGTGCCTGCGAATGGTTCCCTTCGTCTCATCAAGGTCAAGATCAGCGATTCCTCGGCGTTGACCGGTGGCATTCCATCCGCTGCCATCGAACCCAGCCCCATGGCATTCCTTGCTATCCAATCCAGTCGTCGCAGGTCGCAGCAGACGGGAGCCGCTCGGCGGCACGGGACCGCCTTGCCAATGAAGTTAGTCGTCGCAGGTCGGGGGCTCCCCCCCCGGCTGACTTCATTGGCAAGGACACATTCGCTCACGGCAGACGGGAAAGAACTCCAAAAGACTGGATACCTCCGCCGGGACTATGTCAACGTACAACGTCCCGGAAAAACATCAGGTCAGACGGCGGGGCTACTCGCCAGGGTGACGAACAACTCTGCGACCCAACCGCGTGAGGTTGCCGCGCTGGCATGGTCCGTACTTGGGAGGCGTATCTGTCTGAATCCGCTATCCGATCCGCCCGCTTCACATCACCCGCACTTTTTGCCCTCGGCGGACTGAACGCCTGGGTCGGCCAGACGGCTGGTGACTACCTTGCTGTATCCACCGGGCTCTGCGTCTGTGTCTGCGCGCCTGCTGGCGGTCACCACGGATGGCGTACCTCAGGTCCTGCGCTCCTATCGGCTGGCCCTCGCCGACGGCGAGCTTGCGGAGACGTCGGGTTCGTGATGCGGCGCGCAACATAGACCACGATCGCCGGTTAGCCAAACCGGCGATCGTCACGACCATTGAGGAGTTCGCGGCGGCTGTGCTTGGCGGTGAAGCCGTTGTGGACGCAGCCGGTAGTGCCGCAATACACAAGGAGGTAATGAGCGGCCCGTCTGCGGCTTCCCTGAAATCGGCAGCGCCGCTGAAAGACAGCGATATCTACGTCGGGTTGGCGTGGACTCTTTGGTGTTGCCGATCCCGATCTGTCGCTCTGTGCGCTCCGTCCCAAGGAACTCCATCTGTGTGCCGATCCGTGATACCCCCTGCCCATTTTCGTCCCCGGTTGACAGTCCCCTCTGGTTCGCTCGCCGACTCCCTGCCTGTTCAGGTTTCCGCCGAGGAAAACGGGCGGGTGGCGCTTTGACCGCCGGAGGGAGCAACCGGCTGCTGACCCCGGAGGAAGTGGCCGCATGGCTCAAGGTCAGCGAGATCACCATCAAGAACAAATACCGCGCCTGGGGGCTCAAGCCTCAGAAAGTCGGGCGCCTCCTGCGCTTCCGAGAGCGCGATGTCGTGACCTACCTAGACCGCAACTACGGGTGAGCTTGTCGCTCATTGCCCAAGACCGAAAGGAGGCCACTTGGCCACCGTCTTCCAGAAGTGCAAGACCGACGATAAGAATAAGAACTATCCGTGCGAGAAGACGAGATGCGGTCACCCCTGGACGGTGAGATTCCGCGAGCCGGGCGGTCGCTCCGGACGTCAGCGTGAGAAGTCCTTCCCCACTCGCCGCGAGGCTGACGCTCACGGCGTGAGCATGGAGAACTCCAAGCGCGAGGGGACGTACGTCGACCCGAAGCGTGGCGCCGTCCCGATCCGCGTGTACGCGACCGAGTGGCTCGAACGTCAGCACCTTGCCCCTAACACGTACGGCACGTACGAGCGAGCCTTCCGGCTCCACGTCTTCCCGTTTATGGGCAGTCGGCTGCTGACGTCCATCCGGCCCTCCGATATAGAGGCGCTCGGTAAGGAGATGACGGACGGCGGCCTGTCGGCACACTCCGTGCAGGCGTACACAACACCCCTCAAGGCGGTGTTCACCGCAGCGCTGCACAACGGCGACATAGGACGCCACCCGTTCGTCGGCGCCAAGCTGCCGACTATTCCGCGGCGAGTGATGGACGAGACGCTCCTCCCCTCGGGAGGGCAGGTGCAGGACATCGCGGACGAGTTCCGAAGCGAGTGGGCGCTCTCTGTGTGGCTCATGGCGGGCTGCGGGCTCCGCACCGGGGAGATGCTCGGGCTCCGGGTCGGTGACGTCCTAGACGACCGCATACGGCTGCGCAGGCAGGTCACCCGCGTCAAGGGGGTCAAGGGCGCCGTGCTCGGCCCGCTGAAGCACCGGGAAGAAGGCGAATGGCGGGACACCCCCCTACCCGCGAACCTGTCCGACGCCGTGGGCGAGCACGTGGCCCGGCACGGCACGGGCCCCTCGGGGTCCCTGTTCCGGAACATTACGGGCACCCTGGTCACGACCTCGGACTACTCGACTCAGTTCCGTAAGGTGGTCAAGACCCTGGGTTACGAGTGGTCGCCCCATGATCTTCGCCACTGGTTCGCGACGACCGCACTCAGCAGGGGTCTGCCACTGTTGGATGTATCCAGATGGCTCGGCCACGCGAGCATCAAGGAGACGGCGGACACGTACGGACACCTCACCCCGGACTCCACCAGCCGGGCCGTCGAGGTGATGAATGAGGCGCTGAACCAGCACCGTGCTGACTAGGTGCTGACTCGCGCCGCATGGTCTGAAGTTTTCGCAGGTCGGAGGGGTTGTTTGAGATGTGCGGACGGTATGCAGCCAGTCGTGGGCCCGAGGATCTCGCAGGAGTCTTTGAGATCGAGAAGTGGGAGCCCGAGGAGACCCTGGCACCCGATTACAACGTGGCTCCGACCAAGGAGGTTCACGCCGTCCTCGACCGTCCTCTCAAGGACGTGGAGGACCCTCGACCGGTTCGACAGCTGCGGAAGCTGAAGTGGGGGCTGGTGCCGAGCTGGTCGAAGACCCCGGAGAGCGCGGCCCGGATGATCAACGCGCGGGCGGAGACCGTGCACGAGAAGCCGTCGTACCGCCGTGCCTTCGCCACCCGGCGCTGCATCATCCCCGCCGACGGCTACTACGAGTGGGTCACCGGCGAGCAGGAGCGGGACCTGGAGGTGGAGGGGAGGAAGAAGCGGCCGCGCAAGCAGCCGTACTTCGTGCTTCCCGCCGACGGGTCGGTGTTCGCGATGGCCGGGCTGTACGAGTTCTGGCGGGACAAGACGCTGCCCGACGACCACCCGCAGGCCTGGTGGGTGACGTGCTCCGTGATCACCACGGAGGCGGAGAAGAGCCCGCTCGGGGTGGCGCCCGCCGAGGGGCCGCACACGCTGGCCGATATCCACCCCCGGATGCCGCTGATGCTGACGCCGGACCGCTGGGACGCTTGGCTCGACCCGTCCCGCACGGACCTCGACGATCTGCGCACGTTGCTCGCGCCGCCGCCCGAGGGGCTGATGCGGGCGTACCCGGTGACGACCGCGGTGAGCAACGTCCGCAACAACGGACCGGAGCTGCTCAAGGAGCTTGAGGGGCCCGAAGAGGGCACACTCTTCTGACGTGAACGCGAACGTGACCGAGATCATCGATACGGACGCCGGTGCCGCCCGCATCACCTGGCACGAGGCCAGGAAGGCGCGGCTGGTCCTGGCCGTGAGCCACGGCGCGGGCGGCGGCATCGAGGCACGGGACCTCCAGGCGCTCGCCGCCGTCCTGCCCGCCCACGGCGTCACCGTCGCCCGGGTGGAGCAGCCCTGGCGGGTCGCCGGGAAGAAGATGGCGCCGGCGCCGAAGACGCTGGACGTCGGCTGGCGGGGCATCTGGCCCGCGCTGGCCAAGCCGGGGCTGCCGGTGATCTCCGGCGGTCGCAGCGCCGGGGCCCGCGTCGCCTGCCGTACGGCCGCCGAACTCGGCGCGCACGCGGTCCTCGCCCTGGCCTTCCCGCTGCACCCGCCGGGCAAGCCGGAGAAGTCCCGCGCCGAGGAACTGCTCGGGGCCGGGGTGCCCACCCTCGTCGTCCAGGGCGGCAACGACCCGTGGGGGAGGCCGGAGGAGTTCCCCGAGGGGTCGTACGAACTGGTCGAGGTGCCGTACGGCGATCATGGCTTCGCCGTGCCGAAGCGGGCGGACATCAGCCAGGAGCAGGCCGTGACGATCATCACCGACGGGGTGGTGAGGTGGGCCGGGTCACTGGTGTGACGGCTCGGGAATGATGCGGGGCGGGCCTCTGTTGTGGCGGACAGAAGTGCTGAGAGCACCGGCACAGACGTCGTTGGAGAGGAAGTCCGCCGCATGGGTTCGACCTTCTGCCCGAGCCGTGGCAGCCGTACAGAGTTGGACTGGACGGTGCTGCATGCGGCGAAGACCGCCCCTATTCGGGCGGCGGGCGGACCGGATCGTCGTCTATCCTCCGATTCTGGTGGGACCGGTCTCGGTCCTGCCCAGACACTGGAGGAGGTGGGTCCGGTCACTGGGACCGACGCAGGGACCGAACACGGTCAGGCGGAGCCGCCCGAGGGCCCGGGCAACAGCGAGTCGACCGCCGAGCGCAGCGCGCGCTTCGAGCGGGACGCGCTGGAATTCCTCGACCAGATGTACTCGGCCGCGCTGCGCATGACGCGCAACCCGGCCGACGCCGAGGACCTGGTGCAGGAGACGTACGCCAAGGCGTACGCGTCCTTCCACCAGTTCCGCGAGGGCACCAACCTCAAGGCGTGGCTGTACCGGATCCTCACCAACACCTTCATCAACTCGTACCGCAAGAAGCAGCGTGAACCCCAGCGCTCCGCGGCCGAGGAGATCGAGGACTGGCAGCTGGCGCGTGCCGAGTCGCACATGTCGACGGGTCTGCGCTCCGCGGAGTCGCAGGCGCTCGACCACCTGCCCGACTCGGACGTGAAGGAAGCACTTCAGGCGATCCCCGAGGAATTCCGCATCGCCGTCTACCTCGCGGATGTAGAGGGCTTTGCGTACAAGGAGATCGCGGACATCATGGGGACACCCATCGGTACGGTGATGTCCCGGCTGCACCGGGGCCGCCGTCAACTGCGCGGCATGCTCGAGGACTACGCCCGTGAGCGCGGGCTGGTCCCGGCCGGCGCCGGAGATTCGAACGAAGCGAAAGGCTCGGGCTCATGAGCTGCGGAGAGCCGCACGAGACGGACTGCAGTGAGGTACTCGATCATCTGTACGAGTTCCTCGACAGTGAGATGCCGGACGTCGATCGCGACAAGTTCAAGCAGCACTTCCAGGAGTGCTCGCCGTGCCTGGAGAAGTACGGCCTGGAGCAGGCCGTGAAGAAGCTCGTCAAGCGCTGCTGCGGGCATGACGACGTGCCCAGCGATCTGCGTTCCAAGGTCATGGGGCGGATCGACCTGATCCGCTCCGGCCAGGCCGTGCCCGAACACGATGTGACGGCGGCGCCGCCGACTCCGCAGGAGTCCTGAGCCCGTCACCCGAACGTGCTAATCCGCGGGTCATCGACCCGCAGGCCCCCCTGTCGCCGTCCTAGGCTCCGGACCCGGAGCAGGCATGGCCGGGGGAGGGCACGATGGAGGTTCCGGTACGGGCACGTGCGTACGTCTCCTGCGTGGTCGTCGGCGCGCTGATCTGCGTGTTACCGCTGCCGACCGTGCGAACCCCCTGGTGGGCGGTGCTGCTGCTCGCCGTGCTGTACTGCGGCTGCGAACAGGTCGCCGCCCGGTGGCGGTTCGCCGGAACCTTTTACCCTGTGCTGCTCGCCGCGGCCTTTCTGCTGCCGCCGTCCGCCGCCGCGCTGGTGCCGCTGCCGGGCGCGTTGCTGTCCCCCGCCGAACAGCGGCCGCGGTGGCTGCGCAGGCTCTGGCGGGCTGCGCAGCTCTCCGTCGCTGTGTGGGTGGCGGCGCGGGTGCACGGGGCGCTGGGCGGGCGGGATGCCGTCGGCGCCTGCGAGGTGCCGTACGCGCTCGGGCCGGCCGGGGCGGCGGTGCTGGCCTTCTGCCTGGTGCTGAGCGTGCTGGACGGGGGGATCCGGGCCCTCGCGGATCGCGTTCCGGTACGGCGGGCCTGGCGGGGGCTGTTCCGGCGGTCGCTGGCGCCGATCGCCGTGCACGGGCTCGCCGGGCTGATGATGGCTGTGCTGTGGCGGAGTCCGTACGGGCCCGTCGCCGCGTTGCTCGTACTGCTGCCGATGTGTGTGTCGTGGTGGGCCTTCGCGCAGTACCACCGGGAGCGCGGGGCCCACCAGGCGACGATCCGGGCGCTCGTGCAGGCCGTCGACATCAAGGACGGGTACACGCGCGGGCACAGTGAGCGGGTCGGGCAGGCGTCGATGATGATCGCGCGCGAGCTGGGGCTGTCCGACGAGCGGGTCGAGGTGCTGCGGTTCGCCGGGATCCTGCACGACGTGGGGAAGCTGGGGGTTCCCACGCGGTTGCTGCGCAAGGACGGGCCGTTGACGCCCGAGGAGCGGCGGGTGATCGAGCTGCACCCCGAGTACGGGCACGAGATGGTGCGGGGCATCTGCTTTCTCGGGGAGGCGCGGGCGGCCGTACTGCATCATCACGAGCGGTTGGACGGGAGCGGGTATCCGTACGGGCTGCGGGGGAGCCAGATTCCGGAGTCGGCGCGGGTGGTGGCTGTCGCTGACGCGTTCGACGCGATGACGTCCAACCGGTGCTACAGCCGGGCGCGTCCTGTCGACGTCGCTCTGACGGAGCTGGAGCGGTGTGCGGGCGCTCAGTTCGACCCGTTGATGGTGCGGGCGTTGGTGCGGGCGCTGAGCCGGCACGGATGGCATCCGGCGGTCACGGCGGACGACGTCCGCCCAGCCCGCCCACTCCCACCTGTTGCCGGCCCGACAGGAGAGCACCCGGACAGCGTCGGCCGGAGCACACCATGACGGCGCGGCGCCCTCAGGTGATCCTCCGCCTCATCCACGCCTGCGCCGGTCTCCTCGCCGCCCTCTCCCTCGCCACCACCCTCTGGACCGGCCTCGAAGAGCCCGGCATCGCCCTCGCCTTCGGCGTCCTGATCACCGTCGGTGAGCTCAGCCGGTGGACCGGCGCCCGCGTCCGGGAGGCCGCGCCGCTCGGGGCGGCGGGGGCGCTGTCGTACGCCCTGTTGGGGGAGGACGGCGGGCAGTCCACCCACCACGGCGCCCTCCAGGTCGTCACCGTCGTCCTGGCCGCCTCCCTCCTCGGATGCGTGCCCTACATCGGGCGGGGGCCCGGTCCGACCCTCGACCACCTCGCCCGGCGCCTGCTCACCGTCGGGTTCGCCGCCGTGTGCTTCCAACCCTTGTACAACCAGGGGACGTTCAGCGAATGGGGCGGCCACGCCTACGCCCTGCTGCTGCTCGCGCTGCTCGCCCTCACCGCGCTGTGCGACGCCGTGCTCGCCGCCGCGCTGGCGCACTCCCGTACCCGCTGGCCCTTCGGTCCGCTGCTGCGGGACGAGCTGCGGGCGCTGCTGGGGATCGGGTCCGCCGTGTGCGCGACCGGGGCCGTGATGGCGCTCGCGGTCGCCGTAGTGGGGCTGTGGGCGCTGCCCGTCTTCTCCCTGCCCCTTCTGCTCACCCAGGTGTCCTTCCGCCGGTACGCCGCCGTGCGGGCCACCTACCGGCAGACCATCGCCTCCCTCGCCCGGGCCACGGAGGTCGCCGGATACACCCCGGCCGGGCACGCCCGGCGCGTGGCCGCACTCAGTCAGGCCGTGGGGCGGGACCTGGGGCTCACCGAGCCGGAGCTCACCGTGCTGGAGTACGCGGCGCTGATGCACGACATCGGGCAGCTGAGCCTCGTCGATCCCGTGCCGGCGGGGGCCACCGCCGGACTCCCCGACGCCGAGCAGCGGCGCATCGCCCTGCTCGGCGGGGCCGTCGTCCGGCAGACCGGGGTCGACGCGGCGGTCGCCGTGGTCGTGGAGCGGCAGGCCGACCCCTGCGGGGAGCAGCCGGTCGCCGCGCGGATCGTACGGGCGGTGAACGCGTACGAGGAGAAGGCGCGGGACGCCGGTCCCGGCGGGCCCCTGAAGGCGCTGGAGGAGCTGCGCCTGGCGACGGGCGGCGAGTACGCCCCCGAGGTCGTGGAGGCGCTGGCCCGGGTGCTGGCAAGAGACTGTCTGACCCTGCCCGCGGCTGGGTAACCCATGGGTAATGAGCGCCCTTCCAGCCGTACGTGGTTGGATGCGAGAAAGAGGGTGTCCGGGGGCACAGCCAGCCCACTCCACGGAACTGGCAGGCGGGAATCGTGAGGATCTTCGGCAAGGGACGGCATCGGCCCTCCGCCTCTTGGCGGCAGGCCACAGACCGCGCGTTCACCCTGATCGGCGACGGCCGGTACGAGGACGCGGGCGCGCTGCTGACGCGGGCCGCCGATCTGGAGCCCTGGCTTTCGGAGTCCTGGTTCAACCTCGCCCTGCTGCACAAGTTCCGGCACGACTGGGAGCAGGCGCGGGCGGCGGGCCTGCGCGCCGTGGCGCTGCTCGACCGGGAGACCGGTGCGCCCGACTGGTGGAACGTGGGCATCGCGGCCACCGCGCTGCAGGACTGGCCGCTGGCGCGGCGGGCCTGGCAGGCCTACGGGCTGCGGGTGCCGGGCGGGGCCACCGCTTCGGGTGAACCTGTGGGCATGGACCTCGGCAGCGCGGCCGTACGGCTGTCCCCGGAGGGGGAGGCCGAGGTGGTGTGGGGGCGGCGGCTCGACCCCGCCCGGATAGAGGTGCTCTCGATCCCCCTGCCGTCCTCCGGGCGGCGCTGGGGTGAGGTCGTGCTGCACGACGGGGTGCCGCACGGGGAGCGGACCACGGCCGCCGGGCACGCCTATCCGGTGTTCGACGAGATCGAGCTGTGGGCGCCTTCTCCCGTGCCGACCTGGGTGGTCCTGCTGGAGGCCGCCACCGAGGCGGACCGGGACGCCCTGGAGCAGCTCGCGGCCGACGCCGGGTTCGCCGCGGAGGACTGGTCGTCGTCCGTGCGGCTGTTGTGCCGGATGTGCTCGGAGTCCCGGATGCCGTCCGATGAGGGCGACGGTGAGCATCTCGACCCACATGATCACAGTGAGCCCGGGCACCCCGGGCCGCTGGGGCATCGGACCGACGGGCAGTTGTGGGTGCCGGAGCGGGAGTGCGGAGTGGCCGCGCCGGCTTCGCTGGTTCGGGGGTTGTTGGACGGGTGGGTCGCGGACAGTCCGGATTCCCGGGATTGGCGGGACCTGGAAGAGGTCTGCTGAGGGGCACGCGCAGATCGCCGTACCCTGTATCAGCATCACACCCCCCGTTTTTGAGGAAGGCATACGTCGGTCATGGCGCAGCAGGACACCGATCAGCAGCACGCGGGCGTGCTCCCCGTGGACGACGAGGGCTTCGTCATCGACACCGAGGACTGCGAGGAGCGTGAGAACGGCTGGCGCGAGCGCGGCACCTCGCGGCCCATCACGGTCGTCGGGAACCCGGTACTGCACAAGGAGTGCAAGGACGTCACCGAGTTCGGCGCGGAGCTCGACCAGCTGGTCGCGGACATGTTCGCCTCGCAGCGCACCGCCGAGGGCGTGGGCCTGGCCGCCAACCAGATCGGCGTCGACCTGAAGGTCTTCGTCTACGACTGCCAGGACGACGAGGGCCGGCGGCACGTGGGCGTCGTCTGCAACCCGAGGCTCGTCGACCTGCCCGCCGAGAAGCGCCGGCTGGACGACAACAACGAGGGCTGCCTGTCCGTGCCGACGGCGTACGCGCCGCTCGCCCGCCCGGACTACGCCGAGGTGACCGGTCAGGACGAGAAGGGCAACCCGATCAAGGTGCGCGGCACCGGCTACTTCGCTCGGTGTTTGCAGCACGAGACCGATCACCTGTACGGCTACCTCTACATCGACCGGCTCTCCAAGCGCGAACGCAAGGACGCGCTGCGGCAGATGGCCGAGAACGAGCCTCGCTACCCCGTCGTCGCCAACGACTGAGGTCCCCGTAGCCTCCTGACTTCCTTCCGTACGGCGTCTGTTCCGGAGTCCCTTCCGGAACAGACGCCGTTCGTCTGTCCGTCGCACGTTCGATCGCTTCCGCTCGCCGGATGATCGAGAATCGGTCGCGCAAGGGGGAGGTCTCGGCACTGTGGGGTAGTGAATGGAGCAAATACGTTCCCAGATCGGTCAGTTGTAGTGCTGAATGGAAGTGCGGGGATACGCAACGGCGCACGCCCGGCACAGCGGGAGGCGTGCGGTAACTGGCGGCTGAGAGGGGTTTGTTTCGTGCATGCTTTCCCACACAGCACCACATCGACACCGACGGCGGTACCGGTCCCGCCATCGCTCTCCCTCCCGGTGATCGAAACAGCGTTTCCCAGGCAACTGCACCCGTATTGGCCGAGGCTCCAGGAGAAGACACGCACCTGGCTGCTGGAAAAACGGCTCATGCCGGCGGACAAGGTGGAGGAATATGCCGACGGCCTGTGCTACACCGACCTCATGGCGGGGTACTACATCGGCGCCCCCGACAACGTCCTCCAGGCGATCGCGGACTACAGCGCGTGGTTCTTCGTCTGGGACGACCGCCACGACCGCGACATCGTGCACGGCCGCCCGGCCGCCTGGCGGCGGCTCAGGTTCCGGTTGCACGCGGCCCTCGACTCGCCCCGGAACCATCTGCACCACGAGGATCCCCTGGTCGCCGCGTTCGCCGACAGCATGGTGCGGCTGTACTCGTTCCTGCCGCAGACGTGGAACGCCCGGTTCGCCCGCCACTTCCACGAGGTGATCGAGGCATATGACCGGGAATTCCGCAACCGGACCGAGGGAATCGTCCCGACGGTCGAGGAATACCTCGCCCTGCGCCGCCTCACCTTCGCGCACTGGATCTGGACCGATCTGCTGGAGCCGAGCGCGGGCTGTGAACTCCCCGATGACGTCCGGAAACACCCGGCATATCGGCGGGCGGCGCTGCTGAGCCAGGAATTCGCGGCCTGGTACAACGATCTGTGTTCGCTCCCCAAGGAAATCGCGGGCGACGAGGTGCACAATCTCGGAATCAGCCTCATCAAACACCAGGGGCTGACGCTGGAAGAGGCGGTCGCGGAGGTCCGGCGGCGCATCGAGCAATGCATAGAGGAATTCCTCGCCGCCGAACGGGACGCCTTGCGTTTCGCCGACGAACTCGAGGACGGCACAGTCCGCGGAAAGGAACTCGGCGCCGCCGTGCGCGCCTGCGTCTGCAATATGCGGAACTGGTTCAGTACGGTCTACTGGTTCCACCACGAGTCCGGCCGGTACATGGTCGACAGCTGGGACGACCGGTCCACGCCCCCGTACGTCAACAACGAAGCGGCAGGTGAGAAATGACCGTCGAGTCTGTGAAACCCGAGGCCTCCCCGGCTCCGGAACTGCGTGAACCGCCCCTCGCGGGCGGAGGTGTGCCGGGCCTCGGCCACGGCTGGAAGCTCTTCCGCGACCCGCTGGGCTTCCTGGCCCGGCTGCGCGACGACGGCGACCTGGTCCGGCTGCGGCTGGGCCCGAAGACGGTGTACGCCGTCACCGCGCCGGACCTCTGCGGCGCCCTGCTGACCAGCCCGGCGTACGAGGTCGGCGGGCCGCTGTGGGACACCCTGGACGTGCTGCTGGGCAAGGGGGTGGCGACCAGCAACGGTGCGCTGCACCGGCGTCAGCGGCAGACGATCCAGCCCTCGTTCCGCAAGGACGTCATCCACGAGTACGAGCGCGTCATGGTCGAGGAGTCGCTCGCCTTCGCCGCGCGCTGGCGGCCGGGGGACACGGTCGACGTCACCGGCGAGGCGTTCCGCGTGGGCGTGCGCATGACGGCCCGGTGCTTCCTGCAGATCGAGAACAACGACGATCTGGCCGAGCGGCTGAGCACCGCCCTCGCCACGGTGTTCGGCGGCATGTACCGGCGCATGATCCTCTCCTTCGGACCGTTCTACCGGCTGCCGCTGCCGTCCCACCGGGAATTCGACCGGGCACTGGCCGAATTGCACAGGCTGGCCGACGAGGTCATCGCCGAACGCCGGGCCGCCGCCGAGAAGCCCGACGATTTGCTGACGGCCCTGCTGGAGGCAAAGGACGAAAATGGTGAACCGGTCAACGAACAGGAGGTCCACGACCAGGTCATAGCGATTCTCACCCCGGGCAGCGAAACCGTGGGGTCCCAGTTGATGTGGATCTTGCAATTGCTGGCCGAACATCCGGAACAGGCGGACCGGATGAGCGAAGAGGTGCGATCGGTCGTGGGTGACGGCCCGGTCACATTCGCCGACCTCAGGAAGCTCACGCATACGAACAACGTCGTCTGGGAGGCGCTGCGCATCCGACCCGCCGTATGGATTCTGACGCGGCGGGCCACGACCGAGAACGAACTCGGCGGGTATCGCATTCCGGCCGGTGCGGACATCGTCTACAGCCCGCTCGCCCTCCAGCGCGATCCGCGGTCCTACGACCACCACCTCGACTTCGACCCGGACCGCTGGCTTCCGGAGCGCTCCAAGGACGTGCCGAAGTACGCGATGAGCCCCTTCAGCGCGGGCAACCGGAAATGCCCGGCCGACCACTTCTCGGTGGCCGGGCTCGGCATCCTCCTGGCGACCGTGATCCAGAAGTGGCGCTTCGAACGGCTGCCGGAGGCCGACGAGTCGCCCCTGGTGGGGATCACGCTGCGACCGAAGCGGCTGCTGCTGAAGGCGGTGCCCAGGTGACGGTCAGGCCGCGTCCGATCCGGCTTCGGGTCCTCTGAACGTCCGCCGGTAGGCGTTCGGGGTGGTCCCCACCGCCCGGACGAACTGGTGGCGCAGCGCGGCCGCGTTCCCGAACCCCGTTCGACCGGCGATCGCGTCCACCGTCTCGTCCGTCGCCTCCAGCAACCGCTGGGCCAGCAGCACACGTTGGCGCAGGATCCAGCGGTAGGGAGTCGTTCCCGTCTCCTGCTGGAAGCGGCGGGCGAAGGTGCGCGGGGACATGTGCGCGAGGTCGGCGAGCTGCTCGACGGTGATCTCCTCGTCGAGGTGCTGCTCCATCCACACCAGCACCTCGCCGACCGTGTCGCACTGGGACCGCGGCAGCGGGCGCTCGATGTACTGGGCCTGCCCGCCGTCCCGGTGCGGCGGCACCACCATCCGCCGGGCGATCTTGTTGGCGACCTCCGGCCCCTGTTCCTTGCGCACGATGTGCAGACAGGCGTCGATGCCGGCGGCGGTGCCGGCCGAGGTGATCACCGGGTCCTCGTCGACGTACAGCACGTCCGGCTCGATGATCGCCTGTGGATAGCGACGGGCCAGCTCCTCCGCCTGCCGCCAGTGCACACTGCACCGCCGCCCGTCGAGCAGCCCGGCGGCACCGAGCGCGAACACGCCGGAGCAGACGCTGATCACCCGGGCGCCCCGGTCCACGGCCCGGACCAGGGCGTCGAGCAGCTCCGGCGGATACTCCCGGGTGACGTAGTCGCTCCCGGCCGGCACGGCGATCAGATCGGCCTCGTCCAGCCGGTCCAGGCCGTACGGCGTGGAGACGGTGAGGCCGCCGACGTGCGTGCCGAGCGAGGGTCCCTCCGCCGAGACGACCGCGAAGTCGTACACCGGCAGGCCCTCGTCACTGCGGTCGATGCCGAAGACCTCGCAGACGACGCCGAGTTCGAAGGGATGCACGCCGTTGAGAAGGACGGCCGCCACGTTCTGCAACATGCCGCCAGTCTGCCTCGGATCTGGCAGTAAATCGAGGGTCCACGGCAGTCCTGCCACTGTCGGTAAGGAGTATTCGGCGTGACAGTGGTGTCATGACCACCGCACAGACACAAGGCCTGATCGGAATGCTCACCGTCCTCGGGATCCTCGTCCTCCTGGTCCTCCCGTCAGTGATCGGCATCCTGCACGACCGGCGCATCGACCGTCAGATCAGGGAGGCCCAGGAAGCCCGCGAGGCCTACGAGATTCAGAAGTCCTCGTCCAGGTCCACGGTGCCCTCCACCGCGACCTGGTACGCCGACGGACGCCGCTCGAAGAAGTTGGTCAGCTCCTGAACGCCCTGGAGCTCCATGAAGGAGAAGGGGTTCTCGGAGCCGTACACCGGAGCGAAGCCGAGGCGCGTCAGGCGCTGGTCGGCCACGCACTCCAGGTACTGCCGCATCGAGTCGGTGTTCATGCCCGGGAGGCCGTCACCGCACAGGTCGCGCGCGAACTGCAGCTCGGCCTCGACGGCCTCCCTCAGCATGTCGGTGACCTGCTGCTGAAGCTGGTCGTCGAACAGCTCCGGCTCCTCCTTGCGGACGGTGTCCACGACGTCGAACGCGAAGCTCATGTGCATCGTCTCGTCGCGGAACACCCAGTTGGTGCCGGTCGCCAGGCCGTGCAGCAGACCCCGGCTGCGGAACCAGTAGACGTAGGCGAAGGCGCCGTAGAAGAACAGGCCCTCGATGCACGCGGCGAAGCAGACGAGGTTGAGCAGGAAGCGGCGGCGGTCCGCCTTCGTCTCGAGGCGGTCCAGCTTCTCGACCTCGTTGATCCACTTGAAGCAGAACTCGGCCTTCTCGCGGATGGAGGGGATGTTCTCGACGGCGTCGAAGGCCGCGGCCCTGTCCTCCGGGTCGGGCAGGTAGGTGTCCAGGAGCGTCAGGTAGAACTGGACGTGGACGGCCTCCTCGAAGAGCTGCCTGCTCAGGTACAGGCGGGCCTCGGGGGAGTTGATGTGCTTGTACAGCGTCAGCACCAGGTTGTTCGCGACGATCGAGTCGCCCGTCGCGAAGAAGGCGACCAGGCGGCCGATGAGGTGCTGCTCACCTTGTGACAGTTTCGCGAGATCCGACACATCCGAGTGGAGGTCTACCTCCTCCACGGTCCAGGTGTTCTTGATGGCGTCCCGGTAGCGCTCGTAGAAGTCGGGGTAGCGCATGGGACGGAGAGTCAGTTCGAAGCCCGGGTCGAGCAGGTTCGTGTTACGGGTGGTCATTACTGGCAGGCCTCGCAGGACTCGGGGTTTTCCAGGGAGCAGGCGACGGCCTCGTCGGGCGCCGGCTGCTGTACGGGGATGGTCTTCTCGGACTGCGCCTGGGCTCGGGCGGCGCGGGCGATGCGGGTCGCCGGGCGCGAGCGCAGGTAGTACGTCGTCTTCAGGCCCGACTTCCAGGCGTACGCGTACATCGAGGAGAGCTTGCCGATGGTGGGCGTCTCCAGGAAGAGGTTCAGCGACTGGGACTGGTCCAGGAACGGGGTCCGGGCCGCCGCCATGTCGATCAGGCCGCGCTGCGGGATCTCCCACGCGGTGCGGTACAGGGCCCGTACGTCCTCGGGGATCCAGGCGAATTCCTGCACCGAGCCGTTCGCCTCGCGCAGCGCCTCACGGGTGCGCGCGTCCCAGACGCCCAGCTCCTTCAGTTCCTTCACCAGGTACGAGTTGACCTGGAGGAACTCGCCGGACAGCGTCTCGCGCTTGAACAGGTTGGACACCTGCGGCTCGATGCACTCGTACACGCCCGCGATCGAGGCGATGGTGGCGGTGGGCGCGATCGCCAGCAGCAGCGAGTTGCGCATGCCGACGGAGGCGATCCGCTCGCGCAGGGCCGCCCAGCGCTCCGGCCAGGTCAACTCCGTGTCGTAGTGGTCGGGGTGGAGGACACCCCGGGCCGCACGGGTCTTCTCCCAGGCCGGCAGCGGGCCGTTGCGCTCGGCGAGGTCGGCGGAGGCCTCGTACGCGGCCAGCATGATGCGCTCGGCGATCCGCGTGGAGAGCCGCTTGGCCTCCGGCGAGTCGAAGGGCAGGCGCAACTGGAAGAAGACGTCCTGCAGACCCATCGCGCCGAGGCCGACCGGGCGCCAGCGGGAGTTGGAGCGGCCCGCCTGCTCGGTCGGGTAGAAGTTGATGTCGACGACCCGGTCGAGGAAGGTGACGGCGGTACGGACCGTCTCGTCCAGCCGCTCCCAGTCGATGTCGCCGCCGGAGACGAACGCGCCCAGGTTCACCGACCCCAGGTTGCAGACCGCCGTCTCCCCGTCGTCCGTGACCTCCAGGATCTCCGTGCAGAGGTTGGAGGAGTGGACCACGTGGCCCGGCTCGGCCGTCTGGTTGGCGGTGCGGTTGGCGGCGTCCTTGAAGGTCATCCAGCCGTTGCCGGTCTGCGCGAGGGTGCGCATCATGCGGCCGTAGAGGTCACGGGCGGGGATGGTCTTCTTCGCCAGCCCCCTCTTCTCGGCCGACCGGTACGCCGCGTCGAACTCCTCGCCCCACAGGTCGACCAGCTCCGGCACGTCGGACGGCGAGAACAGCGACCACTGCCCGTCGGCGTCGACCCGGCGCATGAACTCGTCCGGGACCCAGTGCGCGAGGTTCAGGTTGTGCGTACGGCGGGCGTCCTCACCGGTGTTGTCGCGCAGCTCCAGGAACTCCTCGATGTCGGAGTGCCAGGTCTCCAGATAGACCGCCGCCGCGCCCTTGCGCCGGCCGCCCTGGTTCACCGCGGCGACCGAGGCGTCGAGGGTCTTCAGGAACGGGACGATGCCGTTGGAGTGCCCGTTCGTGCCGCGGATCAGCGAACCGCGGGAGCGGATGCGGGAGTAGGCGATGCCGATGCCGCCGGCGTGCTTCGAGAGGCGGGCCACCTGGTGGTAGCGGTCGTAGATGGAGTCCAGCTCGTCCTTGGGGGAGTCCAGGAGGTAGCAGGACGACATCTGGGGGTGCCGGGTACCGGAGTTGAAGAGGGTGGGGGAGGAGGGCAGGTAGTCGAGGCGGCTCATGAGCCGGTAGAGCGCGGCGACTTCGTCGACGGACCTGCTCGTGTCGTCCTCCGCCAGCCCCGCGGCGACGCGCAGCATGAAGTGCTGCGGCGTCTCGATCACCTTGCGGGTGATCGGGTGCCGGAGCAGATAGCGGCTGTGCAGGGTGCGCAGGCCGAAGTAGCCGAGGCGGTCGTCGGCGTCCGTGTCGATCAGCGCGTCGAGGCGCTCGGCGTGGACCCGTACGAACTCGGCCGTACGGTCGGCGATGAGCCCCTCCCGGTGCCCCACGGCGACGGACCCGGTGAAGGACGTGACGCCCTGCGAGGCGGCTTCGGCGGCGATGCCGATCGTCAACAGGCGGGCGGCCAGCCGCGAGTAGACCGGGTCCTCGGAGATCAGGCCGGCGGCCGCCTCGGTGGCCAGCTCGCGCAACTCCGTCTCGTCGGCCCGCGCGGACCGGCCGCGCAGCGCGGCTGCGGCGACCCGGCCGGGGTCGGCGTCGGGCAGGTCGGCGGTCAGCTCGGTCAGGATCCGCAGCAACGCGGTTCCGGGACCGTCGGTCTCCAGGGCTGCTGAAACCGGTTCGGCTGGCGCGATGGTCACGTGGGGCTCTCCCTCGCTCGGCACGGGGGCCTGGTGGAGGGCAGGGGGCAGCACACGAGCGCACGCGGCGTCGCGTCCACCGACCCATTCCACGAGGCCCGGACGTCAGAACACCCGGACCGGACGGCCGGGCGTGCTGTCGGCAGGTCCTCGGACTGACGCCCATACGCGCATATACGGGCATGGGTACACCGTTGCGGGACAGTTCCGGATTCGCACCGGATTCCCCTGCGGCGACAGCGAGCATGAGCATACATCTTGTGCCGCGTGAGGACAGCACCCCCATATGTTGTGTCGCGGTGGTTTCGGAGCGTCAACTCGTAGGTGAGGAGAGTGAGGTGCCGAGTGCCCTTGCGGCGCATGGCCGGGAACGGCGACGGGCCGCCGGATTCGATCCGGCGGCCCGTCGTTCTCGCGTACGGCTCAGTGCGTGGCGCCCGCCGTGGCCGGCGGCAGCTCCACCTGGACGCCCGGGTCGCCCGCGTCGGCCGTGTAGTCCGACGGCTTGGTCTCGTCGACGCCCTCCGGGGCCTTCAGCGCCTTCAGGACGAAGGTCAGGACGACGGTGACGACCACGTTCAGCACGAACGCCGTCAGACCGATGTAGCCGATCTCGCCGATGCCGGGGATCTCCTTCGACGAGCCGCCGAAGTGCTTCTGCGTCGGCGAGGCGACGCCGTACGCGGCGACCGTGCCGTAGACCATGCCGACCGCCCAGCCCGCGAGCAGCGCCCAGCGGTGGAACCAGCGGGTGAACAGGCCGCCGACCAGCGCCGGGAAGGTCTGCAGGATCCAAATGCCGCCCAGCAGCTGGAAGTTGATCGCGACCGTCTTGTCCATCGTCAGGACGAAGGCCAGCGCGCCCACCTTCACCAGGAGCGAGACCAGCTTGGAGACCTTGGTCTCCTGCGCCGGCGTGGCGTCCGGCTTGATGAAGTCCTTGTAGATGTTGCGGGTGAAGAGGTTCGCGGCCGCGATCGACATGATCGCCGCCGGCACCAGCGCGCCGATGCCGATCGCTGCGAAGGCCACGCCCGCGAACCAGCTCGGGAACATGTCCTCGAACAGCTGCGGGATCGCCAACTGCCCGTTGCTGACCTTGACTCCGGCCGCGATCGCCATGAAGCCCAGCAGCGCCAGCAGGCCCAGCATCAGCGAGTACAGCGGCAGAATGGTGGTGTTGCGGCGGATCACCTCACGGCTGCGCGAGGACAGCGTCGCCGTGATCGAGTGCGGGTACATGAACAGCGCCAGCGCGGAGCCCAACGCCAGCGTGGCGTACGTCCACTGGCCGGCCTCCGCCGGGACCAGCGCACCGCGCGGGGCGCCCGTCGCCGGGTTGGTCTGACTGTACGCCTCACTCGCCTTGGCGAAGATGTCGTCGAACCCGCCCAGCTTGATCGGGATGTAGATGATCGCCACCGCGATGACGATGTAGATCAGCGTGTCCTTCACGAACGCGATCAGCGCGGGGGCCCGCAGACCCGACGAGTACGTGTACGCGGCCAGCACGCCGAAGGCGATCAGCAGCGGCAGGTCCTTGATGAACCAGTTGGTGTTCTCGCCACCGCCGACGCCCATCACGTCCAGCACGGCCTGGATGCCGACCAGCTGGAGCGCGATGTACGGCATGGTCGCGAGGATGCCGGTGAGGGCCACGGCGAGGGACAGACTCTTGGAGCCCCACCGGCCGCGCACGAAGTCCGAGGTCGTGACGTAGCCGTGCTTGTGCGAGACCGACCACAGGCGGGGCAGGAAGGTGAAGATCAGCGGGTAGACCAGGATGGTGTACGGCACGGCGAAGAAACCGGCCGCGCCCGCCGCGTAGATCGCCGCCGGTACGGCGACGAAGGTGTACGCCGTGTACAGGTCGCCGCCGAGCAGGAACCAGGTGACCCAGGTGCCGAACGAGCGGCCGCCGAGGCCCCATTCGTCGAGGCTGTGCTCGTTCTCTGCCTTGCGCCAGCGGGCGGCCAGGAAGCCCATGACCGTGACGGCCAGGAAGAAGAAGATGAAGACGGCGAGTGCGACGCCGTTCACGCCGTCGTTCACTGCGACGCACCGCCCTTCTGGGAGGAGCGGGCGCGCTGGTCACGCTGCCACAGCTTGTACGCGATCATCGTGAGCGCCGTGGAGATCAGCACCCAGGCCATCTGGTACCAGTAGAAGAACGGGATGCCGATGAAGGCCGGGTCCGTCTTGGTGTACGACCCCACCCACAGCATCGCCACGAAGGGCGCGACGAGGCAGACGGCGATGACGACCCTCGCGGGGGTCACCACCGTTCCGCTCACTTCCGGCTCGTTCGACATCGGGCGGCTCCGTCCCCTCACTGATCACCTGTGTAAGCGCAGGCAATCTAGGTCACGGTGTCGCAGATGCGGAACCCCTCGTCCGCATATCGGTATGTGTCGGTTCCGTGTCGGTCCTCAGCAGCAGCGGAACCCCTGGCGCGGGTCCGCCTCCTGCCGGTCCGTACTGCGCACGTGGGCGACATGGCGGTCGTACGCCGACTCGTCGGTCAGCTCCCGCACGTACCAGCGCACGCCCCTAAGCACCCGAAGTTCGGACGTTCGCGGTACGCACTGGGAGGTCCTCCCGTCCATGCGGCGACGGGAGGACCGTAGAGCAGGAAGAGCAGTTGCGCTACACCGCGTGCAGTACTGAGAAGGCCCTTACTCCTGCGGACGATTGAGCCGGGCCACGCCGCATCACCCCGGGGGACAACCCCCGGACCCCCAGCCATCCCGCACTCGGCCCAGCTCTATTCCGCAGGCCGCTTCAGCCGCGCCACGAACTTGTAGCGGTCCCCCCGATAGACGGACCGCACCCACTCCACCGGCTGACCCTCCCGGTCCAGCGAGTGCCGGGACAGCATCAGCATCGGCAGGCCCACGTCGGTGCCGAGCAGGCCGGCCTCGCGCGGGGTGGCCAGCGAGGTCTCGATGGTCTCCTCCGCCTCGGCGAGATGGACGTCGTACACCTCGGCCAACGCCGTGTAGAGGGATGTGTACTTGACCAGTGACCGGCGCAGCGCCGGGAAGCGCTTCGCGCTCAGGTGGGTCGTCTCGATGGCCATCGGCTCGCCGTTCGCCATCCGCAGCCGCTCGATGCGCAGCACCCGCCCGCCGGGCGTGATGTCGAGCAGCTCGGCCAGCCGGTCGTCGGCGGTGATGTAGCCGATGTCCAGCAGCTGCGAGGTGGGTTCGAGGCCCTGGGCGCGCATGTCCTCGGTGTACGAGGTGAGTTGGAGCGCCTGCGAGACCTTCGGCTTGGCGACGAACGTGCCCTTGCCCTGGATGCGCTCCAGGCGGCCCTCGACCACCAGCTCCTGAAGGGCCTGGCGCACGGTGGTGCGCGAGGTGTCGAACTCGGCGGCGAGCGTGCGCTCGGGCGGCACCGGCGTACCCGGCGACTGCGTCTCCGTCATGTCGAGCAGGTGCTTCTTCAGGCGGTAGTACTTGGGCACGCGCGCGGTACGGACACTCGCTCCACCCTCGTTCTCCGCACTGCTGACGTCGGTGCTCATCTCTGCCTTCCCGGCTTCGGGTGCCGAAGCGGCCGACATCCCATCGGCCACGGCTCACATCGTGGCACGGCAGCGTACCGGGATGTCTCCCGCACGCTCCGTGATCTCCTCTGTATACCGTCAGGACTTCCTTCTGGTCTAGTCCACCGGCGGTCCATGCTGCCGTCAAGTGGTCTGCCCGATCTGTCGGGCTTCGTAATGAAGGGTTCCTGCATATCGCGGTCCCGTAACGGACGGCCAAAGCGCACGAGAACACCCTTGACAGGCTTATTGGTCTGGTCCAGGCTCCCCCTACTGGTCTACACCATTGGTCCAGTCCCGGCCCCGAGGGCAGACCCAGGTCAGCCGCAGGGAGGCAGGGGGGTTGGTGGCATCCCTGAGGAGGATGGCGTGAAGCGCAAGCTGACAGTCGCGATCGGTATCGCGGGCATGATGGTCTCCATCGCGGCGTGCGGGGGCGACGGTGGCAGCGGGGGTTCGGACAACAGCGGGGCGGACGTCAAGGAGCTGACCGTCTGGCTCACCGTCGACGCGCAGAACAACTGGCCGCAGCTGGTGAAGGCGGCCGACGCCGCGGTGCAGAAGGCGCACCCCGGCATCAAGATCAACCACGAGTACTACGGCTGGCCGGACAAGAACGCCAAGCTGGACGCCGTCCTCGCCACCGACAAGGCCCCCGACGTGGTCGAGATGGGCAACACCGAGATGCTGAGCTACATGGTCAAGGGCGCCTTCGCTCCCCTCGACCCGGCGAAGTTCGACAACTCCTCCGCCTGGCTGGACGGCCTCAAGGCCTCGGTGACCTATGACGGCAAGACCTACGGCGTCCCCTACTACGCCGGCGGTCGCGTCGCCAACTGGCGCAAGGACGTGTTCGCCTCGGTGGGCGTCAAGTCCGCCCCGAAGACGTACGACGAGCTGACCGCCGCCCTGGACAAGGTCCAGAAGAAGCAGGGCGACAAGTTCAGCGCCTGGTACCAGCCCACCCGTGACTGGTACGCGGCCATGTCCTTCGTCTACGACGCCGGCGGCTCGATCGCCGTCGAGTCGGGCGGCGAGTGGAAGGCCAACCTCTCCTCGCCCGAGTCGATCAAGGGCCTGAAGGAGTTCCAGAACGTCGTCGACACCTACATGCACGGCGACAAGACCAAGGACGAGTCCGACCGTTACATCGTCTACGGCCAGGGCAAGTCCGGCATGATCTTCGCCCCCGCATGGGAGGGCGCGACCGCGGCCGCCCCGGAGAACGACAAGACCGGCAAGCTCAAGGGCAACGTCGAGAACTTCGTGATGCCCGGCCCGTCCGGCAAGAACCTCCCCGTCTTCCTCGGCGGCAGCGACCTCGCCGTGCCGGTGAAGTCCGACGCGCAGGCCGTCGCCGCCGAGTGGATCAACGCGTTCACCGGCCCCTCCGGCCAGAAGGGCCTGATCGCCAAGGGCAACCTGCCCAACAACAAGACCGACCTCGCCACGCTGAAGAGCGACCCGGAGACGGCGGTCCCGGCCACCGCGGCCGAGTCCAACTGGTTCGTCCCGATGGCACCGGGCTGGGGCCAGGTCGAGAAGGCCCAGGTCCTGCAGACCATGCTGCAGAACATCGGCACCGGCAAGAAGTCGGTCGAGGCCGCCGCGAAGGAAGCGGACGCCGCGATCGACAAGGTCATCAACACCAAGTGACCACCGGCAGGGCCCTGTTGTGACGGGCGGGGCCCTGCTTCTCGTACGACCCTGAGGGACCGCTGAGGAGCGCGCGGATGACTGCCGCAGACACGACCACCCCTGCCAAGGTGCCGCCGCCGCGGCAGGCGCCGCCACCACTTCTTTTGGACGTGCCCCCGAGGAAGCGGCCGTCGAGCGGGGCCGGCACCCCCTGGCTGCTGCTCGCGCCCTGTCTGCTGATCCTGGCGCTCGTCCTCGGCTATCCGCTGGTCCGCCTGGCCACCCTCTCCTTCCAGAAGTTCGGGCAGTCCCAGCTGTGGGGCTTCCAGCCGGCCGAGTCGGTCGGGTTCGACAACTTCACCAAGGTCCTGGGCGACGGCGAGTTCTGGGCGGTCGTCGTACGGACGATCGTCTTCGCGGCGGGCTGCGTGATCTTCACGATGGTTGTCGGCATGCTGATCGCGCTGCTGCTCCAGCGGGTCTCCGGCTGGGTGAAGACGCTGGTCAACATCGCGCTGGTGGCCAGCTGGGGCATGCCGATCATCGTCGCCACCACGGTCTTCAAGTGGCTGTTCGACGCCGACTACGGCATCCTCAACGCGCTCCTCAGCAAGCTGCCCGGCGTCGAACTCATCGGCCACAACTGGTTCGCCAGCGGGCCGCAGGGCCTGGCCGTGATCATGCTGCTGGTGGTCTGGGGGGCCGTGCCCTTCGTCGTGATCACCTTGAGCGCCGGTCTCACCCAGGTCCCCAAGGAACTGGAGGAGGCGGCCCGCCTCGACGGCGCGGGCGCCTGGGGCGTCTTCCGTTACGTCACCCTCCCCATCCTCAAGCCGATCATCGTGATGCTCACGACCCTGTCGGTCATCTGGGACATGGGCGTCTTCCCGCAGGTCTTCGTGATGCGCAACGGCCACCCGGAGGCCGAGTTCCAGCTCCTGACCACCTACTCCTACGACCGCGCCTTCGTGGTCAACGACTACGCGCAGGGCTCGGCGATCGCCCTGCTCACCGTGGTGTTGCTGCTCGGCGTGGTCGCCGTCTACATGCGCCAGATGCTGAAGATCGGAGAGGTCGAATGAGTACGCTGACGACTCCCGTGCGCCGGAAGTCGAAGGCCGGCTGGAACCTCCTCGGCCTCCTCGTCTTCGTCACCGCGGGCTTCCCCGTCTACTGGATGCTCAACACGGCGTTCAAACCGGCCAAGGACGCCATCGACCCGGACCCGAGCGTGCTGCCCACGGGCCTCACCCTGTCCAACTTCAGCCGGGCGCTGGACATCGCCGACTTCTGGGGACCGGTCGGCCGCAGCCTGGTCGTGTCCCTCGCGGTGGTCCTGATCGGCATGGTCGTCGGCATGCTGGCCGCGCTCGCCATCTCCCGCTTCGCCTTCCGGGGCCGCAAGATCGTGATCGTGGGCATCCTCGCGGTCCAGATGGTCCCGTTGGTCGCCATGATCATCCCGGTGTTCCTGCTGCTCAACGACCTGGGGCAGTACGACCGGCTGACCGGCCTGATCATCACGTACCTGACCTTCATCCTGCCGTTCACGGTGTGGACGCTCCGGGGCTTCATCGTCAACATCCCGAGGGAGCTGGAGGAGGCGGCGATGGTCGACGGCTGCTCCCGCACGAGCGCCTTCATCCGGGTGGTCTTCCCGCTGCTGGCCCCCGGCATGGTCGCCACCTCGGTCTACGGCTTCATCCAGGCCTGGAACGAGTACCTCTACGCCCTCATGCTGCTCAGCCAGAAGAACCAGACCGCGACCGTCTGGCTCGGCAACTTCACCACCAAGCACGGCACCGAATACGCCCCGATGATGGCCGGATCGACCATGATGGCCGTGCCGATCGTCGTCCTGTTCCTCCTCGTCCAGCGCAAGATGGCCGCGGGCCTGACCGCGGGCGCCGTGAAGGGATAACGCCACCCGATGACGACATTCGCCAGCGGTACAGACACCCTGACGCGCGATGCCCTGACCGTCCTCCAGCCCGGCTTTTTGGGCACCACCGCCCCCGACTGGCTGCTGCGCCGCCTCGGCGAGGGCCTCGCCTCGGTCGGCCTGTTCGGCCGCAACATCGCCGGCCCCCAGCAACTGGCCGCTCTGACCGCCCAGTTGCGTGCCGAACGCGACGACGTCCTGGTCGCGATCGACGAGGAGGGCGGTGACGTCACCCGCCTGGAGGTGCGGACCGGTTCCTCCTTCCCCGGCAACCACGCGCTGGGCGCGGTGGACGACGTGGAACTGACGCGGGAGGTGGCCTTCGAACTCGGCCGTCGCCTCGCCGCCTGCGGGGCGAACCTCAACTGGGCCCCGTCGGCCGACGTGAACTCGAACCCGTCGAACCCGGTGATCGGCGTACGGTCCTTCGGCGCCGCCCCCGACCTGGTCGCCCGGCACACGGCGGCCTACGTCACCGGCCTGCAGTCGGCGGGAGTCGCCGCCTGCACGAAACACTTCCCCGGCCACGGCGACACGGCGGTCGACTCCCACCACGCGCTGCCGCGCATCGACGCGGGACCGGAGGTGCTGTCGGACCGCGAGCTCGCCCCGTTCCGCGCGGCGATCGCCGCCGGCAGCCGTGCGGTGATGACCGCCCACATCCTGGTCCCGACCCTGGACCCGGATCGCCCGGCGACGCTGTCCCGCCCGATCCTGGCCGACCTCTTGCGGGGCGACCTCGGCTACGACGGCCTGATCGTCACCGACGGCATGGAGATGCAGGCCATCGCCGGCACCTACGGCATCGAACGCGGCAGCGTCCTCGCCCTCGCGGCCGGCGCCGACGCCATCTGTGTGGGCGGCGGCCTGGCGGACGACGAAACGGTACGGCGCCTGCGCGACGCCCTGATCACGGCCGTACGCACCGGCGAACTCCCCGAGGAACGCTTGGCGGACGCGGCGGAACGGGTCCGGGCCCTGGCCCGGTGGACGGCGTCGGCAGGGAGAGCCCTTCCGGACTCCGCCGGCAGCGACATCGGCCTCCGCGCGGCCCGCCGCGCCCTGCGCCTCACCGGCGCCGAGCACTTCACCCCCCTCACCGAACCGCCCTACGTCGCCGCCCTCACCCCGATGGCGAACTTCGCCGTGGGCGACGAGACCCCCTGGGGCGTGGCCGTGGAGCTCTCCCGCCTGCTCCCCGGCACGGAAACAGGCACCTTCACGGACGAGGACACCGCTCGCACGGCGTTGCGGGCGGCCGGCCCCCGCCGCATCGTGGCCGTCGTCCGCGACGAACACCGCCACCCCTGGATGGCGGCGGCCCTCGACACCCTGCTGGCGGCCCGCCCCGACACGATCGTCGTCGAGATGGGCCTCCCACAGGCCACCCCCCGAGGCGCCCTCCACCTCGCCACCCACGGCGCGGCCCGCGTCTGCGGCCGGGCGGCGGCGGAGATCATCGCGGGCGTGTAGACCCACGACGAAGGCGCCGGGCCCCTGTTCAGGGAGCCCGGCGCCTTCGTCGTGCGATGCGTGCCGCGTCCCTAAATCCCCTGCCAGTCCGGCTTGTGGGCATACGTGTGGCGAAAGTACTCCGCGAGCTTCAACTTGGACGCGGCGGCCTCGTCGACCACGACGGTCGCGTGCTGGTGCAGCTGGAGCGCGGAGGCCGGGCACACGGCCGCCACCGGTCCCTCGACGGTCGCGGCGATCGCGTCCGCCTTGCCCTCGCCGGTCGCCAGCAGCACCAGGTGCCGTGCCTCAAGGATCGTCCCGATGCCCTGTGTGATCACGTGGTGCGGCACCTGTTCGATGTCCCCGTCGAAGAAGCGCGCGTTGTCGATCCGGGTCTGCTCGGTCAGTGTCTTGATCCGCGTCCGCGAGGCCAGTGACGAGCACGGCTCGTTGAACCCTATGTGCCCGTCGGTCCCGATCCCGAGCAACTGCAGATCCACCCCGCCGGCCTCGGCCAGCGCCCTGTCGTACGCTTCGCACGCTCCCGGCACGTCCTCGGCCGTGCCGTCCGGTCCCATGAACGCCTCCATCCCGATCCCGAGCGGCTCGAGCACCTCGCGCCGCAGCACCGAGCGGTAGGACTCCGCGTGCTCGGCCGGCAGCCCCACGTATTCGTCGAGCTGCGCGATCCGCGCCCGCGAGGGGTCCACGGCACCGGCGCGCACCTTCGCCGCCAGCGCCTCGTAAATGGGCAGCGGCGTCGAGCCGGTGGCCACGCCGAGCAGGGCGTCGGGCTTGCGCCGGAGCAGCTGCGCCATGGCCTCGGCGATCAGCTCGCCGCCCGACCTGGCGTCCGGAACGATGACAACTTCCACGCTGGGCCTGCCGATCCTGAAGACATGTGGTGTAGACCAATCTAACAGAATCGGCCCCTCCGGCCGAGATGCTGCCACCAACGTCTGTCCACGTCCCCCTAGGCCGGTGAACCTCCCGTAACGTCCACCCGGCTCCCCGCCACCCAGTGCACCGCGTCCGCGCCCCGTCGCGCCACCGCCATTTCTCTAGCGCCCGCTATACAATCCACCCCATGGTGAGCAGTGAGGACACGAAGGCGCAGGTCAAGCCCGCACCGAAGCCCCGTGGCCGCCCCCGCTCCTTCGACCGCGAGACCGCCCTCGAGAAGGCGCTCCTCGCCTTCTGGCAGCACGGCTACGAGGCCACATCGGTCTCCGACCTCACGCGCGTGATGGACATCGGCGCCCCGAGCCTCTACGCGGCCTTCGGCGGCAAGCGGTCACTGTTCGAGGAGGTCGTCCGGGAGTACGGCACGAAGTACGGCTCCTTCGGCGACCGCGCCCTCGCCGAGGAACCCACCGCCCGCGCCGCCGTCGAGCGCATGCTGCGCGAGGCCGCCGTCGAGTACACCGACCCCGCCCATCCGTACGGCTGCCTCGTCATCCACGCGGCCATCAACTGCACGAACCCCGAGGTCGAGGAGTCCCTGCGTGAGCGGCGCAACGCCAACATCGCCGCGTTCGAGCGCCGTATCAGGGCGGATGTCGACGCCGGGCTGCTCCCCGCCGGTACCGACGCCGCCGCCCTCGCCCGGCACACCGGAGCGATGATCCAAGGCATGTCCCAACAGGCGCGCGACGGCGCGAGCCGCGAGGAGTTGGAGGCACTCGCCGAAATTGCCACTGCCATCTGGCCTCCCACGGGAACCCATACGGGTTAGGCTGCGTGAGAAAGCCCCAACAACAAACAGCCTCCAACGCATGGACACACATGGTGGTCTAGTCCACAATGCGTTAGAGACGGTTGAAGCAGAGACAACCGAACACGAACAGGCTTCCGTCCTCCCCGCACAGGAGGGCGGACCGAGGAACCGGAGCTCTCTGCCCTGACTGCCCCGGCTCCTCATCCTTCGGCCGACCGGGACCGCACACCCCACGGCCGATATTGCTCCGGGCTGCGGTGCCGGGAGGGTTGAGGGTCCCTCTCAGGCGCCGCGGCCCGCGGGTGTTTCTCGGGCCGGTCCGATTTTCAGGCCGGTCCTCCTGCCCGGGTACGCTCGCACACGTGCCCTCCATGAACGAACTGGTCCGCCAGCACACCGCCCTCGACGTCTCCGACCTCGAGTGGCTGCATCTGCTGGTCTCGGAGTGGCAGCTGCTCTCCGACCTCTCCTTCGCCGACCTCGTCCTGTGGGTCCCCACCCGCGACGGCACCCGGTACGTCTCGGTCGCCCAGATGCGCCCCAACACCGGGCCCACCTCCTACCAGGACGACATGGTCGGCCACCTCGTCCCGCGCGGCCGCCGCCCCATGCTGGACGCCGCCCTGGACGAGGGCCGGATCGTGCGTGAGGGCGACCCGGAGTGGCGCGAGGAGGTCCCGGTCCGCGTCGAGTCGATTCCCGTACGACGGGAGGGCCGCGTCCTCGGCGTCATCGCGCGCAACACCAATCTCCTCACCGTGCGCACCCCGAGCCGCCTGGAGCTGACCTACCTCCAAAGCGCCTCGGACCTCGCGCAGATGATCGCGGCCGGCTCCTTCCCGTTCGCGAACCAGCAGGTCGACATGGACGCCTCGCCCCGCGTCGGCGACGGCCTGATCCGCCTCGACGCGGACGGCCTCGTCCAGTACGCCTCGCCGAACGCCCTGTCCGCCTACCACCGCCTCGGCCTCGCCGCCGACCTCGTCGGCCACCACCTCGGCAAGACCACCGCCGAACTCGCCCCGACCCACGGGCCGGTGGACGAGGCGCTCGCCAAGGTGGCGAGTGGCTGGGCGCCGCGGGAGTTCGAGATCGAGTCGCCCGACGGGGTGATCCAGTTCCGCGCGATCCCGCTCAAGCCCAAGGGCACGCGGATCGGTTCACTGGTCCTGCTCCGGGACGTCACCGAACTGCGCCGCCGCGAGCGCGAGTTGATCACCAAGGACGCGACGATCAGGGAGATCCACCACCGCGTCAAGAACAACCTCCAGACGGTGGCGGCGTTGCTCCGGCTCCAGGCCCGGCGCATCGAGTCCGATCGCGGCCGCGAAGCACTGGAGGAGGCGGTACGGCGGGTCGGCTCGATCGCGATCGTGCACGAGACGCTCTCCCAGACCCTGGACGAGCGCGTGGAGTTCGACGAGATCGCCGACCGCGTCCTCGCGATGGTCGCCGAGATCTCCCCGGGCAAGGTCACCGGCCGGCGCACCGGTCGCTTCGGCATCCTGGACGCCGAGGTCGCCACGCCCCTGTCGATGGTCCTGACCGAGATCCTCCAGAACGCCCTGGAGCACGGCTTCCGCGAGGGCGACACCGGCACCGTCGAGGTCTCCGCGGTCCGCGGCGGCACCACGAAGGAGGCCCGTCTCCTGGTCACCGTCCAGGACGACGGCGTCGGCCTGCCCGAGGGCTTCGACCCGCACACCGGGGGCAACCTCGGGCTGCAGATCGTACGGACCCTGGTGGAGGGCGAGTTGGGCGGCACGTTCGACATGGTCCCGACACCGGAAGGCGGCACGCGGGTGATCCTGGACGTCCCGGTGCGGGCGAACAAGTAGCCGACAGCGGCTGCGGACAGCAAAGAGCCCCGGCCCGTTCAGGGGGCCGGGGCAACATGCTCGTTGCCAGCGTTTGCTGCGCATCGGGGGTACTGCGCGCTGCGGCTCGGGGGCGGGAGGATGCGTACTCGCTGTACGCGCCGCCAAGCTCAGGCTGTTTGCGGGGCGGGTGTTGTCAGGCGGAGGCCTGACGGGCCCGGTTGCGGGCGGCGCGGCGCTTCATGGCGCGGCGCTCGTCCTCGCTGAGACCACCCCAGACGCCGGAGTCCTGACCGGACTCGAGCGCCCACTGCAGACACTGATCCATAACGGGGCAGCGACGGCAGACGGCCTTGGCTTCCTCGATCTGCAGCAGCGCAGGACCGGTGTTGCCGATGGGGAAGAAGAGCTCGGGGTCTTCCTCGCGGCAAACGGCGTTGTGACGCCAGTCCATGGCTGCTACCTCTCCTTGGTATTACATGCAGGTTGCTTGTGAATGTGAACGCTTTCACGAATCCCTCAACAAGTGAAGGGCCGACCGCCAGGTTCCCTGGCGTGGGTCCTGTGAATTGAAGAGGGGTTCTGGTGATCAGTGGAGGCCGGTGTTGCGGGCCGTCCCGATCGCCACGTAGAGACTCGCAAACCTCAGCGGCGGATACAACCCCTTCCGGAAAGTTTTTTTTGATTCCTCGGTGTCGACTAGGTCACAGCCGTACTTCCATGGGGTGGATCCTGGCCTAAACGTTCGAGTGAAAGGACTTTAGCCCCTTCTGCTCACACAATCACACGCAGTGCACGGCGTACGCCTGTGAACGTCACGCTCGTACGCAGCCCTAGGTGGTCGCCGTCCATCTGGAGGGGCAGCGGCACCTTCGAATGCAAGGTGAACTCACTCAGGTCGTGCAGGGGTGCGGCGTGCTTGCCATGGGGTCCGCGCTCGGGGGACGAAGTGAGCAACTGGGTGCCATACCGGGCAACCGCGGTCGTCGACAGGCGGCTGAGACCCAATACGTCGAGCCCGGTATCGAACGAGGCCTTAGGTGACGCGTAGATCGGGCGATTGCCCAGAAACGTCCACGGGGAGGTGTTCGAGACTATGGAGAGGACCAGGTCGGTGATCGGCTCCTCGTCCGCCCGCTCCAGGGTGATGGTGCCGTGCCGGCGGTGGGGCTCGCCGAGGAGCTGGCGTATCACCTGACGTACGTAAAGAGCGTGTGTGGACTTCTTGCCGCGCTCGCGGTGCTGCTCGACCCGCCCGACCACGCCGGCGTCGAAGCCCAGGCCCGCGTTGAAGGTGAACCAACGGGCCGGCACGGCCTCGTCCTCCGAGCGGGGTGTACCCGAGGTCAGTCCCAGGCCGACCGTGCGTTCGCGGCCCTCGCGCAGGGCGTCCAGCAGGGCGCCGGTGGCCTCCACGGCGTCGTTGGGCAGCTCCAGAGCACGGGCGAAGACGTTGGTGGAGCCGCCGGGGACCACGGCGAGGCCGGGCAGGCGGTCCGGGTCGGGGCCCGCGTGCAACAGGCCGTTGACGACCTCGTTGACCGTGCCGTCGCCGCCGAGGGCCACGACCAGGTCGACGTCCGCGCTCTCCGCCGCCTGCCGGCCCAGGTCACGCGCGTGGCCGCGGTACTCGGTGGTGACCACCTCGAGCTTCATCTCGCTCGCGAGTGCGTGGATCAGGACGTCGCGCGTACGTGCGCTTGTGGTGGTTGCCGCCGGATTGACCACGAGAAGTGCACGCATGGGTTGCAGCGTACCTACTGGGTGGTACCGGGCACAGGGCGAGGTAGGGATCAAGTAAGACTTCGGTGCGTGAACCTCACCACGGGGGCGTGCACCGCGAGGGCTACCCTGCTGGGGTGAGCAGTGAGAAGACCCCCACGACCCCCGAATCCGCCGGTCCGCGCCCGCGGCGCCTGACGTACGCCGCCGCGCTCGCCGCGCTCGAAGGGCTCGCGCTGGTGATCGGCGGGGTCTGGATCATCGCCCTCGGCCTCATCGGTGACGCGGACGACCGGCAGCAGGCCGTCACCGGCGGTGTGACGCTGATCGTCCTCGCGCTGCTGCCGTTGCTCGCCGCCCGCGGGCTGCTCGGCCGGCGCAGCTGGAGCCGGGGCCCGGCCGTGATCACGCAGATCTTGGCGCTGCCGGTGGCCTACAACCTGCTCCAGGCCGACAGCGTGGCCATTCCGGTCGGTATCGCGCTCGCGCTCGTGGCCGTCACCGCGCTCGTCCTGCTCGTCAATCCCGAGACGACCCGGGCCCTCGGGATCCGGGGGCCCGGCAACGCGCGGGAGTAACCCCCGCCGGGAGTGATCCCGACTGGGACCAACCCTTGTGGGGTTACTCCTCCACCAGCAGCTTCTCCCGCAGCTGTGCCAGTGTCCGGGCCAGCAGCCGCGACACGTGCATCTGCGAGATCCCGACCTCCTGTGCGATCTGCGACTGGGTCATGTTGCCGAAGAAGCGCAGCAGCAGGATCCGCTTCTCGCGCGGGGGCAGGTCCTCGAGGAGTGGCTTGAGGCTCTCGCGGTACTCGACGCCCTCCAGCGCCTCGTCCTCGGCGCCGAGGGTGTCCGCGACCGCCGGGGACTCGTCGTCGGTGTCGGGGACGTCCAGGGACAGCGTGGAGTACGCGTTGGCGGACTCCAGGCCCTCCAGGACCTCCTCCTCCGAGATGGCCAGCTTCTCGGCCAGCTCGTGCACCGTGGGGGAGCGGCCGTGCAGCTGCGACAGCTCGGCCGTGGCCGTCGTCAGGGCCAGACGCAGCTCCTGGAGCCTGCGCGGTACGCGTACCGCCCAGCCCTTGTCGCGGAAGTGCCGCTTGATCTCGCCGACGACCGTCGGGGTCGCGTATGTCGAGAACTCCACCCCGCGGTCCGGGTCGAAGCGGTCGACCGACTTGATCAGGCCGATGGTGGCGACCTGGGTGAGGTCGTCCAGCGGCTCGCCGCGGTTGCGGAAGCGGCGCGCGAGGTGCTCGACGAGCGGCAGGTGCATGCGGACCAGCTGGTTGCGCAGCTCCGCGTACTCGGGGCTGCCGTCCTTCAGGGCGCGCAGTTCGAGGAACATCGCGCGCGCCCCGCTGCGGTCCTGAGGGTCGTGCTGCGTGGCCTGCACGCTCCGCGCTGCCGTCTCGTTGTCTCGCTCGTGCTCGCTCATCGTCCCGCCCGTAGCCCTTCCCCGAGCCTTCGTCTGGGCTCGGACAGGGGACACCCCGATCCGTCCGTCCAGAGGCGCGCTCTGCACGGCACCCTCCCGATCACCCTGGCCGCCGTCCGGGAAGCCGGTCTCCGTGGAGTCGTCCACCGGGTGCGGCCTGGCCTGCTCGGGGATGCCGTCGATGCCGTCCGTCATGCGTCGGGACGTGCTCGGACCGCCCGTGCCTTCGGCGGCCGGCAGCTCCCGTGTGCCGCGCTCTTCGTCCCGCACCGGCCCGTCCCCGTTCCTCACGCCGGCCCGGGTCCCGCGCCGCGCTGTTTGTAGAGGCTGATCGAAACGGTCTTGTCCTTGTCGACGGCCGACGAGACCTTGCCCGCGAGGGCCGACAGCACGGTCCAGGCGAAGGTGTCCCGCGAAGGGGCGTGACCGTCCGTGGTCGGCGCCGAGACGGTGACCTCCAGCGAGTCGTCGACGAGCCGGAAGACACAGCTGAGCACCGAGCCGGGCACGGCCTGCTGGAGCAGGATCGCGCAGGCCTCGTCGACCGCGATGCGCAGGTCCTCGATCTCGTCGAGGGTGAAGTCCAAACGCGCCGCGAGGCCGGCCGTGGCCGTACGCAGCACCGACAGGTAGGCACCCGCGGCCGGCAGCCGGACTTCCACGAAGTCCTGGGTCGCGGGCTCGCCTGCGATCTGGGACACCCTCACCTCCAAGGTGGTACAAGCTTTACGGGGCCGAGGGTCGCCCCTCGGGGTAACGCGACACGTGGTTCAGCGGTGACGCTATCGCGCTCTGAACTTTCCTGTCCCCAGGACCCCAACCCCTTGCTGTCACTCATAGTAAACACACGGATACGCTCCGTGGCTAGGGGGTTTGCGTGCCCAATTGGGAAGAGGGCGCGCCGGGTTGACGTACCCAGGCCTCAGACGGTCGAACCGTCCGGAACCCGAGCCGTCCTGGGCCTCCCAGGATCACACAAGTACGTGGTCGACGAAGCACCAGCGCCAGTTCTCGCCGGGCTCGAAGGTCCGCATCAACGGGTGACCGGAGTCCTTGAAGTGCTCGGTGGCGTGCCGGTGCGGCGAGGTGTCGCAGCAGCCGACGTGGCCGCACAGGAGGCACAGCCGCAGTTGTACCGGGTGCGTGCCGGTCGCCAGGCACTCCAGGCAGGTCTCGCTGAGCGGTTCGGGTTCGGGGGGCGGCAGCGCGTCGGCATGCGTGCACTGTTTCATGATTGCCAGATTACGACGGCTGTGCGGATAATCCGCGCGGATGAGCGAGGGTGGGCGAGGATCATGGGCGTGATGCCACTGCTGCTGTTGGTGGCGGGCAGCGCCGCGATCGCGGCGGCCGCCCGGCGGACGCCCGTGCCGGCACCGCTGCTGCTGGTCGCCGCGGGACTCGTGATCTCGTACGTCCCCGGAGTCCCGGAGTACACCCTCGACCCGCACGTGGTCCTGCCGCTGCTCCTGCCCCCGCTGCTGCATACGGCGGCCACCGACAGCTCGTACCTCGATCTGCGCGCGCAACTGCGGCCCGTGGCCCTGCTGTCGGTGGGATACGTGCTCTTCGCCACCTTCGCCGTGGGCTGGGCCGCCTACCTGATCGTGCCGGACCTGCCGCTGACCGCGGCGCTGGTGCTGGGGGCGGTGGTGGCGCCGCCGGACGCGGTCGCGGCGACGGCGGTCGCGCGCCGGGTGGGGCTGCCGTCCCGGATCACCACGATTTTGCAGGGCGAGTCCCTGGTGAACGACGCCACCGCGATCACCGCCTACCGGGTGGCCCTGGCGGCGGCGGTCGGCGAGGGCGCCACCTGGGCCGGCGGAATCGGCGAGTTCCTGGTCGCGGCGATCGGCGGCGTCGGGTTCGGGCTGGTCCTCATGGTGCCGATCCACTGGTTGCGCACCCACCTGAGGGAGGCGCTGCTGCAGAACACGCTCTCCCTGCTGATCCCGTTCGTCGCGTACGCGGCCGCCGAGCAGGTGCATGCCTCCGGTGTCCTCGCGGTCGTGACCGTCGCGCTCTACCTCGGGCACCGCGCGTGGCAGGTCGATTTCGCGACCCGCCTCCAGGAGGAGGCCGTGTGGAAGATGGTCGCGTTCGTCCTGGAGTCGGCGGTGTTCGCCCTGATCGGACTGCAACTGCCCGTGATCATCAAGGGCCTGGGGGAGTACGAGGGCGGCCGCGCCGCCTGGTACGCGGTGGCCGTCTTCCTCGTCGTGGTCGCGTCCCGGTTCGCGTGGGTGTATCCGGCGATCTTCCTGCCCCGGCTGTCGAAGCGGATCCGGGAGCGCGAGGACAACCCGACCTGGAAGGGGCCGTTCGTCATCGCCTGGGCCGGGATGCGGGGTGTGGTCTCCCTCGCCATCGCCTTCTCGATCCCGCTGACCATGCACGGCGGCGAACCCTTCCCCGAGCGCAACCTGATCCTCTTCCTGACCTTCACCACGGTCATCGGGACGCTGGTTCTCCAGGGCCTGAGCCTGCCCCCGCTGATCCGCCTGCTGAAGCTGCCCGGCCGGGACACGCAGGCCGAGACGCTCGCGGAGGCCAACGCCCAGGCGCAGGCCTCCCGGGCCGCCGAGCGGCACCTGGACGAACTCCTCTCCGGCGAGCGCAACGCCCTCCCGCCACCGCTGGCCGACCGCCTGCGCGCGGTCCTGGAACGCCGCCGCAACGCCGTCTGGGAGCGCCTCGGCCAGGTCAACGCCCTCACCGGCGAGACCGCCGACGACACCTACCGGCGCCTGTCCCGGGAGATGATCGGAGTCGAGCGCGCGGTGTTCGTGAAGCTGCGCGACGGCCGCTACATCGACGACGAGATGCTGCGGACGCTGCTGCGCAGGCTGGACCTGGAGGAGGCGGCGGCCTACCGGGAGGCGGCGTAGGCGCCTGGTGCGTCTCAGGGGAAGGGGCGGCCGGTGACGACGGCCGCGATCGTCGTCCCGCGCGCGAAGGCGCCCTCTTGTGCCAGGGTCACCAGCGCGTACAGCAACTTGGCGACATAGAGACGCTCGACGGGCAGTGCGTGGCGGTCCTCGAAGTCCTCGGCGAAGGCGTCCAGTGCGGGGGTGGTGCGGGCGTAGCCGCCGAAGTGGAAACGGTCGTCGAGGTGCCAGGTGCCTCGGGGGCCGCCGAAGGCCTGTTGCTGCAGGGCCTGTATGTCGGCGGTGAGGAAACCGCCCTTGAGGACGGGGACGCCCACCGCACGCTGGTCGGGGGCCAGCCCGGCGGCCAGGCCCGCGAGGGTGCCACCGGTGCCGCAGGCGAGCGCGACGACGTCGGCCCGCCCGCGCAGCTCCTCGCCGAGCGCGTGGCATCCCCGGACGGCCTCGGCGTTGCTGCCGCCCTCCGGGACGACGTACGCGCCCTCGGCGTCCGCCGCGCGCAGGACGGCCGCCAGGGTCTCCGGTTCGGTTTTGTGGCGGTACGTCGACCTGTCGACGAAGTGCAGCCGCATGCCGTCGGCCGTGCACCTGGCCAGCGACGGGTTCAGCGGGCGGTCGGCCAGTTCCTGGCCGCGGACCACACCGACGGTGGGCAGACCGAGCAGGCGGCCCGCGGCGGCCGTGGCGCGCAGGTGGTTGGAGTACGCGCCGCCGAAGGTGACGACGGTACGGCCGGCCGCGGCGGTGAGGTTCGGCGCGAGCTTGCGGTACTTGTTGCCGATCAGCTGCGGGTGGATGAGGTCGTCCCGCTTGAGGAGGAGACGGGTGCCGTGGTGAGTGAACCGGGGGTCCTCGATCTCCTGCAGGGGGGAGGGGAGACGGGGGTGGAGGGTGTCGAGGCTGGTCACGGGTTCATTGTCACCACTGGTCGGTCGCGTGTGCCATTACTGCAAGCGCTCCCGGATCCGCTGCCGCATCGACGTCATCGTGAAGCCCCGCGGGTCCACCTTCCCCGGCTGCCACTCCAGGTGGCCGATGACCGACCGCTCCGTCCACCCGTGGTGGCGGCAGATCGCGGCGGCCGCCTTCTCGATCGCCTCCAGCTGGGCCGCGGGCCAGGGGTCCTTGCCGTCGCCGAGGTTCTCGCACTCGAAGCCGTAGAAGTGCCGGTTGCCGTCGGTGTTGGCCTCGTTGTCGCGCGGCAGCGCCTTCTCGGCGATCACCGCGCGCAGCACGTCGTCGTCGCCGAGGCCGGCGTGGTTGGCGCGGCCGTAGCCGACGAGATGGACCCTGCCGTCCTTGGTGATGACGCCGTGGCACAGCGGCCCCGGCAGGTCCGCGTAGCCGTCCCGGCAGAGTTCCACCGTCCGCTTGCTGCCCTTGGTCACCGTGTGGTGGATCATCACGCCGTGGACCGGCCCCCAGGGGCCCTTGTGGTTGCGGTTGTGGTGCTCCCAGTCGCCGACCTCGACGACGGTGAGTCCTTCCGCTTTCAGCCCGGCCAGGAATTTGCCCGCGGACATGGGTGAGGCCATGATCGCCTCCTTCGTGCTGCGCGTCGGCCGCGGTGCGCGGCCGTCTGGTACCGCTGCTTGTACCGGAACCGCACGCTCCGGACTACTCGTTCGCACGGCGTGCGAGCCGATCCGGACAACTTCCGTCCGGTGGACAGGATTCCCATATGTGCCCAGCCGACGGTGATCCATTCCCGCTCTTTCGTGTAATGGCACCAGCACACTTCGTGCTGGAAGGCTTGTCCGTGCAGATCGATGCCCGGCGCAGATCGGTGCCGGTGCATGACCGGGAGGGCATTCCTTATGTCGGTAGGCGAAGAGGTCCGCACCGAACAGGACAGGCCGCAGCAGAGCCTCGGCACGGCGGCCGCGCGGAACCTGGCCACCACCACCAAGTCCGCACCTCAGATGCAGGAGATCAGCTCCCGCTGGCTGCTGCGCATGCTTCCCTGGGTGAACGTGCAGGGCGGCACGTACCGGGTGAACCGGCGGCTGACCTACGCCGTCGGGGACGGCCGGGTCACGTTCGTGAAGACAGGCGACCGCGTCGAAGTGATCCCGGGCGAACTGCGCGAACTGCCCGCGCTGCGGTCGTACGAGGACGAGGACGTGCTCACCGAGCTCGCCCGGCGCTGCGAGCAACGGGAGTTCGCCGCGGGGGACGTGGTCGCCTCCTTCGGCAGTCCGACCGACGAGGTGTACCTGCTGGCACACGGCAGGGTGGAGAGGTTCGGCACGGGCCCGTACGGGGAGGACGAATCCCTCGGAGTCCTCGCCGACGGGGCGTACCTCGGTGACCAGGCGCTGCTCGACTCCGACGCCATCTGGGAGTACACGGCCCGCGCGGTCACCGCCTGCACGGTCCTCGTGCTGCCCCGCCAGGACGTGGAGCAGGTCGCGGAGCGTTCCGAGTCCCTGGGCGAGCACCTCCAGGCGCAGCGCTCGATCCCCTCGCAGCGCACCAACAAGTACGGCGAGAAGGAGATCGACCTCGCGGCGGGCCACGACGGCGAGCCGGACATCCCGCACACCTTCGTCGACTACGAGGCCAGGCCCCGCGAGTACGAACTGAGCATCGCCCAGACCGTGCTGCGCATCCACTCGCGTGTGGCCGACCTCTACAACCAGCCCATGAACCAGACCGAGCAGCAGCTCCGGCTGACGGTCGAGGCGTTGAAGGAACGCCAGGAGCACGAGCTCATCAACAACCGCGAGTTCGGGCTGCTGCACAACTGCGAGTACGACCAGCGGCTGCAGCCGCACGACGGCGTGCCCAGCCCCGACGACCTGGACGAGCTGCTCAGCAGGCGGCGCGGGACGAAGCTGCTGCTCGCCCACCCGCGCGCGATCTCCGCGATCGGCCGTGAGCTCAACAGGCGCGGACTCGTCCCCGAGACCATCGACGTGGCCGGCAACCGGATTCCCACGTGGCGGGGAGTGCCGATCTACCCCTGCAACAAGATCCCGGTCACCGAGGCCCGTACGTCCTCGATCATCGCCATGCGTACCGGCGAGGCCGAGCAGGGCGTCATCGGCCTGCAGCAGGCCGGCATCCCGGACGAGATCGAGCCGAGCCTGTCCGTGCGCTTCATGGGCATCAATGAGCAGGCGATCATCAAATACCTGGTGACGGCCTACTACTCGGCGGCGGTTCTCGTGCCGGACGCGCTCGGTGTCCTGGAGAACGTCGAGATCGGCCGCTGGGGGTGATGTTTCCGCACCTGGAAGCCGTGTCCCCGGCCCGCGGGGCGGGTACACCCCGGTCGTATGTGCCCAGCCACAGCGGAAGCGCCACCGTCCGCGGACTCTCCGAGGGGGACCCCATGGCCGAGTTCATGACGGAGACGAAGCAGAGCTCCACAGGGAAGCGATCGCTCGACGGGCACGAGGCGGCGGTGATCCTGGAGGGGGCCCGGGCGTCGGTCGACCCCGAGCTGCGCTCCGCCCTGGAGTCGCTGCCCGGCTCCATGCGCCGTATCGCGCTCTACCACTTCGGCTGGGAGCATGCGGACGGCACACCCGCGACCGGCAACGCGGGCAAGGCGATCCGCCCGGCGCTCGTCCTCACCGCGGCCGCCGCGCTCGGCGGACAGCGGGCGCGGGCGGCGGCCGTACGGGCGGCCGCGGCGGTGGAACTGGTCCACAACTTCACGCTGCTGCACGACGACGTGATGGACCGCGACACCACCCGGCGGCACCGGCCCACCGCGTGGACCGTGTTCGGCGACGCGGACGCGATCCTCGCCGGGGACGCCCTCCAGGCGCTGGCCCTGCGGCTGCTCGCCGAGGACCCGCACCCGGCGTCCTCGCGGGCCGCCGCCCGGCTCGCGGCCTGCGTCGTCGAGCTGTGCGCCGGCCAGCACGCGGACACGGCCATGGAGCTGTGCCGCCCGGACGAGGTCACCCTCGACGAGGCCCTGGCCATGGCCGAGGCCAAGACGGGCGCGCTGCTCGGGTGCGCCTGCGCCCTCGGCGCGCTGTACGCGGGAGCGCCGGAGGAGGACGTCGAGGCCCTGGACGCGTTCGGCCGTGAGGCCGGGCTCGCCTTCCAGCTCATCGACGACGTGATCGGCATATGGGGCGACCCGCGCAGCACCGGCAAGCCGGCCGGCGCGGACCTCGCCGCCCGCAAGAAGTCGCTGCCGGTGGTCGCCGCGCTCGCCTCCGGTACACCGGCCGCCTCCGAACTGGCCGAGCTGTACGGGGTTCCGTACGAGCAGGGGGGCGCGGAGGACCTCGCGCGCACGGCGCTGGCCGTGGAGCAGGCGGGCGGACGCGACTGGGCGCAGGTCCAGGCGGCCGACCGGATGGCCCGCGCCATGCAGGAACTGACCCGCGCGGTGTCCGACCCGGAAGCCGCGGGCGGATTGCTCGCGCTGGCCGAGTTCGTGACCCGGCGCAGCAGCTGACCGGCGTCCAGCAGGGGGGAGGACGTCAAGACGCCGGAGCCACGGCAAGCGTGCGGCTCCTGACCCCGCACGCCCACCGCGGACTCCGGTCGGCGGGCCCCGCACATCCCCACGGTGTGCGGGGCCCGCCCGTTTCCACGCCATCCTCTGTAGGCTCAACCCCCGTACAGCCAACGACGGTTGAGGCGAAGGGGCGGGACATGGGCGTGGCGATCCGGACGGCCGACGAGGGGGACCGCGAGCTGGTCGTCCGGCTTCTGGACGAGGCCTTCCAGGACGATCCGGTCAGCCGCTGGGTGTTCCCCGGTGACGAGTACCGCCGTACCACCCACCCCAGGCTGATGGCCGCGTTCACCGACATCGTGCTCGCCCACGGGCGGGTCGATGTCACCGAGGACGGCACGGCGTGCGCGCTGTGGCTGTCCGTGCCCGCGGACGACCACGGAGGCGACGCCGACGACGAGGGCCCGGCCCAGGTGCGCGCGGCCGTCGACCCGGACAACGAGCGCGTCGAACTGATCGGCCGGCTGACCGCGGGCATCCACCCCTCGGGCCGCGACCATGCCTACCTGTGGATGATCGCGGTGGCCCCCGAGCGCCAGGGCGAGGGCCTCGGCACCGCGCTCATCGCCTCGGTCCTCGACCGCTGCGACCGCGACGGAGTGCCGGCCTACCTGGAAGCCAGCAACGCCCGCAGCCGGAAGCTCTACGAGCGCCTCGGCTTCGAGCTCGCCGGCCAGCCCCTCGATCTGCCGGACGGCGGCCCGCAGATGTGGCCGATGTGGCGCGAACCCCGGGCCTGAACTACGCCTCGGGCACCACCGCCTCCACGATCCGCTCCACCAACCCCTCCGGCACGCTCACTCCGGGCAGTACGCCCTCCAGGACGCGCGGCAGCGTCAGGTGCTCCAGGAGCAGCCCCAGCATGGCGAGATAGAGCACGGCGACGGTCTCGTCGCCGCCGGGCAGCCCGGCTGCCCGGTGGAACTCCATGCCCTCCTCCAGATCGGCACGCACCGACTTGGTGAAGGAGGCGCGCAGTTCGGGCCGCCGGTTGGCCTCCAGGCGCATCTCCAGCAGGGCCAGATAGCCCGTGCGGTCGCGGGTCGCGCGGGCCATCAGGTCGTGCATGAAGGCGGCGACCAGGGAGCGGTCCTTCGGCCGCGTCATCAGATCGGCGATCACCTCGGGGTCGGGCGCCAGCCGCTCGTGCAGCCGGGCGTCGATCTGCCGCAGCAGGTCGTCGCGCCCGGTGAAGTAGTTGGAGGCGGTGCCCACGGGCACCCCGGCCTCGGCGTCCACCGCGCGGAACGTCAGCCCGCGCGCCCCCTCGCGGGCTAGCACCTCGACCCCGGCGTCGACGAGCGCGGCCCGGCGCTCAGGGTTGCTGACCATGCGGAGTCCTCTCTCCCACTTTCCCCGGTCTCCGGATATTCCCTTGCGACCACTACAAGTGAAGTACTACAACTGGAGTCGTTGCAGCGACAGCCTATGAAAAGAGACTGGCTTGCGAAAGCTCACCTACTTCATCGCCTGCTCGATCGACGGGTTCATCGGGGACCCGGACGGCGACGCCTCGGCCATGCTCGCCTTCGTCGACGAGGAGTACTCCACGATCATCAGGGCGGAGTACCCGGAGACCATGCCGACCCATGGCCGCCGGGCCTTCGGGTTCGACGACGTGCCGAACAAGCGGTTCGACACGATCATCCAGGGCAGGGCCAGCTACGACGTGGCCCTGAAGGAGGGCATCACCAGCCCCTACGCCCACCTGCGCGAATATGTCGCGTCCCGCACCCTGCGCAAGTCGCCGGACCCGAATGTCGAGATCATCGCCGACGACCTGGTCGGCAAGGTCCGCGAACTGAAGGCCGAGGACAGCGAGTTCGGTATCTACCTGTGCGGCGGTTCCGTGCTCGCGGGCGAGCTGATCGGCGAGATCGACGAGCTCGTCATCAAGACCTATCCGATCGTGTACGGCACCGGCATGCCGATGTTCGGCTCCGGCTTCGCGGTCACGGAGTTCACCCTGGAGTCGGTGCGCGGCTTCGCCAACGGCGCCGTGGTTCGTACGTACAGCAGGAAGCGCTGAGCCGCGCCCAGGCCTACCCTGAGGACATGGACAGCGACAGGTACGTCTGTCCCGTCTGCGGACAGCCCGTCGACACGGTCGTCCGGCGTCACAAGACGCTGGGCGCGTGGGTCCCGGTGTGGGTTCCCGGCCCGTGCCGCGACCCGGAGTGCGAGGCCTACGCCGAGCAAGGCGCGGAAGGCGCCGAAACCGGCGCGGCCGACGACAAGCCCGGCGCTCCCGCCGCGAGGAGCACCGGCACGACCGCCGCGAAGAAGCCCTGAGCCGCGAAAAAATATCCCGAGCCGACTTGTCGAGAACCCCCGACCGGCTCCGACGTCCCCTGTGAGAGCCGCCCACCGCGGGCGGTCCGGCCGAAGACGCCGAAGACGCGAAGGAGCGGACTCATGAAGTACTTGGTCATGGTGCAGGGCACGCAGGCGGACTACGAGGCGATGCGCGGCAAGGCATCCCCGGGCTCCCCGGCGTGGAGCGAGCAGGAGATCCAGGCGATGTACGCCTACATGAGCGCGATCAACGACGACCTGTCGGAGACCGGCGAGATGATCGACGGGCAGGGCCTGGCCGAGCCGGCGCAGACCCGCACCGTCACGCTCGGCGACGACGGCAAGGCGGTCATCACCGACGGGCCGTACAGCGAGACCAAGGAGCTGTTGGCGGGCTACTGGCTGCTGGAGTGCGAGAGCCTGGAGCGGGTCACCGAGATCGCCGACCGCATTACCCGCTGCCCCCAGCCGGAAGGCGCCCCCAACTCCCCGGTGGTGATCCGGCCCGTCATGGACGGCACCGGGGACGTCTGAGGAGACCGTGAGAGGCACGACCGGGGTCGAGGACCTGCTGCGCCGGCACGCTCCCGCCCGCCGCCCGACCACCACCCCGCAACGACGCGCTTCGCGCGGCCTCATCCCTCTGGTCCTCGGCGCGCTGGTGAGGCGGTACGGCCACTTCGACGCCGCCGAGGACGCCGTACAGGAGGCGCTGCTCGCGGCGGCCGGACAGTGGCCCTCGGCAGGCGTGCCGGACAACCCGCGCGGGTGGCTCATCAAGGTGGCCTCGCGGCGGCTGACCGACGCCCTGCGGGCGGAGGAGGCGCGGCGGGCGCGGGAGGAACGGGTGGCGGCGCTGACCCCGCGCGACGCGTTCGTCACCACGGACCGGGCGCCCCGCGAGGACGACACGCTCTCGCTGTTCGTCCTGTGCTGCCATCCGGACCTGACCCCGCCCGCGCAGACCGCGCTCACCCCGCGCGCGGTCGGCGGTCTGACCACGGCGGAGATCGCCCGGGCGTACCTCGTCCCCGAGACCACCATGGCGATGGGGGTGCCCCGGTTCGAGCGAAGCCGAGAGCTGGGGGAGGATCAGCCGGGCCAAGCAGAAGGTGCGGGGCGTGCGCTTCGGGCGGCCGGACAACTGGGCCGCGCGCCTGCCCGCCGTACTGCAGACCCTCTACCTGATCTTCAACGAGGGGTACACGGCGACCTCGGGCCCGAGCCTCCAGCGGCGCGATCTGGCCCGGGAGGCGATACGGCTGACCCGTGAGGTGCACCGGCTGCTCCCCGACGACGGCGAGGTGGCCGGCCTGCTGGCCCTGATGCTGCTCACCGACGCCCGCCGCGACGCGCGCACCGGACCGCACGGCGAGCTGATCCCGCTCGACGAACAGGACCGCGGCCGCTGGGACAAGGCGGCGATCGAGGAGGGCGTCGCGCTGGTCACCCGGGCGCTGAGCCGGGGACCCGCGGGTCCCTACCAGGTGCGGGCCGCCATCGCAGCCGTACACGACGAGGCGCCGTCCACGGACGCCACCGACTGGCGGGAGGTCCTCGGCCTGTACGACGTCCTCGTCCGCCTCGTTTGCCTCGTTTGCTTTGTCCCCGGGCCCGTCGAACGCCTCGGCCGCGCGGTCGCGGTCGCCATGGTCCACGGCCCGCGGGCCGGTCTCGGCGAACTGGACGCCATGGAGGGGAAGCTGAGCGAGGGTCACCGGCTGGACGCGGTCCGGGGCCATCTCCTGGAGCGCGCGGGCTCGTACGACGAAGCCCGCGCCGCCTACGAATCGGCGGCCGCCAGGACCCTGAGCCTGCCGGAGCGGCGGTACTTGCAGGGGCGGGCGGCGCGCCTGGGGGACTAACGTGCACCCATGCGGGAGGGAGCACGGGCATGACGGAGGAAGGACCGCGTCTCCGGGTGCGGCGGTGGGTCGTGGCGGTGTGGGCGGTCGCCGTGGCCGTCGGGGGCGGGTTCACGTTGCTGCTGCGGGAGTCGGCGGAGCCGCCGACGCCGTACGGCCGCCAGGAGGCCACTCCGACGCCTTCGCTTCCGGAGGGGTGGGAGAGCATGTGCCCGAGCCCCACGCCCGACGAGGACGGTTCGACGGCCGTTCTCTGCCTCTTCAGGACCCGCTAGTGTGATGCGCCAGAAATCCTGAGGGTTAGTAAGTAGCCTGTTGGTATGTCACATCCGGGTCCCTCTGCTGTGGAGATCACGCTGTCCGAGG